>DASZFP010000075.1:0-43211 GCA_035939615.1 Burkholderiaceae bacterium | reverse complement strand
CGGCCATTCTTCCGCAAGAAACTTCTGGCGCTCGCCCTGCAACAGCAGATTGCGCGCCCCCGCATTGATGAACATGCCCCGACCCCGCTTGCTCTCAACCAACTGCTCGTCGACCAGTTGCTGATAGCCCTTCAGGACGGTGAGCGGATTGACCCGATACTCGGCCGCGACATTGCGCACGGACGGCAGCGGGTCGCCTTCTTTGAGCACGCCGTCGAGAATCATCGCGACGACGCGGTCCCGAAGCTGGCGGTAGATCGGCTGACCGTCGTTCCACTCGCGATCCGTCATGCAGTCCAGCTGACGATTGCTGATGTAGTTAACTATAACACCATATCAAACGCAAGTTCCCTTCAGCCGTGAGTCTGGCGCGGCCATCGTCCGCCTCTGGTTTCGACGGGAGCGTCTTTCTGCATTCGCTGGTCAGAACCAGGCGAACGAGGTATAGGACGCCGAGCAGGGCTATAGCGCCCCTGGCCGCGACCAGACTCAGCGCCCCAATAACCGGTTAGATTTGCACCAACTTAGTCTGCATTAAGATCTAGTTTTACACGCCGTTTACATTTTCTTACGTTTTTGCGTGGGGTGGGTTTGGACGAACGCCTTGGTGCATCGCTGGGAGGGCCTCGCACTGTGCGCGAGATAGGTGGATCTGAAGCGCTGACCGATCCGGTCTGCGGGAAGTCGGTCGATGCGCACTCACCGCATCGCATCGTTCATGGCGGATCGCTGTTCTGCTTCTGCAGCGGCCGCTGTCGGGACGTGTTCAGCGCCGATCCCGAACACTTTGCGGCCATCGCTCAGGCGGAAGCCGCACGCAAGGCCTCCAGTGCGGCGCGCTCCGACCGCGAGGCCGCTCCTGCCCCGGTTCAACCCGCCGCCCCTGCGTTCGAACCGGCGCCGCCTCTTGCGGCGAGCCCGCCGCCGTCTGAACCGATCATCGATGACTGGGAGCCGACCCCCCGTACAGAGACGATCCTGAGGCTTCCTGTCAGTCAGCCTCACGCAAGCGTGGCACCGGGGCCGCCGCCTGAAGCCGGCTGGCGCGACCGCCTGGTGGCCCTTCTGCCCGGACGCGAACAGCGCTTCGTCCGGCGCGTCAGCCGCGAGCTGCTGGACCTGTACCGGAGCGTGTCGGCCGCGGATGCGAGGTTGCGGGGACGCGATCTGTACCGGCAGGTCGTCATTGCACGCAAGCACGCCAACCCAAAGTCGGCCGACAGGCTGCTCGACCAGGCCGAGGAAAGCTATGCGATGTGGCCGGCCCCTCGCGCGCTGACGTTCTGCGACGTGGTGCACTTCATCGCGGTGTCGGAATTTCTCGCCTCCCATGGCGACACGCCCTGGTTACACGAGAACGTCCGGCGCGAGGTCGAGTCGCTGATTCCGCGCGATCTGTGATCCAGCGCGCCGGCAGCGCCCGTCGCACTCCTCTATCCGTTCTTCACACGACGAACAACACGTTCGCGGTGCTGGCCTTGACGCTTCTTAAGTAACGCGGCCGATGTGGGCGGCGGCTCTGCCCCTGGCCGTGCCTCGGCGTCGTGGGGGGCTGCCCCCGGCGCTTTATGGTGACTTTCCGCACTTTCTAAGATTGTCCGCTTAACGCACAGTACTACCCGTGTCTGCTAATCCGTCCGGATGGTTTCCGAGGTCGGAGGCAGGCGGGGAGCCGCAAGTGGTGTACGTCATTGTGTTTGCCGGAATCTGGTCCGCCGTGGGCGCGTTGGTCTTTTTCGTGCGCGCGAACCTGAGCGTGACCCAGCGAGTGAGGCTGACGATCGCAACATCGGTCGTGTTCGGAATCGTCGGGTGGGTCGACGTTTCCAGCATCTACCACACCGTCCGGCCGGGTGCAGCCGTGGTTGCGAAGGCATTCGACGGGGCCAAGGCGCACTCGCAATAGAGCAAAGAAGCGCCAGGTAGCCCGCTCGCTGCCGGAAGCCTCGCGCGGATTCGTTTCGCCGCGGTCTGCCACAATCGTGGCACCCGCTCGCCAGGGACGATCCATGAAACGGCAAGCCCGCCTGGAAGATTTTCCTTTGCGCTCGTTCGACAAGCTGCGCTACGGCGACACCGACCGGCAGGGACATGTCAACAATGCGGTGTTCGCAACGCTGCTGGAAACCGGACGCGTCGAGATGGCCTACGGCGGCGCCAGTCCCCTGATGGATGCTGGCTGCGAGTTCGTGATCGCGCGCCTGGAGCTCGACTTCATCGGCGAAATCGCCTGGCCCGGACGCATCGATATCGGCACGCGCGTCAAATCGATCGGGCGAAGCTCGCTCACGGTCGAGCAGGCGCTGTTCCAAAGCGATCGGCTGGTCGCGTGGGCCGACAGCGTGCTGGTGCAGCTCGAGCAGGCCACTCGCAAGTCGCGGCCACTGTCCGGAGAGGCGATTTCGAAGCTCAAGCCGCTGCTGGCGGCCACCGCCCGTGTGGCCGAAGGGCCCACTGCAGCCCGTGCCGGCACGGCCCTGTCGATCCGCAAGGCGACGCCCGATGACCGCGGCGCGCTCGAGGCCCTGATCGCTCATTCGGCGCGCGCCTTGACGCTGGGCGCGTACACGCCGCGTCAGGTCGAAACCGGGTTGCGGGCGGCCTTCGGGGTCGATACGCAGCTGATCCGGGACGGCACTTTCCTGGTCGCCGAGGCCAACGGCCGCATCGTCGGATGCGGCGGCTGGAGCCGGCGCCGCACGCTGTTCGGCGGCGATGCGCACGCGCATCGCGACGCGGCCGAGCTGGATCCGCAGCGGGACGCGGCCAAGATCCGGGCGTTTTTCATCGATCCGGCCCATGCCCGCCAAGGCATCGGGCGAGCGCTGCTCGAGCGCTGCGAAGCCGAAGCGCGCGCGGCGGGCTTCTCGCGCCTCGAGCTGATGGCGATGCTGTCGGGCGTCGATTTTTACCGCGTGCACGGGTACAGCGCGGGCCCTCCCGTTCAATACGAGCTGGAACCCGGCCTGACCATCGAGTTCCTGCCGATGAGCAAGGTGATCGGCTGATCTTCTGAACCGTTTCACCACCCCATTGAGCGGCAAGTGGGACATCCGCTCCCATTTCGTTCGATCACCGGCCGGCGTTCTGATACAATTGACTTCAGCGGCAATGGACCAGCGCCTGTTGTTCTAGCGATAGCAGGCCATGCCGCAGTCAATCCTGACTCGCTTTACCCACATCGTTCGTCTGCAATCTGCTGGTCGATGAACGCCCCGCTTCCAATTTGGAAGCGCCGGCAGGCTAACCCTGGAAAGTTTTCAAAATGTCATTTGCAAGCCTCGGCTTGTCCGATGCGCTGTTGCGCGCGGTCGCCGACGCCGGCTACTCACAGCCGACGCCCATTCAACTGCAAGCCATTCCCGCGGTGCTCGCCGGCGGCGACCTGCTCGCCGGCGCACAAACAGGCACCGGCAAGACGGCCGGCTTCGTGCTGCCGATCCTGCAGCGGCTGTCCACCACGCCGCGCGCACCCGGCCGTGCGCCGATCCGCGTGCTGATCATGACGCCCACGCGCGAGCTGGCGTCCCAGGTCGAAGAAAGTGTTCGCACCTACGGCAAGCACCTGAAATTCACCTCCACCACCGTGTTCGGCGGCGTCGGTATCCAGCCGCAGGTGACGGCCCTGCGGCGCGGGGTCGACATCCTGGTGGCCACGCCGGGCCGGCTGCTCGATCATCACCGCAGCCGCACGGTCGACCTGTCCGGCGTCGAAGTTCTGGTGCTGGACGAGGCCGATCGAATGCTCGACATGGGCTTCATCCCGGACATCAAGCGCATCCTGGCCATACTGCCCAAGAAGCGGCAGAACCTGCTGTTCTCGGCGACGTTCTCCGACGAGATCCGCGACCTGGCGGGCGGCCTGCTGCACTCGCCGGTCCAGATCCAGGCCACGCCGCGCAACTCGACCGTCGAGGCGGTCAAGCAGACCGTGCACCCGGTCGACTCCAAGCGCAAGGCCGAGCTGCTGATTCACCTGATCAAGGAGCATCAGTGGTTCCAGGTGCTGGTGTTCACTCGCACCAAGCACGGCGCCAACCGGCTGGCCGGCCAGCTTGAAAAGGGCGGCATCACCGCGCTGGCGATCCACGGCAACAAGAGCCAGGGTGCCCGCACCCGGGCCCTGTCCGAGTTCAAGAGCGCCAAGCTGCAAGCGCTGGTCGCCACCGACATCGCGGCGCGCGGCCTGGACATCGAGCTGCTGCCGCACGTGGTGAACTTCGACATTCCCCACGTGCCGGAGGACTACGTGCACCGGATCGGACGCACCGGTCGCGCCGGCGCGACCGGCGAGGCGATCTCGCTGGTGAGCGCGGAGGAGATGAGCAACCTGCGCGACATCGAGCGGCTGATCAAGCGCTCGATTCCCCGCGCGGTGGTGCCCGGCTTCGAGGCCGGATCGCGCAGTCGCATCGAGCCGGACACCGATGCGCAGCCCGCGCGCCCCCCTCGCCCGGCGCGATCAGCGCCGCCGTCGCGGCCACGCGCTGCTGCACCGCGCGCGCACGCGGAGCGCCCTCGCTCGCCCGCCAACGCGGGTCAACGTCCTGCGGGCAGGAACGGCGGCAACGCCGCACGCCCGGCCAACGCCGCGCGGCCCGCGTCCAAGCCGTGGTCCGAACGCCCGGCCCGACCGGGCGGCGCACCCGCAAGCCGGTCGAACCCGGGGCGCGGGCGCGCGGAGGCCGCCGACCCGCTGGTGCGAGCGCACCTTCCGCCCGGCTTCAGGATGGCGCCGGGCGCGCGCCGCGGCCGTGGAGTTGCGTGATGGCTTGAACGCTTCACCCGTTCAGACGAGCGCCGGGATGCCCGGCGCTTTTTTTTGGGCCTGTCCAGCGGCGCGGCGCGCCACTGTTACAAAGGGAAGCACTCGGTCGGGCACTTGCGTCATCGCGCTCTCTTTTCGCGCGTTCAAATCGATGGGCCGCGCGCTATACCGTTCGCTGTCGGGCCGGACCCACGCCATCATCAGAACGTTGCAAGCTTTCGAGAGGGGTTCATGAAGAAGCTGTCGATCGCCTTGGCGCTGCTCGTTGCCGGATGCGTCGTCTATCAGCCGGTGCCAACGTACAGACTCCCGCCGCCTCCCGCGCAGCCTGATCCGAGCGCGTACGCGCCGCCGCCGGCCGCTTACCCGCCGCCTGCGCCACCGAGCGAGCCCGCAGAGATCGCGTACGAGCCAGCGCCCCCACAGCCGGTGGTCAGCGTGTATGTGGAGCCACCGATCGAACAGCCCCCGCCGGTCGCCTGTCCATGGGCTCCACCGCCGATGCTGGTGGAAGAGTTTCCGCCGACTCCGTTGTACGGGGCCGTTTGGATCGGCGGCTTCTGGGTCTGGCATGGAATGTGGGTGTGGGACCACGGCCGCTGGGCCGAGCCGCCCCGCCCCACCTATCGCTGGGTGCCGCCCTACTACGAGCATCGCAACCGCGTGGTGATCTTCATCACCGGGCACTGGGCTTCGATCGGCGTCGAATTCGTGCCGCCGCCGCGCGATCGCTATTTCGAAGTGGAGCGCCCGCTGCCTGGCGTGGTGGCGGGACCGCCTCCGATCGGGCCCGACGGCGTGTTCGTGCCGCCCCCTCCCGGCTCGCGCCCCGGCATCATCGTACCGGCGCCGATCGGCACGGCGCCAGCCGTGGTCATCAGTGCGCCGCCGGTCGTCAACGTCGGCATGCGGATCACCAACAACGCGAACAGCAACAACACGACCACCATCAACAACGTCACCAATGTCACCAACGTGACGAACGTGACCAACATCACGCACGTCACGATCGTGGCCCCCGCCAGCGCCACCGCGTCCGGACAGGCGGTCAACGCGACCGTGCCCGCGCAGGCGCATCTGGCCGCCGCGCTGCCGGCGGTGGTGCGGGTTGCCGCGCCGCCGCCGGCAGCGCAGCAGGCGATCCCGGCCTTCGTGCGCGGCCGCGCGCCCGTTGCCCTGCCGCCGCCACAGATCGTGCACGTCAGCCCTCGCGGCGAGCTGCGGCCCGCCGCCGCGCCGATCGCGCCCCGCGCGGCGCCGGTGCAGAGCCAGGGCGCAGCCGAGCCGCGCGAGGCGCCTGAACGGCGCGATGTCGGCCGCGAAGCCCACGCGATGCCGCCAGCCGCGGCGCCTCAGAGCGCGCCAGCGCCGGCGGCTCAGTCCCTGCCGGTGCCGCGCCCGCCATCACCGGCGCCGAGCGAAGCTGCGGTCGAGCATCGCGCGGAAACTCGGACTCCGCAGGGGGCGCCGCCGCCGCTCAACCAGAACCCGCCCGCCGCCGCGGCCAAGGCCGCGCCCTCGGCCAACAAGCCGGCCGATACGCAAAAGGCGCAGGCGCCCGCAGCGCAGGGCAAGGGCAAGCCGGAGGCAGTCGCTCAAAGCGCCGACAAGCGCAAAGCCGCCGAAAAGGAACACGACAAGGCCAAAGAAAAGGAAAAGGAGAAAGAGAAGGAACGCGTCGAGCATTGACGCGGGCAGGCCTGCCAACTCGGCGCCGCGGGCCGCAGCCGGCCCGCGCGGTTCAACCGCGGCGCGCCAACGGACTTTCTGTCCTGTTCACCGAGGGTTGGACAAGCGGGCGGTTCTCGCGTATCGTCCTCGGCTGCATTCGTTAAGGTTTCGTTCAATCCTCTGATCCCTGTGCCGGCCCAACACCTCTTCGGTCCGCGCCTCTGTTCCACTGGTAAACGTACTTGACGTTCGCACGTCCCGGCGCGTGCCTGGACGGAACTCTTCTCACATCTCAATCACGCTCACGCAGCAAGGACGTCAGATGGCACAAGGCACCGTCAAGTGGTTCAACGAATCCAAAGGCTTCGGATTTATCACGCCCGAGGATGGTGGAAAGGACCTGTTCGCGCATTTCTCGCAGATTCAGGGCAGCGGCTTCAAGACCCTGCAGGAAGGCCAGCGGGTCGAATTCGTGGTCGCGCCGGGCACGAAGGGCCCGCAAGCGACCCAGATCCGGGTGATCTGAAGCGCGCCCGCATCAGCCTGACGCGCGATCGCGCTTGAACGAGGGTCGTTAATTGGCAAAGACTAATTACGCCTTCGAAAAGCGCCAGCGCGAGCAGGCCAAGAGAAAGAAGCAAGAGGCCAAGCGGCTGCGCAAGGCAGCCTCGCACGCGCCAACCGACGCGCCCGAGGCACCCGCGCCAGCGCCGCCTCCTGCGGCCGACACCGACAAGACCGAGTAAGCCCCCCGAAGAGGGGGCCGGCCCCGGGGCACGACCGGCTGACATCCGGGTCGTTGGTCTTTTTTTGCCTCAATGTTCAACAGCTTGGGATATATTGGAGCCAAGCTGTCCGCGACTGCCGCGATCAAGGACGGTGGGACGCGGCGCGCGCCGGCCGTGGGGTCTTGATGGATCGCGATTCGGAACCAAATCCGAGCCCACAGCGAGCGTCCGCCCGAGTTCTGGTGGTCGACGACGATCCGCTGTCCAGCGCGATGCAAGCCCACCTGGTATCCCTGCTGGGTCACCGCGCCATCGTCGAAACCGACGCCCAGCTGGCCATCGAGCTCGCGCTGGCAGGTCAGTTCGACCTGATCCTGCTCGACCTGGGCATGCCGGGCTTGAACGGCTTCGAAGCATTGCAACAGTTGCGCAAACGCGAGGTGGCCGAGAAGCGCTCGCCGGTCCCGGTGATCGCGGTCACCGGCTACGCGTCGGAGCCCGACCGGTTGCGCTGCCTGATGGCAGGTTTCGCCGATCACGTGAGCAAGCCCATCCACGCAGACGCCTTCGAGGCCTCGTTGCGCCGCGCGCTCGGCCATCACACCGGCGCTACGGGCGCATCGGCCGCCGATGCGCAGTCCGATGCCGACCGGCTGCGCGCGACCGTGCGGCGCTTGACGGACGCCAAGCCGCAGGACCGCAGCTTCGGTCCGACCGTGATGGAGCGGTTCGCGCTGCGCTCGCAGCAGCTGCTGGAAGCAATGCGCATGGCACTGGACGAGCACGATGCGGAACAATTGGCCCGCAGCGCGCGCGCCATGAAGTCGTCGGCCGAGTTCCTCGGCGTGAACCGGCTCGCCGCCATGTGCGGGCAGCTGGAGGAGTTGATGCCGTCGCAGCAGTGGAATACGGCCGCACAGCTGCTGGAAGATATTGAACACGAGAACCAGGCCGTGCTGACGGTGCTGTTCGAGTCGGCCCGATGAGCGCCGGCGCGACCGAACGATCCGCGCCCGGCGCCCAGGAGGCTCCCGTCGGGGGCGGTTGCGATCCGGAGCTGGTGTTGCACTTCGGCCATGCGCTTCGCACGCCGCTGAACTCGATTCTCGGATTCGCTCAGATTCTCGCGCTGGACCGCTCGCAGCCTTTGTCGGCGCAGCAGCACGAACGCGTCGAGCGGATCCAGACGGCGGGCTGGCAGATGCTGCAGCTGATCGACGATCTCGATGAGCTGTCCCGGCTCGATGCCGGCCGGCTGCGGATCGCGCTGACGGCTGTTGCACTGGAGCCGGTCATCCGCGACAGCCTGGCCCGGCTCGACAGCCAGGCGGCGGCGGCCCAGATCCGCCTCGAGCCCGAAGCCGATCTGGCGGCGACGGTGCAGGCCGAGCCGGCCCGTCTGAAGCAGGCCCTGGTCAATCTGCTGGCGGGCGCGCTGCGCGGCGGCCGGCCGGGCGCCGCCCTTCGAATCGGCGTGCGCCGCGGCACCGATCAGGTGGCCATCTGGATCAGCGAGCTCGGACAGACCCTGACGATCGAGCAGCTGAGGCGCACCTTCGTCCCGCTGGAGCGCCCTGCGCCGGAACGCAAGCCCGGCCAGAGCATCCAGATCGGGCTGGCGCTGGCGCAGATGCTGGTCGAACGAATGGGCGGCCGCGTGTGCATCGAGCCTGGCGCGGTTTCGGGATTCGAGCTGCAGATCGTGCTGCGGACGCGATGAAGACGCTGTCCAGAGAGCCGGTGCGTCGGATCGACTACGAGGCGCTCGATTTCCGCATCGAGCGCGTCGGGCTCTGGTTCGACCTGGCAGTGGATTCGACCGAGGTGGAAGCGCAGCTGCACGTGCGGCGCGCAGACGGCGCCGGCGGCACATTGCTGCGCCTGGACGGCGAACAGCTGCAGCTGGTGTCGATCCGCCTCGACGGCCGCGAGCTGCGCGATGGCGAGTATCACGTCGATGAGGCCGGCTTGTCGGTGGACACGGGCGACGCGGGCGCCTTCCTGCTGACGGTGCGCACCCGGGTGAGGCCCGGCGCCAACTCGGAGCTGCTGGGGCTTTATGCCTCGTCCGACACGCTGCTTACCCAGTGCGAAGCGCAGGGATTTCGCAGAATCACCTACTTTCCCGACCGGCCCGACGTGCTGTCCCGCTACACCGTGTGCCTGCGCGCCGATCGGCAGCGCTTCCCGGTGCTGCTGTCCAACGGCAACCTGGTCGAGCAGGGCGCGTTGCCCGATGGCCGCCATTTTGCGGCGTGGGACGATCCGCATCCGAAACCCTGTTACCTGTTCGCGCTGGTGGCCGGGCCCCTGCAATGCCGCGAGTCGCGCTACACGACGCGTTCCGGCCGTTCGGTGCTGCTGCAGCTGTGGGCCGCCGAATCAAACCTGCCCCGCCTGGAGCACGCCCACCGGTGCCTGGAGCGCGCGATCGGCTGGGACGAAAAGCGCTTCGGCCTGGAGCTGGACCTGGACCGCTACATGATCGTGGCGGTGCGCGACTTCAATTTCGGCGCGATGGAGAACAAGGGGCTGAACCTGTTCAGCACGCGCTACCTGCTGGCCGACCCGACCATTGCAACGGACACGGACTACGCCGAAGTGGAGGCCGCGATCGGCCATGAGTACTTCCATAACTGGACCGGCAATCGCGTGACCTGCCGCGACTGGTTCCAGCTGTCCCTGAAGGAAGGTCTGACCGTGTACCGCGAGCAGGAGTTCATGCGCGACATGCTGGAGCAGGCCTTTTCGGATCCGGCCTGCGCGCTGTCGGCCTGCACCGTGCCGCGCATCGAGGCGATCCGCGCGCTGCGCTCGGCCCAGTTCGCCGAGGATTCCGGTCCGATGGCCCATCCGGTGCGTCCCGACTCGTACCTGGAGATCAACAACTTCTACACCGCCACCGTCTACCGCAAGGGCGCCGAGCTGGCCCGGATGCTGGCCACGCTGACCGGCGAGGCGACGTTCCGGCGCGGCTTCGAGCAGTTCATCGCGCGCTGCGACGGCAGCGCGGTCACCTGCGAGGACTTCGTCGGTTCGATCGCCGCCGCCGCCGGGCGCGATCTGAGCCAGTTCATGCGCTGGTACGCGCAGGCGGGCACGCCCCGCATTGCGGTGAGCCCCCTGTACGACGAAGCCTCCCGTTCGCTGGAGCTCAGCTTCGTGCAGAGCTGTCCGCCCACGCCCGGGCAGCCCGACAAGGAACCGTTCCTGATCCCGCTGGCCATCGGACTGCAGGGCTCCGACGGCGCGCAGCTTGCGGTCCGGCCCGACCCGGCCGCCGCCGGCTCGGTCACCCACGTGGTGGAGCTGAGCGAGCCGGTGCAGACGTTGCGCCTCTACGACGTGCCGCCCGGCGCGGTGCCTTCGCTACTGCGCGACTTTTCAGCGCCGGTCATCGTCGAGTACCCGTACCAGGATGCCGACCTCGCAATGCTCGCGCAGCACGACGCCGATCCGTGCAGCCGCTGGGACGCGCTGCAGCGCCTGCTGCTCGCGCATCTTTCGACAGCGGTCGACGAATTCGAGATCGGGGGTGCGCCCAGCCTGGATTCGACGCTGGTGCTGCTGGTGCGGCGGACCCTGCTCGATGCGACCCTGGCCCCCGCCTTCCGCGAAATCGCGTTGCGCCTGCCCGCCGAGGCGCTGGTGGCGGAGACCCGCGCGATCGTGGTGCCGGACGCGGTTCGAAGCGCACGCCTGCAGCTCGAGTGCCTGCTGGCAAAACGGCTGCACGCGGACTGGGCCGCGACCTACCGCTCGATGCAAACCGACGGACCCTATCGGCCCGATCCGGTTCAGTGCGGCCGCCGCGCCCTGAAGAACCTGGCCCTGGAGTACCTGGTGGCGAGCGAGGACCCGTCCGCCATCGAGCTGGCCCGCCGGCAGTTGTCGGGCGCGGACAACCTGACCGACCGCTATGCGGCGCTGGCCGCCCTGGTGAACAGCCCTGCGCCGGACAAGGCCGGGGTGCTGCTGCGGTTCGCGCGCGAATGGCACGGTGAACCGCTGCTGATGAACAAGTGGTTCAACGTGCAGGCCACCGCCGTGCGCCAGAGCGGAGAGCCTGCGGTGCTCGAGCGGGTGCGCACGCTGCTGCGCCACAGCGCCTACTGCGAGCACGATCCGCAGTCGGTCGAAGCGCTGGTGGTGGCGTTCTGCACCGACAACGCGTCCGAGTTTCACGTGGCCGACGGATCGGGCTACGCGTTCTGGCTCGAGCAGGTCACGCGGCTGGACCCGATCAACCCGATCGTGGCGGCGCGCGTGGCGCGCGCACTGGGGCGCTGGCGCCGCTTTACTCCGGACCGCCAGCAACTGATGAGCCAGGCGATGCGCGAGCTGGCCACGCGAGCGTCGCTGTCCACCGATGTACGCGAAGTCGTGGGGCGTGCGCTGGCGGCCTGAGCGCAGCGGCCCGCGCGTAAAATCGCACCAACGACAAGACGGTGCGGCCCGGGGCGCACCGCGGGAGAAACTGGCCCATGCCATCGCTGAAAATCCTGATCGCGCAGGGCGGGGGCCCGACCGCGGTGATCAACCAGTCGCTGGCCGGTGTGGTGTTCGCCGCCCATCACGGCAGCGCCATCGACACCATCTATGGCGCACGTCACGGCGTGCGCGGCATCCTGAACGAGGACCTGGTGGACCTGACGGGCGAGACGGCGGTCAGCCTGGAGGCGATCGGGCGCACGCCCGGATCGGCGCTCGGCTCCACGCGCGACAAGCCGGACCTGCCGTACTGCCAGCAGATGCTGAAGGTCCTGAAAGCGCACGAGATTGGACACTTCTACTACATCGGCGGCAACGATTCGGCCGACACGGTGCGCATCGTGAGCGAGCAGGCGCGCGCCAGCGGCTATCCGCTGCGTTGCATCCACATCCCGAAGACGATCGACAACGATCTGATGGGCAACGACCACACGCCGGGCTTTCCGTCGG
This sequence comes from Burkholderiaceae bacterium, assembly GCA_035939615.1. GTDB lineage: Bacteria > Pseudomonadota > Gammaproteobacteria > Burkholderiales > Burkholderiaceae_F > VBCK01. The sequence goes on along the minus strand of DASZFP010000075.1, from coordinate 31,103 downwards.
CGGCCCGCTTCGTGGTGCAGGCCTTCATCGGTGCCAACCAGGACAATGCCTCGCTCACCGGCGTGTACGTGGCGGTGGTGATGGGGCGTCACGCCGGGTTCCTGACCGCCGCCTCGGCGCTGGCGCGCACGTTTGCCGACGACGGGCCGCACCTGATCTACCTGCCGGAGCGCACGTTCGAACCGGACCGGTTCGTGGCCGACGTCAAAGCGGTCTACGACCGGCTCGGCCGCTGCGTGGTCGCGGTGTCCGAAGGCGTGCACGACGCGGCCGGCGTGCCGATCATCAGCCAGCTGGCGCCCGGCGGCGAGCGCGATCCGCACGGGAACGTCCAGCTGTCCGGAACCGGCGCGCTGGCCGACCTGCTGTGCGCGCGCATCCGCGAGCGGCTCGGCATCAAGCGGGTGCGCGGCGAGACCTTCGGCTATCTGCAGCGCTCGTTCGCCGGCTGCGTATCGGATGTCGACCAGCGCGAGGCCTTCGAGGTGGGCGAGCGGGCGGTGCGCTTTGCGCTGTCGGGCGGCCGCGACGGTTCCGTCTCGATCAAGCGCGTGGGCGATTACGCGGTCGATTACGAACTGGCGCCGCTCGAGCAGGTCGCCGCTCACACGCGCGTGATGGAAGATCACCTGATTGCTTCGTCCGGCACCGACGTGACCGATGCCTTTCGCGCCTACCTGCAGCCGCTGCTGGGCTCCGACGTGCCGCAGGCGCATCGGCTGCGCGCACCGGCCGTGCCCAGGCGACTTAACGCGCGCTGAGATCGCGCCCCATCTCGACGATGGCGGCGTGCTTGACGCGGGCCACCACGGCCATCTGCAGCGCATGCGGCTCGCTGGCGGCGAGCTCGTGCAGCGCCGGCAACTGTTCCGGAGCGACGGCAATGTAGGCGCGCGCGCCCGGCTGCAGCTGCGCCAGCCGCGCCGCCAGGTCCGGCACCGGTTCGGCCGCGCCGCGCGAGTAAAAGCGCAGCGATGCGGGCGTTCTCGCGCCCCAGTACAGCAGCACGCCGGGTCTGGCCGCCGCCTGCTCGCGCCACGCCGCCACCGGGCCGGCGAACGAGCTTCCGTTGGCGCGCTGCGGCGCCCACAAGGTGGCGCCCACCCAGACCGCGGCGACCGACGCAAAGGCGATCAGCCGCACGCCGCGCCGCCATTGACCGGGCTGCGCCGACCGCTGCGCCAGCTCCAGCGCCAGCAGCGCGGCCAGCGGCGGCAACGCCGGCAGCACGTAGGTCCAGATCAGGTTGCGCGCGAACGTGATCACCAGCAATGGCGCAAGCGCCGCCAGCAGCGCAAACAAGCGCGCATCGTCGCGGCACCAGGCCAGGGCCCGGGCCTGCCACGAGCGCAGCGGCGGCGCCAGCGCCAGCGCGGCCACCGACCACAGTCCCAGCGCGGCCGCAAGGTAGGCCCAGACCGTCCCGATCGGTTCCTGGTGTGCATTGCCATAGCGGTCCCCGCTCCAGCCCGGCTGCAGGAACCGCATCAGATGCTCTCCGACCAGGAAGTAATTCAGAAACCCCGGCGTGCGCCGCTCGGCCCACAGGTACCAGGGCAATGCGATCGCGGCAGCCAGCAGGATCCCGCCGGCCCAGGGCAGCGCCTGCCAGATCAGCCGCCACCGGCGGCGCCAGAACGCCCAGATCGCGATGGGCAGCGCCACGTACAGGAAGGCGACCGGTCCCTTGGCCAGCATCGCCAGCCCGCCGGCCACGAAAAACCCGTAGCGCCAGATCGCGCGGCCCGATCCGTCGATCACGGCTCGCTGGAACGCCACCATCATCCAGGCCGTGCAAAAGCCCAGCGCCGGGTCCGTCATCACGGCACCATAGGCGATGAAAAAGCCGGTGGTGGAAAGGATCAGGCAACTCAGCAATGCCGTTTGGCCCTCACCCCCTCCCCTCTCCCGCTGCGCGGGCGAGGGGCGATCGGGCGTCTCTAAGCTCCTCTCTCCGATTTGCGATGAGAGCGCGGCGGAATGACTCCCCTCTCCCGCTTGCGGGAGAGGGGCTGGGGGTGAGGGTGGCGGCAATGGAGAAGACCGCCGCGCCAGCGCCGCCGCCCACAGGCCGCACAGCAGCAGCACCGCGAATCCGCACAGCAACGACGGCAGCCTGAGTGCGAACTCGTTCGTTCCGAGCACATAGGTGCTGGCCACGCTGAGCCACGCGTACAGCGGCGGCTTGGCCCAGAACGGCGTGCCAGGCGTTTCCTGGGGCGTGACCCAGTTGCCGGTCTGCCGCATCACGCGGGCGATCTCCGCGTAGCGCGCCTCGCTGGTGTCCGTCAGCGGATAGGTGCCCAGCGTGATCAGGCGCACCGACAGCACCACGGCCAGCAGCGCGAGCAGCCAGCGCGACGTCGGGCCGCGCGCGAGCCGCCTGAGCGGAGCGGACGGCTCGGCCGCAGCCGAACTCACGGAATGATCACGCAGGACCCGGTGGTGCGGCGCGCGGCCAGATCCTCGTGCGCCCGGGCAGCCTCGTCGAGACGATAGCGGCAGGTGACCTCGATCTTGATCTTGCCGCTGGTGACCATGTCGAACAGCTCCTTGGCACTGGCCTCGTAGCGGCTGCGCGGCACGAGATGCGTGGCCAGCGTGGGCCGCGTGACAAACAGCGAGCCCCGGTCCGCCAGCACCTTCAGTTCCACCCCGGTCACCGGGCCCGAAGAGCTGCCAAAGCTCACCATCAGCCCGCGCGGCTGCAGGCAGTCGAGCGACTGCAACCAGGTGTCCTTGCCGACCCCGTCGTACACGACGGGCACCTTGGCGCCCTTGGTGAGCTCCAGCACGCGGGCGACCACGTCCTCCTTGGTGTAATCGATCGTGGCCCAGGCGCCCTGCTCCTTCGCCAGGCGCGCCTTTTCCGGCGAACTGACGGTTCCGATCAACTTGACCCCGAGCGCGCGGGCCCACTGGCATGCGATCTGGCCCACGCCGCCCGCGGCCGCGTGAAACAGGATCGTCTCGTTGCCCTGCAGCCGGTAGGTCTGTCGGAACAGGTACTGCACGGTCAGCCCCTTGAGCATCATCGAGGCGGCCTGCTCGAACCCGATCGATGCGGGCAGCTTCACCACCCGGTCGGCGCCGAGCACGTGCAGTCCGGCATAGGAGCCCAGCGGCCCGCTCGCGTGCGCGACCCGATCGCCCGGCTTGAAGCCCTTCACGCCGGGGCCGACCGACTCGACTTCGCCGGCTCCCTCCAAGCCGATTCCATGCGGCAGCGGTGCCTGGTACAGGCCGCTGCGATAGTAGATGTCGATGAAATTGAGCCCGGCGGCATGCATCTTGAGCCGCACCTGGTCCGGTCCCGGGTCCGGCACGTCGACCTCGACGACCTGCATGACCTCGGGTCCGCCGTGGCGTTCGACCCGAATCGCCTGCGTCTTCATTCCTGTTGCCCCTCCGCTTGCACCCGGCCGCGCGCGCCCCTGAAATCGTCCGGGATAATACGCGCAGCCCGCACTGCGGCACTCAATCGACCTCCAAAGAACCCGATGCCGCGCATCTCCGCTTACATCATCGCCTTCAACGAGGCCGACAAGATCGAGGCTGCGCTGCGCAGCGTGCGGTGGGCCGACGAGATCGTGGTGGCCGACTCCTTCAGCACCGATGCAACAGTCGAAATCGCGCGCCGCTACACGGACCGGATCATCCAGGTTCCCTTCGAGGGCTTCGGCCAGCTTCGCAACGCGGTGTTGGGACAACTGACCGGGGACTGGATCTTCAGCCTGGACTCCGACGAGCGCTGCACCGAGGCCGCCGCCGAGGAGATCCGGCGCGTGGTGGCCGATCCGGCGGCGCGCGATGCCTACCTGATGCCGCGCCGCAATTACGTATTCGGCCGCTGGATGCGCCACTCGGGCTACTTCCCGGACTTCCGCCAGCCGCAGCTGTTCCGGCGCGGCTGCCTGCGCTACACCGAAGATGCGGTCCACGAAACCTACGTGTTGAACGGCTCGCTGGGCGTGCTGAGCGAGCCGATCGCGCAGGTGCCGTTCCGCGACCTGGGTCAGATGCTGCACAAGATGCAGCGCTATTCGACGCTGGGGGTGCAGCGGCTGGGGCAGCGCGGCGTGAGGCCTTCGATGTGGCGCGCGCTGCTGCACGGCTGCGCATCGTTTCTGCGGCACTACGTGTTTCAGCTCGGCGTGCTGGACGGGTGGGCCGGCTTCGTGATCGCGTTCGCCAACTTCGAAGGCACGTTTTATCGCTACGCCAAACACGTTGAGCTCGAGCGGCAGCTCGTTCGCGAGCCGCAACTTCCGCGCAGCTTTCGGGCCTAATGCCGATATGGCTTCAGTGATTTTTGGTGGTGTTCGGAGAGGTTCAAAGCCCGGATCCCATATATCGGTACCCGTCGCGTGGCCTTCCTCCCTTAAGGGGATGAGGGGGTGCGTGATATCGATTTGGACGATGTACGAGTACCATTTTTGAGCTACTTTGTACCATCCTAGATGGAATAATGCAGCGCCCATGGTGTCACACGCGGTCGCCACGCAGTCGTACGAGCCTTCGGCGGCGATGCCGGCCGCCCCGAAGCAGATAGGACGTTTCGAAGTCCGCTCGGAGATCGGTCGTGGCTCCAATGGCGTCGTGTATGCGGCGTTCGACCCGGTGCTCGGACGCGAACTTGCGATCAAGGCGATCCCGCTGGCCGGCGACAACCAGATCCGCCGCCGCGCCGAAGCGAGCTTCCTGCAGGAGGCCAAGAGCGCTGCCAGCCTGAATCATCCCGGCATCGTGACCGTGTTCGATGCGGGCAAGACCGATGCGGTGGCGTACATCGCGATGGAGCGCCTGTACGGCAGCGACCTGCACGACTGGCTGGCTTCGCGCAACAAGCTCGCGCCCAAGGCGATCGCGTCGATGATGGCGCGGGTGGCCGATGCCGTGCACTACGCGCATCGTCGCGGCCTCGTCCATCGGGATCTGAAGCCGAGCAACGTCTTCCTGACGCGCGACATGAAGCCGAAAGTGCTCGACTTCGGTGTCGCGCTGGCCCAATACAGCGACGCCCCCCTGACGATCCGGCGCCAGTTGATCGGAACGCCGAACTACATGTCGCCCGAGCAGGCGCTGGGCCGCTCGCTCGATGCACGCAGCGACGTGTTCTCGATGGGCTCGATCCTGTACGAGCTGCTCACGGGACAGCGTGCGTTCGACGGAAAGCACGTGGAAGAGACGCTCACCAAGGTTGCATCCCAGCCGCCCACACCGATCTACCAGCTCAATGCGGACGTTCCGATCGAGCTGATCGAGATCGTGCACCGCGCCATGGCCAAGGACGCGGCCGACCGCTACCAGAGCGCGGCCGAGATGCGCAATGACCTGGTACTGGTGGCCGCGCGCGAGGACGGCGGACGCCGCGCCACGCTGCCGCCCCAAACCGTGGTGGAGCCGCTGAACCGGCGCAACTTGCGCTACGCGGTCGCAGCGGTGGCCGTGGCGGCATCGATCGTGATCCTGGCGCTGGAGCAGCCCCGCCTGACACATGCCGGGGCGCCGGCCGCGCCGGTTCAGACTGCAGCCGCCGATGCGGTCGCGCCGGCCGCGGCCATTGCGGCTCCGGCATCGGCCCCATCGCTGGCGGCGACCGACCCGGCCGTGCACCCGGTGACCGACGTTCCGGTCAAGCCGTTTTCGGCGCTGCCGCTGCCGCGGCCTGCCAAGGCCGCCAAGCCCAAGCCGCCGGCGGCGCAGGCGGTGCAGGCTGCGCCGGCGCCGCCTGCCGAACCACCGGTCGACGGCACCGTCACGCTGGGGATCGCGCCCTGGGGAGAAATCATCGTCGACGGCAGCTCCCATGGGGTATCACCCCCTCTGACGCATCTGGCGCTGGCCCCCGGGGTCCACACGATCGAAGTGCGCAACGGCGCCGCGCCGCCGTACGTGTCGCGGATCGAGCTGCAACCGGGTCAGGCCGTGGAGGTCCAGCACCGCTTCTAGCGGGCACCTCGCAGCGCTTTTCGAGGGACCGCAGCCCTGTCGAAGGGGGCCGCGGCGGGGTACAGTACGCTGGCCCCGGATGGTCGGGTGCACTCGACCATTGCGATGTCCCAGGTCCTACCCCTCAAACAGAAGGTCATCGGCCGCTACACGATCCTGCGCGAGTTGCGGCGGGACCGTCACAGCGTCTCGTACGCCGCGGTCGACCCGGTGATGAATCGCGAACTGGTGGTCAAGGCGGTGCAGATCGTGCCCGCCGGGCCGCCGATGCGTGCCGAGGCGCGCCGCCACATCGAGCAGGCTTTCGTCCGCCAGGCCCAGGCGGCCGGGCGCCTGCACCATCCGAACATCCTGACCGTGTTCGATGCCGGCCTCGGGCATGAATTCGGCTACCTCGTGATCGAGCGGGTGGCAGCCCGTTCGCTGCAGGACCTGCTCGCCTCGGGCGTGAAGTTCACAGACCTGCAGTGCGCCGGCATCGGTGCGCGCGTGGCCGACGCGCTGGAATATGCGCACGGCCAGGGCGTGGCGCACGGGCAGCTCGGGCCCCAGCACGTTCTGATTCAGTCCGACGGCTCGCCCAAGGTGAGCGGATTCGGCGGCTGGATCGATGCCGGCACCGAGGGCGACGACGCCCTGTCGCGCACCGAGCAGTTCCTGCCGTACTTCCAGAGCGAGGTCAACGAGGAGACGCGCCGCCGTGACCTGCGCTCGGTCGCCAAGCTGCTGTGCTCGATGATCCAGGCGCGCCCGCATGCGGTGATGATGTCCAACGGTGCGGGCGCTGCGGGCGGCGTCGTGCCATCCGCCAACGGGGCTGCGGCATTTTCCGCGCTGCTGTCGGACGCGCTGGACCCGAAGTCGCCGACTGCACCCAACACGTCCGGCGAGCTGCGCGACGCGCTGGTCGCGTTCGCACTGGCGGAACGGTCCGACCGGCCGGCGACGGTGACGCTGGGCGTATCGCTGTCGGCTTCGATTCCGCAGGCCCCGTCGCGCGGGGCCTCAGCGCAGGCCCTGCCGCGTGGAGCCGGCGGCGAGCGGCCGGACCTGGTGGCGCTGGCGGTGGAACGGCTGGCCGAATCGCTGCAATCGGCGCGCGCCCGCTTGACCCGGGTGGGGCCGTGGGCGCGCCAGCACCGGCTGGCGCTGTCGCTGGCAGCCGGCCTGGTGGCGGCCGGCCTGGCGCTGGGCAACCTGCTCGGCCAGCTGCGCGCGCCGCCGTCGGCCGGTCGCCCCGCCCCCGCTGCACACGGCGTGGCCGGTCCGTCCGTGGAGGCTGCAACGTCGCCGGCGCCGTCGACGCCCGGGTCGGCTTCCGGTACCGTCGTCTTCCGCATCGAACCCTGGGGGGAGATTCTGATCGATAACAAGGCCATCGGCGTTTCGCCCCCGTTGATCCAGATGTCGCTCGCCTCCGGCCCGCACAAGATCGAGGTGCGCCACGGTGATGAGCCGCCATGGGTCCAGCAGATCGACGTCGAGGCGGCGGTCCCGGTCTCCGTTTCGCACCGTTTCGAATGAGCGCGGCGTCCACGCTGCGCGTTGCGCTGGTGCTGGCGGCTGCGGCGCTCGTGGCGGCCTGCCAGCCGACGCCGACCACGGCCAGCATCGCCGAGCTGTACCAGCGGCCCGCCGAACGCGCCCTGGTGGACGGAATCCGACTGTACGACGGCGGCGAGTTCGAGCGGGCCGAAGCGACCTTGCGGGCAGCGGTCGCCGCCAACCTGGTCGACCATCGCGACGAGGCGATCGCGTACAAATACCTGGCCTTCATCGCCTGTGCGTTCAACCGCGGCACCGAATGCGCGCTCGATTTCACCAACGCGTTCAAGGCCGATCCGGATTTCAGGCTCAACGACGTCGAAATCGGCCACCCGCTCTGGGGCCCGGTCTATCGCCGCGTGGCGCAGGCGCTCGGTCATCCCGACAGCCGCACCGGCGCACCGGCCGGCGCGCCCGGCGAAGCCAGCCGCGGCCACTGAAGCGGGCGCAGCCCGGGGAGGAATCATCGTGAGCCTGACGACGGAGTTCAAGGAATTTGCCATGCGGGGCAACGTGATCGACCTGGCGGTCGGGGTCGTGATCGGGGCTGCGTTCGGCAAGATCGTCTCGGCCCTGGTCGAGGCGATGATCATGCCGGTGATCGGGATCCTGACCGCCGGCAACGACTTCAGCAAGCTCGCCGTGCAGATCGGACAGAATGCCAAGGGCGAGCCCCTGATGCTGAAGTACGGCGCGTTCCTCCAGTCGATCGCCGACTTCGTGATCATCGCCTTCGTGCTGTTCGTGGCGATCCGGGCCATTAACCAGCTGAAAAAGCCGCCGGTGGCCGCGGCCCCGGCGCCGCCGCCGCGCCAGGAGGTCCTGCTGCAGGAGATCCGCGACCTGCTGGCCAAGCGCTGAGCCTCCTTCGCCGCGGCTACGGAGGCCAAGGGCGCCGGAGCCTTGGTGGGGGACGCGCGGGCTACGCGAAGCCGATGCGCGAGCGGCGTGCGAGCCGCTCGTCGTTGATGTCGGAGGCCAGCACTTCGTGGCGGCCGTCGATCTTGGCCTGGCCGAAGGCAGCCAGCATGACCCGTCTCATCTCGCGCGGCTTCAGGCGCGCCAGGCGCTCGAGCGCCTCGGCCTGCAGTTCCTCGGGAAACAGCCGCCCCCAGCTGTGCTCGCAGCGCAGCTCGCGATAGACGGTCTGCGCGATCCGTAGCGAGCCCTGCTCGTCCGGTGCATCGATCTCGTACACGTTCATCCGGTTCAGGATCGGCTCGGGAATGGCGCTCGCCTCGTTGGCCGTGGCGACCCACACGACCTCGGAGGCGTCGATCGGCACCTCGGCGAACTCGTCGATGAACTCGCGCGCGGTTTCCGATTCGAGCAGCGTATACAGGCTTCCGAGCGGATCGAACTGGTGATCGCCGCTCGCCTTGTCGATCTCGTCCACCACGATCAGCGGATTGGCGTAGTCGCCGTTGACCAGCGCCTCGAACACCTTGCCCGGCTTGGAGTTCTTCCACTGCGCCGAGGCGCCGGACAGGATCCAGCCGGCGGTGAGCGAGCTCATGCCTACGAACCAGCAGCCGGTGCCCAGCAGGCGGGCCAGGCGGCGCGCGAAATGCGTCTTTCCGATGCCGGGATCGCCCAGCAGCAGCATCGGCTCCAGGTCCAGGGCGTCGTCGCTCGACAGGCACAGCGCGAGCTGGCGCCGGATGTCCTGCAGCGGCGCCTCGAAATTCGGCATCTCGTCGATCAGCCCGTCGATGTCGGGCAGCGCCGACGGCTTGATCGCGAAGCGCTGGCCCCCGAACCGGATCATCCGGACGTAGGTGGCGCGCAGCGCCTCGTTGGCGTTGCTGCCCAGGTCCTGCAGCTCGTTCAGCGCCTGCTCGACCCGGGGAACATGGTAGATGTCCTTGAATCCGGCGATCGAGATCGTGCTCTTTATCGGGGCAGGAAGCGAAGCGACTTCATTCATCGGTCAGTCCTCGTATCCGGGCCTGTCGCACCAAATCGGGCGGTGCGTTGCCCTTACCCATTACAAAAGCAATTCGCTTGCCAGCATGGTGCAAAAAGTACCAGAAACCGGGCGTCTGTTGACCTGCGGTTCGCCGGCGCCGTGCCGCAGTGCAGCGCGAAGTCCCGGCGTCCGACGGGTCACCGGGCGGATCCGACAGGACCTTTGGTGCCCCGCGTTCCGGCTCGGATCCCTGTCCTCCAGATCATCGGCACTGTGCGGCGCCTACGTTAGGGTGGGATCGAAAGGTGCCGTTTCATGGCGCCCGAATTGCCCGACTTTTACTCCCCTTTAGCCGGCTTCGACCAGCCGCCGGCGAACGCCCGCAGGCCCTTCTCTGAGGCTGCTAGACTCGCGGCCCCCAGCAACTGCGGCACCCGCGCGACCCCGCACCAGTTACCGCCATGGCCGGCCATTCCAAGTGGGCCAACATCCAGCACCGGAAAGGCCGGCAGGACGCCAAGCGCGGCCAGTTGTGGACCAAGGTCATCCGTGAGATCACGGTGGCGGCGCGCGATGGCGGCGGCGATCCGGACATGAACCCGCGCCTGAGGCTGGCGCTGGAGAAGGCCTCGGCCGGCAACGTTCCCAAGGACACGGTCAACAAGGCGATCCAGCGCGGCAGCGGACGGCTGGAGGGAGTGAACTACGAGGAAATCCGCTACGAGGGCTACGGCGTGGCCGGTGCCGCCATCATCGTCGATTGCATGACCGACAACCGGACCCGCACCGTGGCCGAGGTGCGGCACGCGCTCGTCAAGTCCGGCGGCAACCTGGGCACCGACGGCTCGGTGGCCTACCAGTTCCGGCACTGCGGCCAGTTCGTGTTCGCTCCTGGCACGCCCGAGGACCGCGTGTTCGAGGTGGCGCTGGAGGCGGGGGCCGAGGACGTGCAGCCCGCCGAGGATGGATCGATCGAGGTGATCTGCGCGCCGGGCGATTTCGAGGCGATCCGGCAGGGCTTCCAGACGGCGAACCTGCGGCCCGAGGTGGCCGACATCACGATGAAGGCCCTCAATGAGATCGCGCTGCAGGGCGAAGACGCGCAGAAGATGAAGCGCCTGCTGGACGCGCTGGAGGACCTGGACGACGTGCAGCACGTGTACACCTCGGCCGCGATCGAAGAATGAAGGCCCTCACCCCCTCCCCTCTCCCGCTGCGCGGGCGAGGGGCGACACCGGGTGCCCCTGCGGACACCTCAAGCACTGCGGCGCCCGATCGCCCCTCGCCCGCGCAGCGGGAGAGGGGAGGGGGTGAGGGCCTGCACCGATGAAGGTGCTGGTCGTCGGAGGCGGAGGGCGCGAGCACGCGCTCGCCTGGAAGATCGCGCGCTCGCCGCGCGTGCAGCTCGTGTACGTCGCGCCCGGCAACGGCGGCACCGCGCGCAACCCCGCCTTCCAGAACGTGAGCGCCACCGAACCGGACGAGCTGGCCGAGTTTGCGCGCTCCGAAGGGATCGACCTCACCGTCGTGGGGCCCGAAGCGCCGCTATCGGCCGGGATCGTGGACGCCTTCCAGCTGCGCGGCCTGGCCATATTCGGGCCGACCCGCGCGGCGGCGCAACTGGAAGCGTCCAAGGACTTCGCCAAGGCCTTCATGCAGCGGCAGTCGATTCCGACCGCGCCCGCGCGCACCTTCTCGGACGCGGCCGCGGCGCGCGAATACGTCCGCGCGCGCGGCGCCCCGATCGTGATCAAGGCCGACGGGCTGGCCGCCGGCAAAGGCGTGGTGGTGGCCGCCACGCTGCCGCAGGCGCTCGATGCGATCGACCGCATGCTGGTCGGCGGCGCACTCGGGGCGGCCGGCGCGCGGGTGGTGGTCGAGGACTTCCTCGAGGGCGAGGAGGCCAGCTTCATCGTCATGTCGGACGGCGTGCACGCGCTGACGCTGGCCACCTCGCAGGACCACAAGCGCCTGCTCGATGCCGACCAGGGGCCCAACACCGGCGGCATGGGAGCCTATTCGCCCGCGCCGGTGGTCACGCCCGAACTGCACGCGCGCGTGATGCGCCAGATCATGCTGCCGGCGATCGCCGGCATGGCCGCCGAAGGCAGCCCGTACACCGGTTTTCTGTATGCTGGACTGATGATCGACCGCGACGGCCAGGCGCGCGCGCTGGAGTTCAACTGCCGGCTGGGCGACCCGGAAGCGCAGCCGATCCTGATGCGCCTGCGCTCCGACCTGGTCGAGTTGCTGCAGCACGCGATCGAGGCACGCCTGGACCGGATCGAAGCGAGCTGGGACCCGCGCGTGGCGCTCGGCGTGGTGGTGGCCGCGCAGGGCTATCCGGATGCGCCGCGGCGCGGCGATCCGATCGAATCGTTGCCCTTGGACGCCGACGACTGCATCGTGTTTCACGCCGCCACGCAGCTGCGGCCGGAGGGGCTCTTCACCGACGGCGGACGGGTGCTGTGCGTGACCGCGCTGGGGCAGAACGTGCGCGTGGCGCGCGAGCGCGCCTACCAGGCGGTGTCCGAGGTGCGCTTTGCCGGCCGGCAGTTCCGCACCGACATCGGCCACCGCGCGCTGGCGCGAGCCGGCCTGAGATGACCTATTCCGTCGAGCAGCACCTCGAGCTGCGCCGGGTCAGCGAGATCGCCTCCGCCCCCGACGGCAGCTGGCTCGCGGCGACCGTGCAGCGGCTCGACCGGGAGCGGTCCCGCTACGTCTCGGATCTGTGGAAGGTTCCGCTCGACGGCTCGACCGCGGTGCAGCTCACCCGCGGCGACAGCCGCGATGCGGCCCCGTGCTTCATGCGCGACGGCTCGCTCGCGTTCCTGTCGAACCGGCAGCCCAACGAAGTCAAGCCCGACGAGGAAGCCGAAAAACGCATGCAGGTGTGGCGGCTGCCCGCGCAGGGCGGCGAGCCGCAGCAGCTCACCGACGAGCCCCTCGGCGTGGACGCCTTTCGCTGCGCACGCGCGGCAGACCGGCTGGTGGTGCTGGCCCCGGTGCTGCCCGAGGTGCCCCCAGAGGAGCAGCGCAAGGCCGCCGGCGACCTGCGCAAGCACGGCCCCAGCGCGCGCCGCGTGCTGCGCCAGCCGGCGCGCCACTGGGACCACTGGCTGGACGACGGCGCGCAAAGGGAAGCCACCCACGTGATCGCCTATCGCGCCCCGGCGGCCGGTCCGCTCGAGGAGCGCACCGACCTGACGCCGCAGGCGCGGCGCGAGTTCGCGATCGAACCCGACTTCGACCTGACAGCCGACGGACGGCTGATCGCGATCACGCGCGCCCGGCCCGGCGCCGACCGTTGCGAGGACACCGATGTGCTGCTGATCGATGCGCAAACGGCGGCGACGCGGGCGCTCGGCTCCGGCCCGGGCGCCAATTGCCAGTGGCCGCGCTTTGCGCCCGATGCGGGCACGCTGTCGGTGGTGCGCAGCCAGCGCTCGGCGCGCCTGGCGCCCCGCCCGGTGCTGGAACTGATCGACGTGGCCAGCGGGGCGTGCACCCCGCGCGCGGCCGACTGGGACCGCTGGCCGATCCAGCCGGAATGGTCGCTCGACGGCGCCGAGCTGCTGGTGTGCGCCGACGACATGGGACAGACGCCCGTTTTCGCGATCGACGCGCGCACCGGCGCCGTGCGGCGCTGCGTTCCGCCCGCATCCGGCGTGTGCTCGCAGCTGGCCGCGCTGCCGCACGGTGGCGTGGCAGCGCTGCGCTCGACCGTGCTGCAGCCGCCCGAGGTGGTGGTGCTCGATGCGCGCTCGGCATCGGAGCCGCGCTCGCTCGCGCCGCTGTCCGGCTGGCAGGGCGGCCCGCCCGCCAGCTGCGAGCAGATCGAAGTCGCCGCCGGCGACGGCAGCGTGATTCACTGCCTGCTGATCAAGCCGGCCGCCTCGAGCGGGCCGCTGCCGCTCGCGATGTGGATCCACGGCGGGCCGATCACGATGAGCGGGGACGGCTGGCACTGGCGCTGGAATCCCCTGCTGATGGTGGCGCAGGGTTATGCCGTGGCACTGCCGAATCCGCGCGGCTCCAGCGGCTTCGGACAGCCGTTCGTGCAGGCGATCTGGGGTAATGTCTGGGGCGACCAATGCTACCGGGACCTGATGGCGGTCACCGACGCGCTGTGCGCACGGCCGGATATCGATTCGCAGCGGATCGCTGCGATGGGTGGCTCGTTCGGCGGATACATGGTGAACTGGATCGGCACGCAGACCGACCGCTTCGCCTGCCTGGTGTCGCATGCCGGCATCGTGAACATGGCGGCGTTCACCGGCGTGACCGACCATCCGCCGGAGTGGTACCTGGAGATGGGGGGCGAGGACCCGTACCGCGACCCGGAGCATTTCGACCGCTACGCCCCGATGCGCCACATCCGCCAGTGGCGCACGCCCACGCTGATTACGCACGGCGAGCGCGACTACCGCTGCCCAATCGGGGAAGCTGTGTCGCTGTTCGAAGCCCTGCAGCACCAGGGTATCGCCAGCGAGCTGCTGGTGTTTCCGGACGAAAACCACTGGATCCTGAAGCCGCGCAACGTCGTGGCCTGGTACCAGGCGGTGCTGGAATTTACCGCCCGCCACCTCGGGTCCGATCGCACCACCCCGGACGCTCGATGAGCGACGCGCAGATCGATCCGGCGCGCGTGCGCGAGTATCTGCTGGGACTGCAGCAGCGCATCGTGGCCGAGCTGGAGCGCCTCGACGGCGCCCCGTTCGGCGAGGACCGCTGGGACAAGCCTCCCGACTCGGCGCTGGCCGGCTCGGGCATCACCCGCATCCTGGAAGATGGGGCTCTGCTCGAGCGGGCCGGCGTGGGCTTCTCGCACGTGACCGGCGCCCGGCTGCCCGCTTCGGCCAGCGCCAGCCGTCCGCAGCTGGCGGGGCGCGGATTCGATGTGATGGGCGTGTCGCTGGTGCTGCACCCGCGCAACCCGTACGTGCCGACGGTGCACATGAACGTGCGCTTGTTCGTTGCACGCGCGACCCACGCAGCCGACATCTGGTGGTTCGGCGGCGGCATGGACCTCACGCCGTATTACGGCTTCGAAGAGGACGCGCGCCACTTTCATGGCTGCTGCCGCGACGCGCTGGCCCCGTTTGGCGCCGACCTGCACGCGCGCTTCAAGCGCTGGTGCGACGAGTATTTCTTCCTGAAGCACCGCAACGAGCCGCGCGGCATCGGCGGGGTGTTCTTCGACGACTTCTCCGAGCTCGGCTTCGAGCGCAGCTTCGCGATGATGCGTTCGGTGGGCGATGCCTTCCTTGCGGCCTACCCGCCGATCGTGCAGCGCCGCCGCGCGCTGGCCTATGGCGAGCGCGAGCGCGATTTCCAGGCCTGGCGGCGCGGCCGCTATGTCGAGTTCAACCTCGTCTACGACCGCGGCACCCTGTTCGGCCTGCAATCGGGCGGGCGCGTCGAATCGATCCTGATGTCGCTGCCGCCGCGGGTGAGCTGGCGCTATGACTGGCGGCCGCAACCCGGATCGGAAGAAGCCCGGCTGACGCAGTTCCTGCAGGCGCGCGACTGGCTGGCCCCGGCGCCCCCGCCGGTTCCATGACCCCGGACGATCGCCGACCGATCGGCCTGCTGGGCGGCAGCTTCGACCCGATCCATGTCGGGCACGTGCAGCTGGCCCGCGACGGGCTCGAGCAGCTGGACCTGGCGCGCGTGCTGTTCATTCCGGCCGGGCTGGCGTGGCAGAAAGGGGCCGCCGCCAACGGCGTCGACCGGGCCCGCATGATCGAGCTCGCGGTCAGCGCCGAGCCGCGCTTCGCGCTGGACCGCCGTGAACTCGCGCGGCCCGGACCCAGCTTCACGGTGGACACGCTGCGCGAGCTGCGCGGCGAGGTGGGCGTGCAGCGCCCGCTGGTGCTGCTGATCGGCGCCGACCAGTTCGAACGGCTCGACACCTGGCACCGCTGGGAGCAGCTGATCGAGCTGGCGCACCTGGGCGTGGCGGCCCGCACGGGGCACGGCGCGTTGCTCAAGCCGGCGCTGGCGGCGCTGCGCGCGCACCACCTGAGCAGCGCGGCGCAGGCGGCCCGCCGGCCGGCCGGCGTGCTGGTGCCGATCGCGATGCAACCGATCGACTGCTCCTCCACGCAGATCCGCGCAATGCTGGCCGAGCCCGCCTCGCGCGACAGTGCCGCGGTGGCAGCGCTGCTGCCGCCGGGCGTGCTCGACTACATCGGCCAACACCGGCTGTATCGCTGAGCCCATGCAATTGAGCCGCCTGCAGCGCCTGGTGATCGAAGCGCTCGAGGACATCAAGGGTCAGGACATCCGCGTCTACAACACGACCCACCTGTCGGACCTGTTCGACCGGGTGGTCCTGGTCACGGCCACGTCGAATCGGCAGACGCGTTCACTGGCCTCGCACGTGGCCGAAAAGGCCAAGAAGGCCGGCGCCACCGTTTTGAGCATCGAGGGCGAGGAGGCGGGCGAATGGGTGCTGGTCGACCTGGGTGACGTCATCGTGCACATCATGCAGCCGGCGATCCGCGCCTACTACTCGCTGGAGGAACTCTGGGGCGGCAAGCCGGTGCGGGTCCGGCTGACCAGCCCGGGACATCGGCCTTCGGGGGGCCGGTGAGGATCACGATCGCGGCCGTGGGCACCCGGATGCCGGCCTGGGCCGAGCAGGCGGTGCAGGAGTACCTGGCCCGGTTCCCGCGCGACTTCGAGGTGGCGCTGAAACAGGTGCGCCCGGAGCGCGGCCAGCAGCCGGTCGCGCACAGTCTGCGCGGCGAGCAGGCGCGCCTGGCGGCGGCCGTGGCCGGCTGCGATCGCGTTGTTGCGCTGGACGAACGGGGCGCCGATTGGACTAGCGTGCAGCTGGCGCGCGAGATCGGCCGCTGGCGCGATGCATCGCAACACGTGTCGTTCCTCATCGGGGGTGCCGAAGGGCTGTCCGAGCCGCTCAAAGCGCGCGCGCAGCTGCGTCTGCGGCTGTCCAGCCTGACGCTGCCGCACGCCCTGGCCCGGGTGGTGCTGGTCGAGCAGCTGTACCGGGCCTGGTCGGTTCTCGCCAATCACCCTTACCATAGAGCTTGAGCAACCCGCGAACGTCCAGGACACGCCGTCGACGTCGTATCCGCATGGCCGACATCTACCTCGCATCGCGCAGCCCACGCCGCCGCGAACTGCTGCATCAGATCGGCGTGCGTTTCGAGACGCTGCTGCTGCGCGCTGAGCCGCGCAGGCCGGCCGACGTGGACGAGAGCCAGCATCCCTCCGAAAGCGCCGAGGCCTACGTGGAGCGGGTCGCGCTGGAAAAGGCGGTGTGCGGCCAGCGCGTGCTGATCGCGCGCTCGCAGGTGTTTCACCCGGTGCTGGCGGCCGATACCGTGGTCGTGGTGGACGGCCAGATCCTCGGCAAACCGGAAAACGGCGCCCAGGCCGCGCAGTTCCTGCATCAGCTGTCGGGCCGCACCCACGAGGTGCGAACCTCGGTCGCGCTGGCCGCCGCGCCCGGGCCGAACGTCACGCCGATGCTGGCGACGTCGGTGTCGCGGGTGACGCTGCGCACGATCAGCGACGAGGAGATCCAGCGCTACTGCGACAGCAACGAACCCCTGGACAAGGCCGGCGGCTACGCGATCCAGGGGCGCGCCGCCATTTTCGTGGCAAAGCTCGAAGGCAGTTACTCGGGCGTGGTCGGCCTGCCACTGGCCGAGACCGCCTTGCTCCTGATGCGGGCCGGCATTCGCATTCTGTAGCCGCCGCCCGGTGTCGACCGAAGACATCCTGATCAACATCACGCCGCAGGAAACCCGGGTTGCGGTTCTGCTGGGCGGCGTCGTGCAGGAGCTGCACATCGAGCGGGCCGCCACGCGCGGGCTGCTCGGCAACGTCTACCTGGGCCGGGTCGCGCGCGTGCTGCCCGGGATGCAGTCGGCCTTCATCGACATCGGGCTGGAGCGGGCCGGCTTTCTTCACGTGGCCGACATCTGGGAGGCGCGCCAGATGCCCTCGGAGCGGCCTCCGCCGATCGAGCGGCTGCTGCGCCAGGGCGATGTGACGCTGGTCCAGGTGATCAAGGACCCGATCGGCACCAAGGGGGGGCGCCTGTCGACCCAGATCAGCCTGGCCGGGCGCATGCTGGTGTACCTGCCCCAGGATCCGCACATCGGCGTTTCGCAACGCATCGAGGACGAGGCCGAGCGCACGCACCTGCGCGAGATGCTCACGCGCATGCTGGGCCCCGGGGAAAGCGGCGGCTACATCATCCGCACCAGCGCCGAGGACGCCAAGGAGGACGACCTGCGGGCCGACATCGAATACCTGCGCAAGCGCTGGAAGCAGATCGAGGAAGCCGCCGGCAAGGTCCCCCCGGAAACGCAGCTGTACCAGGAGCTGTCGCTCGGCCAGCGCGTGCTGCGCGACGTGGTCAATGAGGACACCGCGACGGTGCAGATCGATTCGCGCGAGAACTTCGTGGCGCTGCAGGCGTTCGCGGCGCAGTACGTGCCCAACGTGCTGGCGCGCCTGGCGCACTACGACGGCGAACGGCCCCTGTTCGAGCTGAACCAGATCGACGAGGAAATCGAGAAGGCCCTGGCGCGGCGGGTCGACCTGAAAAGCGGCGGCTATTTGATCATCGACCAGACCGAGGCAATGACGACGATCGACGTCAACACGGGCGGCTTCGTCGGCACGCGCAACTTCGACGACACGATCTTCAAGACCAACCTGGAGGCTGCCCAGTCGATCGCGCGCCAGCTGCGACTGCGCAACCTGGGCGGCATCATCGTGCTGGACTTCATCGACATGGCCAATGCGGCCCATCGCGAGCTGGTGCTGGCCGAGCTGAAAAAGGCGCTGGCGCACGACCGCACCCGCATGACGGTGAGCCAGTTCACGCAGCTCGGGCTGGTCGAGATGACGCGCAAGCGCACGCGCGAGTCGCTCGCCCACGTGCTGTGCGAGCCCTGCCCGGTGTGCAGCGGCCGCGGCGTGCTGAAGACCGCGCGCACCGTGTGCTACGAGATCCTGCGCGAGATCCTGCGCGAGGCGCGCCAGTTCGGCGACGCGCGCGAATTCCGTATCCTGGGCGCTCAGCCCGTGATCGACCTGTTCCTGGAAGAGGAATCCCAGTCGCTCGCGATGCTGTCGGACTTCATCGGCAAGCCGATATCGATGCAGGTCGAAAACGCCTACCACCAGGAGCAGTACGACATCGTGCTGATGTGAACCGCTCGCGCGCGCGCGGCCTCAAAGCGGCCGCGTCGATGGGTCGGACGCGGCCGAAGCGCCGGACCTCCAGGTTTCGTACTTGAATTCGCGCCCGCAGCGGGTGCAGTGCCAGACGGCGAAGTCGGCCTCGGTCATGGTCGGGGCGGCTTCGAAGTCGTGATCGCAATGGGCATCGCCCGCGCAGGCGCGCACCGAGTGCTGGCGATAGCGGTCGCAGTCCAGGCGCAGCTTGCGGGGAAGATCCGGGCGCTGCTGCAGATTGGTGCGGGTCGTGTCCACCGGTTCGTCGGGCCCCTGCGTGCGGGCGTAACAGGTCTCAAGCGCAATATGCGCCCGCACGCGCGCGCGACCAAGTGGGACTTTCCCCCGCCTGCCGGCCGGAGCATTACGACGTTGCCACGGGTGTGTGTCTGACGCAGCAACGCGCCCTCACCCTCCCCTTGCCCGCTGCGCGGGCGAGGGGCGACCCGCCCTGCCCTTTGGAGGGGCAGAGCAATTGCGACATTCGATCGCCCCTCGCCCGTGCAGCGGGCAAGGGGCGGGGGTGAAGGCTGCGTAAAAGACTAGCCGTTTCCGGACACCGCGAGCCCGTTGTAGACCCTGGCGACGCCCGGAACGGAGGCGGCGATCGCTGCGGCCTCGTCCTGATCGACTCGCGTGTCGACCAGGCCCTGCAGGTACACGACTCCATGGGCGCTGCGGACCGAAATGTTCTCGGACTTCAGCTCAGGACGCTCATCGATCTGTTTCTGGACCTCGGCGCTGATCTGCGCGTCCGTCCGGCTTTCGCCATCAAACTGTGCGTATGCACCCCCGGACACGATGGCGGCGAGCGCCAGAACGGCGAGTTGTTTGGAGCTGGACATGGTGACCTCCTGTATGTGCAAAAGCGAAGTAGTGCGTACATGGCTTGGGCAGCGGGCCGGCGCGCGAGTTCGGCCGATCCGCCGAAACCCCCGTTACAGCAGTGACCGATCCGCCGAAACCCCCGTTACAGCCGTGACCGTGCGGTGTCACGATGCGCAACGTTCGGGCTCAGGCCGTCCGGGCGATCCCGTCGCGCAACCATCGGGTTGCGCTTCTTACGAGGCGGTGCTAGCGTATGCGCAACCTGGAGGTTGCCCATGAGCGGACCCACCGATCGCATCGAAAAGAAAGTCGTGCTGCAGGCCCCGCGCGAGCGCGTGTGGCGCGCGATCAGCGACGCCGGCGAGTTCGGCGCCTGGTTCGGCGTCGCCTTCGACGGCGCCTTCGCCGCCGGCGCCCGCCTGACCGGCCGCGTCACGCCGACCCGGGTCGACGCCGAAGTGGCCCGGTCGCAGGAGCCCTACGCCGGCAAGACCTTCGAGATCGTGGTCGACCGCATCGAGCCGATGCGGCTGCTGTCGTTTCGCTGGCATCCGTTCGCGGTCGAACCGGGCGTCGATTACACGAACGAGCCCTCCACCCTGGTCGTGTTCGAACTGCAGGAGGCCGCGGGCGGCACGCTGCTCACGATCACCGAATCGGGTTTCGACCGCATCCCGCTGGAGCGCCGCGCCCAGGCGTTCACCGCGAACGATCAGGGCTGGGCCGCACAGACGCGGCTGATCGAGAAGTACCTGGCGCGCGCGCCGTAGCACCGCCCGGGAACGCCACCTTGCCGCCAGCGCGCACCGCCACCCCACGCAGGGCTGCCGCCGCCGCGCCGGTGTTCGCCGCCCTGGGCGATGCCACGCGCCTGCAGATCGTGGCCCGGCTGTGCGAAGGCGGCCCGCTGTCGATCGCACGCCTGACCGAGGGCGCCCAGGTCTCGCGCCAGGCGATCACCAAGCACCTGCACGCGCTGTCGGACGCCGGTCTGGTGCGCAGCCGGCGCGCCGGCCGCGAACGCATCTGGCAGCTTCAGACGCGGCGGCTGGCCGAGGTGCGCCGTTACCTGGACCGCATCTCGCGCCAGTGGGATCAGGCGATCGGGCGGCTGCGCTCTTTGGTGGAGTAGGCCGCCTTGCGGGCGCCGAAGGTCCGCGCCAGCAGCTGCAGCGAGGCGGGCGAGTCCCACTCGCGCGCCCCGGTGATCTTGTCGAGCACGCGCCCGTCGGGGTCGACCAGCACGGTGAGCGGGATTTTCCCGGCACCCAGCAGGTTCTCCATTTTCTGGGCCTGATCGATGTAGTGCCGGATGGTCGCGTTGGAGCGGTTCAGGAAGGCCAGGGCCTGCTCGGGGTAGTCATCGGTTGAGATCCCGATCAGCGAGAACGGCACGCGCTCCTCGGTCCAGGCGAGCCGCTCGAGCGAGGCCATTTCGGCAACGCACGGGCCGCACCAGCTGGCCCACACGTTGATCAGCAACGGGTGCCCGCGATATTCCGACAGCCGGCGCGACGGGCCGTTCAGGCCCTGCAGCCTCGCCTCCGGCAGCACCCCGCCGATGGGCACCTCGCCCGGCGTGCGGGCCCAGGTCGGCCAGGCAGCGGCCAGCCCCAGGCACAGCAGCGCGCGTCGCATCATCCGGGTGCGAATCGATCCCGGCTCAGGCCGCCACCGCGTGGTCCGACTTGGCGAACTGGATCCGGTACAGGCTGGCGTACAGACCACCGCTCGCCAGCAGTTCCGCGTGACGGCCGATCTGGGCGATGCGCCCGCCCTCGAGCACGACAATGCGGTCGGCGTGCTCGATGGTCGACAGCCGGTGCGCCACCACGAAGGTGGTGCGGCCGCGCATCAATCGCTCCAGCGATATCTGGATGAAGCGCTCCGACTCCGAATCCAGCGCCGAGGTCGCCTCGTCCAGCAGCAGCACCGGCGCGTCCTTCAGCAGTGCACGCGCGATCGACAGCCGCTGGCGCTGCCCGCCGGACAGCTTGACCGCGTTTTCGCCGATGCGGGTCTCGAACCCGTGCGGCAGCGATTCGATCAGCGGCAGCAGGAAGGCCGCCTCGGCCGCGGTGCGCACCTGGGCCAGGGTGGCGCCGCGGCAGGCGCCGTAGGCGATGTTGGCGGCGATCGTGTCGTCGAACAGCACCACGTCCTGCGACACCAGCGCGAGCTGGCGCCGCAGGCTCGCCAGCCGCAGCTGCCCGATCTCGATGCCGTCGATCAGGATGTGCCCCGAGCTGGGCCGGATGAAGCGCGGGATCAGGTTGATCAGCGTCGTCTTGCCGGCCCCGGAGGGACCGACCAGCGCGATCGTCTCGCCCGGTTCGACCGTCAGGTCGATCTCGTCCAGGGCGGCCATCGAGGTGCCTGCATACTGGAAGCCGACGCGCCGGAACTCGATCGCGCCTCGGGCCCGCTCGATCTCGCCGGTGCCCTCGTCGGCCTCCTGCGGCGAGTCGATCATCTCGAACACGCTTTCGGCCGCGGCCGACATGCGCGCCACCGGTCCGTTCAGCGAGGCCAGGTGGCGCAGCGGCTGCAGCAGCAGCAGCGCCGAGGTCAGGAACATGATGAATTCGCCGGCGGACAGGCCCCCGGCGCGGGCCTGCCACAACGCCAGTCCGATCACGACCGACAGGCCGATCGCGGCGATCAGCTGCGTGGCCGGCGTGGCGGCCGACCAGGCCACCTGCATTTTCATGGCGAAGCGGCGCAGCCGATGGTTGATCGACTCGAAGCGCTCGCTTTCGTAGCCGACCCCGTCGTACACCTTGATCACGCGGCTGCCCTCGTGCGCTTCCTGCACCGCGCGCGTGAGCTCGCCCAGCATGGCCTGGTTCTCGACGTTGAGCTTGCGCAGCTGCGCGCTGAACACGCGCAGGATCCCGCCGACCAGCGGCGCGAACGCCACCGTCAGCAGCGTGAGCGGCCAGTTGTAGTACAGCAGCACGCCCAGCAGCGCCACCACCGACAGCGAGTCGCGCACCGCGGTGGTCATCACCTCGGCGGCCAGGTTCAGCGCGTTGCTCGCTTCGTTGATGAACTTCGAGATCACCATCCCCGAGGGCGTGTTCTCGATCGTGGTCTGCGGCCAGTGCAGCAGCCGCTCGAACATCTTGCGCCGCAGCTCCACCAGCACCGACTGCGACACCCCGCTGATCTTGTAGCTGCTCACGTAGCTCGCCAGCCCACGCACCAGGAACACGCCCACGAAGGCGAGCGGCACCCACAGCCCCGCGCTGCGCTGGCGGTCGTAGAAGCCCCGGTCCAGCAGGACCCGGGTGAGCGCGGCAATGGCCGGGTCGGTCAGCGCCGCGATCACCATCGCTGCCAGCGCAAGGCCGAGCGGGCGCGGATGGGCCCGCACCATCCGGATGATCCGGCGCAGGTTCGGGTCGGTGAAGATCGATCGCTGGTCTATCGGCTTCATCGCAGATCCGCATTCAATCCCCGACCGATACAATCCCGGCCCGGGGTCCGTGCTGCAGGGCTCGCGTAGTGTATGCGATCGACGCCGGCGCCCAGCCTCTCGCCATGCTCCACACCGTCGTGCGCCTGCCCAATCATCTGGGCGATGCCTGCATGGCCAGCCCGGCGCTGGACCTGCTCGCTTCGCGGGGCCATGCGCTGACGCTGGTCGGACAGGCCTGGGCGCGCGACCTGTTCGCCGGCTATCCGTGGCAGATGCTGACCTTGCCGCCCGGGCGGCTGGCGCGCGTGCGCCAGCTGTACCGGCTGGCGCGCTCACTGCCGCGCACCACCGCCGCGGTGCTGCTGACCAACTCGTTTTCCTCGGCGCTGGAAATGCGGCTGGCGCGGCTGCGTCCGATCGGCTACGACACGGACCGGCGTGGCTGGCTGCTCGCGCACGCCTATCCGGTGCCCGACCGCTGGGCGAGCGACATGCACACGGTCGAGTACTACCACTGGCTGGCCCGCTGCGTGATCGACCGGCCGGTGCCGGCTCCGACCCGGATCGAGCTGCGCCTGGCGCCGGCCGCTTACGTGCACGCGCGCTGGGTGCTGGAATCGGCCGCGATCCGGCCGCCGTACGTGATGCTGTGCCCGGTCGCCACCGGACTGCACCACGGGCAGCTCAAGGCCTGGGACGGTTTTGCGCGACTGTGCGAGGAGCTGGTGGCGCGCGGACACACGGTGGTGGCCTGTCCCGGTCCGGGCGAACACGACGCGGTCGCATCCAGCGTGCCGCGCGCGACGCTGCTGCACGAGACCGACGTGGCCGGGTTCGCCGCGCTGCTGGCCCAGGCGCGCCTGGTGGTCGCCAACGACAGCGGAGCCGGCCATCTGGCCGCCGCGGTCGGAGCCCGCCTGATCAGCGTGTTCGGGGTGACGCAGGCCGACAAGACCCGTCCGCTGGGTCCGAACGCGCAGGTGATCGGCGGCAGCCGCGGCTGGCCCGATTACGAGGAGGTGCGATTCGCCGTGCTGGGGGTCCTGGCCGGTTGAGTTCCGTCGGGCGCGAGCAGCGCCCCCAGCATCAACGCGATCAGGTGGCCTTCGCCGAAGGTCTGGAAGTGCGAGTTGAAAAGACTGGTGACGCACCAGGCCGCCAGCAGCGCCTGCGCGCAACCGCGATAGGGCTGCGCCGCCGGCTGGCGCAGCGCGCCGGCCAGGAGTCCCAGGAAGGCGACCAGTCCGGGCACGCCCGCCTCCACCATCACGCGCAGGTACTGGTTGTGCGGATCATGGGCGGGATGGGCGCACCAGTTCTGCAGCGGCTGGCTGCCGATCTGGTTTCGCACCTCCCCATCGTAGGCGGGCGTAAAGCCGCCCACGCCGTAGCCGAACCAGGGATGGGCGCTGATCAGCGCGACCGTCGTGCGCCACAAGAGCAGCCTCAGTCCGGTGGAATTCTCGACCGGTGAGGAGCAGTCCAGGGACGGCGCCTGCTGGGCCACCAGCGCAAAGCGGTGCTGCAGCATCGGCGAAGCCGCCGCCAGGGAGGCGGCCAGCACCAGCAGCGCGGCAACGACCTGCCAGCGGCGCCGGCCCGTCAGCATCAGCACCGCGCCGCTGACGGCGGCCACCACGAACGCCACCTGCCCGCTGCGCCCGGCCGCAACCAGCGCCAGGTTGGCCAGGCACACCAACGCGCAAGCGGCCAGCAGCCAGCGCGTCCGCACCGCACGCGCGGGCTGCGACGCCAGCACGACCGCCATCAGCACGGCCACCGTCATCGTCATGCCCTGCAACACGTGATTGCCGAACACGGTGCCGACAAAGTCCCGCTCGACCGACAGATGCGCGCTCCACAGGCCGAACGAGACGATCGCTCCGAGGCTGGCCGCCGCGACCAGGGACAGGCAGAAGCGCTCCTTCCAGCGCACATCCCCGAATGCGGCCGCGGCCAGCACGATCCACAGCATCGTGCGCCAGTTCCACCAGGCATCGAAGCGCGCGCGCCAGGGCACCTGGGCCCAGCACATGGCCAGCGTCATCACCGCCAAGAAGATCAGCGCCGCCCGCGCGAGCGGCTGGTTGGCCACTGCGACCAGGCGGGCTCGCATCGGGGCCGATGCCAGCGCCAGCACCAGCGCCAGCGCGATCGCGACGTTGGCCAGCGGCGGCGAGGTGAACGACCCGATCGTGGCCGCGATCAGCGCGACGCGCACCGCCGCGTCCAGGCGTGGGCCGGACCAGGTCCGAAGCCAGGCGTGTGCCGTTGCGCCCCCGCCTACTTGCCGTCGAACGGGATCGTGCGGCCACCGAACAGGCGGTGGCACAGCCGGTCCCAGCGGAAGCGGATCCAGGCATAGATCAGCCCGCGACCGCGGCGCTTCTCGTCCAGCAGGCTGTGGAAGCGCCCGTTCATGCTGCCCTGCTCGACCACCGGCTCACGCAGCCAGAAGTGCGGAATGCCCAGCTCGGCATCCATCTCGCGCAGCAGCCAGTCGGGCGGGCGCGTGACCCGGTTGCGTTCCAGCCACTGCAGCCGCCGCAGACACGATGCCCGATCCAGCACCAGGGCTTCGGCCGCCGGCAGCGGACCTCCCGCCACCAGCATGGTCGGGGAGTGCGCGGCGCCCTGCACGTAGCGGTTGTGCCCGCAGCCCAGATACAGCAGGCACGACGTGCCGCTGCGGTCCAGCTCGTCGATGGCCTGGGCCAGCACCTCGTTGAAGCGGCGCGCCAGCACGACGTCGTCCTCGAACACCAGCACGCGCCGATAGCCGCGCTCGACGCAGATGCGCCAGGTCGCGATATGCTTGAGCACGGCCGACTGATGCGGCAGCCGCAGATCGCTCGGTGCGAACGTTCGCTCGATCAGTTCGGGGGTGATCTGTGGCGGGTCGAAATCGAACACCCATTCGAAGTCGATGCCGAAGCGCGCCAGTTCCGCGCGCATGTGCTCGATGCGGTCGGTGAAGGTGCGAACTGACACCACCAGGACGGCGTCGACCAGGTCGTTGACGCGATCGCCCCGCGGGCGCGCCCGGGCGGTTTCACTGCTCATCTGACAATTTTATCCGAAGGGCCCGAGCGCTTTGCCGCCGACCACCATCGAAGTCGTCGAGCCGACCATGGCGAGCGAGGCAGGCCATTGCGCGGCGCTGTTCGCCAGCCTGCGCGCCGCCGCCCCGACGCTGCCGTACCGGCTCTGGATCGACCGGCACGCGCAATTGCCCGCGATCGAGCAGCAGGGAGTGCCGCTGCGGCGGTTCTTCGCCCGGCGCTGGCGCAAGCTCCAGGCGCTGTGGCTGTACCGGCGCCTGCTGCGCGCAGGCGCGCCGATCCTGGTGCCGACCGCGACCTGGTTCGATCTGCGCGCGCTGGAGCTGGCCGCGCCCGGGCGCGTGGCCGCGCTGCGCGCGTTTCTGTACTTTCACAAATGGCGCGCCTCGGCGCGGCGTACCCAGGCGCTCGCGCGCCTGGCCCGACGCCAGCCGGACCTGGCCCTGTTCGGCACCTCGCCGGCGATCGTGCAGGCGCTGCGCAGCGCCGGCTTCGCCCACGTGGCGCAGATCGAGCCCGTGCTGAGCACGGAGCCGGCGCCGCCGGCGGCGGCCTTCCGCGCCCTGCTGGCGGCCGGGGCGGCGCGGGCGGACAAGGGCTTCTCGCACGTGGTGGACCTGGTCGAGCACCTGGCCGCGACCGGCTCGAGCCTGCCGATCGTGGTGCAGGCCTCGGGCGATCACTACGGCCGCTTCGACGAGCGCACGCAGTCGGACCTGGCGCGGCTGCGGCGCTGCCGCTACCCGCACCTGACCGTGCTGACCGACACGATGGACGCCCGGCAGTACCAGCAGCTGTTCGCCGGCGCGATCTGCCTGCAGCCGTACGGCCGAGGCGACTACGCCGACAAGATGAGCGCGGTCACGTTCGATGCGCTGCGCAACGGCGCCCCGATCGTCACCGTCGCCGGCACCACGATGGCCGCCACCGTGCAGGCGAGCGGCGCCGGCCGGGTGGTGGACGAGCCCAGCCCGCAGGCGCTGCTGGCGGCCTGCCAGGCGGTCCTGCTGCGCTATGGCGAGTTCTCGCAGCGGGCCCGGCAGGAAGGCGCGGCGCACGCGCCCGAGTCGGCCTGGCGGCCGCTCATCGAGCAGCTGCGGCGGGCTATCGACGTGGATGGCGGTCGCGCCACACCAGGAACGCCAGGTATCCGACCACCAGCACATTGCTGACCAGCACCACGACGGCAGCGATGGTCGGCTTCTCGATCAGATGCCGGACCTCGAACGGGACGTACAGGGCCCCGGACAGCGCCCCCAGCCATTGACCCCAGGTGCGCTGGTACCACAACCCGTAGGCCTCGCAGAAGCGCAGCACCACGTAGCCGCTGGCCAGCAGCACCAGCGAGCGCAGGTTCGTGTTGGCCAGCACATCGGCGTAATGCAGGATCGCCGCCGGATAGCGTTCGCCGGGATTCAAGCCGAAGCGCCCGATCAGGTCGGTCAGCAGCTGGTGCAGGTCGTCGCGATGCACGAGGCTGAGCAGCCCCAGGCTGGCGGCCAGGGCAGTGACGCCCTTGACGGCCTCGAAAGCTGCGATCGTCCGTAGGGCCCGTCGTCTTGCGACCGGATGTGACGGGTGGGCCACGCGGATCCGACCGGCCTTACGCGTAGGCGAACTCGGCCGAGCAGACGGTCGACTGCGCCCGCAGGTCGTCGATCAGCCGGTCCTCGCCGCGCACGCGCCAGCTGTCGGGCAGAGGAATCTCGACGCGCGCGGCCCCGTTGGAGTACGCCACCACCACGCGGCAGCCGGCCGCCACCGCCTCGTGCCGGGCCTCGGCCGCGCGGTCGGCCGCCTCGGTGCCGCCGCCGTGGGTGCCGTTGCCGGCCCCGCCATTGGCCCGGTAAGCCGCCAGCACATCCTTCAGCCCGGCCGCATCCTGGCCGCCGCGGATCTCGATGCGCAGCGCGGCCCGCGCGCCGCAGCGCGCCTGCGCCAGATCCATCAGCTCGTCGGCGGTCACCGCCAGCCGCTGCGAGAACTCGTCAAAGCGGGCCCGCCCGGTCACGAACAGCAGCGCGTCCTCCTTGAGCAGCGCGCGCCGGCGCTCGTACAGCTCCGAGAAAACCGCCACCTCCAGCTGCGCGCTGCCGTCGTCGATCATCACCGCGCACATGCGCCCGCGCCGGGTGTTCTGCTGCCGCACCGACACCACGATGCCGCACACGCGCAGGCTGTCGCGCGACTGCTTCAGATCCGCCAGCCGGGTCGGCGCGATGCGGCGCGCCTCCTGCTCGAATTCGGTAAAAAGGTGCCCGCTGAAGTAGAAACCCAGCGCCAGCTTCTCCTGCGCGAGGCGCTCGCGCTCGGTCCACGGCGCGGCCGCAACCATTTCGAGGTCAACTGCGTCGGCGCGCTCGGAGCCGAACAGGCTCGCCTGCCCGGCGCTGGCGGCCGCGCGCTCGGCCATCTCGATCGCGCGGCCCACCGAAGCGAGCAGCCCAGCCCGGTTCGCCTCGAGCGCATCGAAGCAGCCGGCCCGCACCAGCGATTCCAGCGCGCGGCGGTTCACGACGCGCCGGTCCACCCGCAGGCACAGGTCGAGCAGACCCTTGAACGGACCGCCCGAGGCCCGCTCGGCAACCAGGTGTTCGACCGCGGCCGCGCCGGTCCCCTTGATCGCCCCCAGCCCATAACGGATCGTGCCGGCATCGACCGGCTCGAAGCGCCACCGCCCGGCGGCGATGTCGGGCGGCAGCACCTTCAATCCGTTGGCGCGGGCGTCCAGGATCAGGTCCTGCACCTTGTCGGTGTCGTCCAGCACGGCCGACAGGTTGGCCGCGGCGAAGGCGGCCGGGTAGTGCGCCTTGAAGTAGGCCGTCTGGTACGCCACCAGCGCGTAGGCAGCCGCGTGCGACTTGTTGAACCCGTAGCCGGCGAACTTCTCCATCAGGTCGAACATTTCCGCGGCCACGTTGTCGCGGACCTGGTTGGCGCGCGCCCCGTCGATGAAACTGGAGCGCTGCTTGGCCATCTCCTCCGGCTTTTTCTTGCCCATCGCACGCCGCAGCAGGTCGGCCGAGCCCAGCGAGTAGCCCCCGATCACCTGCGCGATCTGCATCACCTGCTCCTGGTAGACCATGATGCCGTAGGTCGGACCCAGGATCGGCTCCATTCTCGGATCCAGGTACTGCGGCCGCTTGCCGTGCTTGCGCTCGCAGAACTCCGGGATCAGCTCCATCGGGCCGGGGCGGTACAGCGCCACCAGCGCGATCAGGTCGTCGAACCGGTCCGGGCGGGCGCGCTTGAGCAGATCGCGCATCCCGCGCGACTCGAACTGGAACACGGCGGTCGTGTTGGCGCGCCGGAATACCTCGAACGTGGCGGCATCGTCGAGCGGAATCGAATCCAGCGCCAGCGTGCAATCCGGCTGCAGCGAGCGCACGTAGCGCAGCGCCAGGTCCAGGATCGTCAGCGTGGTCAGGCCCAGAAAATCGAACTTGACCAGGCCGATCGCCTCGACGTCGTCCTTGTCGAACTGGCTCACGGCCGACTCGGTGCCCTGGGCGCAGTACAGCGGACAGTAATCGGTCAGGCGACCGGGCGCGATCAGCACCCCACCCGCGTGCATGCCGACGTTGCGGATCAGGCCTTCGAGCTGGCGCGCGAGCTCGATGATCTCGCCCGCCTCCTCGTCGGCGCTGACCGCCTCGGCAAAGGCCGGCTCGTCGCGCAGCGCGCGGTCCAGCGTCCACGGGTCGGTCGGATTGTGCGGGATCAGTTTGGAGAGCTGATCGCACTTGGAGTACGGCAGGTCCAGCACGCGGCCCACGTCGCGCACCACCGCCTTGGCACCCAGCGTGCCGAAGGTGGCGATCTGCGCCACCGCCTGCGCGCCGTACTTGTTCTTCACGTAGTCGATGACCCGATCGCGCCCGTCCTGGCAGAAGTCGATGTCGAAGTCCGGCATCGACACCCGCTCCGGATTCAGGAACCGCTCGAACAGCAGGTCGTAGCGCAGCGGATCGAGGTCCGTGATGCCCAGCGCGTAGGCCACCAGCGAGCCGGCTCCGGAGCCGCGCCCCGGGCCGACCGGAATGCCGTTGTCCTTGGCCCAGTTGATGAAGTCGGCCACGATCAGGAAGTAGCCTGAAAAGCCCATCCCCGCGATCGTGGCCACCTCCTGCTCCAGCCGTGCCACGTAGGTGGGCCGGCGCCGCTCGCGCTCGGCCGCATCGGGAAACAGCCGATCCAGACGGCGCCGCAGCCCCTCCAGCGACAGCTCGCGGCAGTAGCGGTCCAGCGAGACGCCCTCCGGCGTCGGAAACTCCGGCAGCCGCGCCCGCCCCAGCTCCAGCGTCAGGTTGCAGCGCTTGGCGATCTCGATCGAATTGGCCAGCGCCGAGGGCACGTCCGCAAAGAGCTGCGCCATCTCGGCCTGCGACTTGAAGTACTGGTGGTGCGAGAAGCGCCGTGGGCGGCGCGTATCGGCCAGCGTGTAGCCCTCGGCGATGCAGACCCTGGCCTCATGGGCGCGAAAGTCCGTCGCCGCGATGAACTGCACCGGGTGGGTCGCCACCACGGGAAGGGTGAGCTCGCCCGCGAGCGCAAGCGCGGCCCGGCAGTAGCCCTCGTCGCCGTCGCGACCGGCGCGCTGCAGCTCCAGATAGAAGCGCCCGGGGAAAAGAGCGGCCAGCCGCTCCGCGGCCGCGCGCGCCGCCGGCGCCTGCCCCGTGGCGAGCAGCGTGCCGACCTCGCCCTGCGCTCCGCCCGACAGCGCGATCAGCCCCGCGCAGCCGCCGTCGCCCAGCCATGCCAGCCGCACTTCGCCGCGGTCGCGGTGCCGGTTCTGCAGCCACGCGCGCGACAGCAGCTCGCACAGGTTGCGGTAGCCCGCGCGGTCCTGCACCAGTAGCAGCAGCCGAAACGGGCTGTCGCGGTCGGCCTCGTGCGTGACCCACACGTCGCAGCCGATGATGGGCTTCACGCCCCTGGCGCGCGCGGCCTGGTAGAACTTGACCATGCCGAACACGTTGCCTAGATCGGTGAGAGCCAGCGCGGGCATGCGATCGGCCGCCGCGGCGGCAACCGCCTCGTCGAGGCGCACCATGCCGTCGACGATCGAGTACTCGCTGTGTAGGCGCAGATGGACGAAGCTGACGTGCTCAAGCGCGCTCATGATGTACAATTTTACTCGCTTTGACTTTACGCTTTGGAC
>DASZFP010000074.1:0-30537 GCA_035939615.1 Burkholderiaceae bacterium | reverse complement strand
ACCCCCTCCCCTCTCCCGCTGCGCGGGCGAGGGGCGATCCGGCGTGCCACTGTGAACGCCTGCGCCTTGCGGCGCCCGATCGCCCCTCGCCCGCGCAGCGGGAGAGGGGAGGGGGTGAGGGCATAGGCAGGCTAGTGCCTGTGCTCGAAGTCGAACAGGAAGCGCTCGCGCTCGGCCTCGCTCAGGCGCTGCGTCACCCGTTCCAGAAAAGCGGCGCGCCCGACGCCAGGCTGCGCCGCCTGGCGCACCAGGACCTGCGCGATCGGGCCCACGTGGATCGCGAGCAGGCGTGCGGCGCGCGCGATCTCCTCCGCCGTGAGCCCGCGCGGGACGGTCTGCACATTGACTGCGCCGGGGATGACGGTCGCATCATCGTCCAGGGCGACGGCCGGCTCGGTGTCCTTTCCCAGGCCGGTCGTGGCGAAGTGGGCGTTCTGCTGCAGGAACTTGGTCCGGTCGGAGTCCGACACGAGTTGCTCGGCCAGCCTCTGCACCAGCGAGCCGAGGTCCCTGACGTCACGGGTTGCGCGTCGGACCATGATCCGCGCGATCGGCCCCACGAAGTGCGCCAGGCTGTGCTCCACCAGCGCCAGCTGGCCGACATTCCACCCGGCCGCGATCAGCATCTCGGTCGGCATCGTTGAAACATGCGGCGGGGTCGAAGCGCCTCCGGGTTGCGACGACCTTCGCTCGGCGCCATGGGGCGGTGAGGCTTCGCGCGCGTCGGCCGGGCTGGCCGCCGCGCGTATCAGCGTCTGCTCCGAGACGGTCGGGCTGACGGGCCGATCGTGAGCGGCCAGCAGCTCGGCGCGGAAATCGGCAGCCGAGGCATAGCGATCCTCGGCGCGCTTGGCCAGTGCGCGCTCCACCACCGGGTCGAAGTGGGCATAGGACAAATTGCCCGCCGCCACCGAAGCCTGCGGGGCGGGCTCGTGGCAGACCTTGTACATCACGCTTTCCTTGGTGCCGGAAAACGGCGGCCGGCCGGTGAGCAGCTCGTACAACACCACGCCGGCGGCGAACAGGTCGACGCGGTGGTCGATGTCCCGCCCCAGGTACTGCTCGGGCGCGATGAAACCGGGCGTTCCCATCACGACGCCGACCTGCGTCAGCGTGGAGCTTCCCACGTGCGCGATGCCGAAGTCGGCCACCTTGATGCGGCCGTTGCTCATGATGATGATGTTGGCCGGCTTGACGTCGCGGTGCCAGACGCCCTGTTCGTGCGCGTAGTGCAGCGCGTCCAGCAGCTGCGCCATGATGCTGACCAGGTCGTCCTCATCGAACCGGACCTTGCGCTCGAAGTACTGGCGCAGGCTGCTGCCTTCGACGTACTCCATCGCGATGTACGCGAATTGCGAATCTTCGCCGTACTCGTACACGGCCACGATGCCGGGGTGCTGCAGGCGGCCGGCGGCCTGCGCCTCGTTGCGGAAGCGCTTGGCGAACGTTTCGGCCTCCTCGGCGTCTTCCAGCAGCTCCTTGCGGATGGTCTTCAGCGCAACCGGACGCCGTATCACCGGGTCGAACGATTTGTAAACGACCCCCATCGCTCCTTTGCCGAGCTGGCCGAGGATCGGATACTTCCCGAGGTTGCGCGGCGGGCGCTGGCCGCTGGAGCCTTCGGCAGGGTAGGTGATGGCCGCTCTCCCCCGGGTTCAGCCCCCGAGCAGCTGCAGCGCCTGCACCATGCTCTTGCGCATCCGCGCCAGCGACTCGGCGAGCGTTTGAATCTCGTCGCCGCTGTGCACGTTCAGGTCGGCGGCGTCCAGCTCGCCGAGACTGACACGGTCGGCCAGCGCGGAAATCCGGGTCACCGGCCGGACGAACATCCACCACAGCAGCAGGTTCAGGACCACGGCGATCGCGACCAGCACGCCAGCCAGCGACAGCATGAACGTGTTGAAGGCGCGCTGCGCGCGCGCCTGCGGCACCGCGGTGGGCACCGACACCAGCTGCACGCCGACGATGTCGTTCAGGTTCCATCCGAAGCCGTTGGCCGGACCGTATTTCTCCACCAGGGTGCGCGGGGCGATCTCCACCGTGCTGTGGCACAGCAGGCAGGCCGGATCGACGATCTTCATCGGCCGCGCGAAGTACAGGGACTTGCCGCTCGGCGTATCGCGTTCGCCGAAGGTTTCACTCGCCTCGGCTCCGCCGCGGAACTGGCTGATCAGATCGGCCTCCCAGTCGACCGCCCGGTCGCGCGGGTTGGTCGGATTGAGCATCGCCTCTTTGTACGTGTACTCCGGGTATTTCTTGCGCAGGTCGCTCAGCACTTCGGCCGCCGAGAACGCGGGCACCGATTGCGGCAGGAACGTGTACTTCATCTGCACTTCCAGCAGCGGCTTGATCTGGTTCTGGGTATAGCTGCGAACGGCGAGCGCGTTGGCCATCAGCAGCCGGGCGGTCTCGGCGATCTCCTCGCGGGCGTTTCGTTGCAGCAGATCGCGCGATATGTAGCCGCAGGCGCCGATGGCCAGCAGGAACAGCAGCAGGAACACCAGGTTGAACTTGAACAGAAGTTTCATGTGGCCAGCCGTTTCAGTGTCCGGGCGAGGCCCCTGGCGGCTGTACCGACACCACGGGCGGGGCTGGCGTCGGCTCGAACCGTTCGGGGTGCAGGATCCGCTCCCATTCGGGATGGCGGGCCAGACCGGCATCGAGCCGCTGCCGGAATTCGCCGTCGTCAGCCTTCGCGACCCACTCGCGGGCGAAGCGTCGCCGGATCAACGGCTCCGCGTCGATCCACGCTTCGACCTCGGCGTAGGTGAAAGTGCCGCTCGACTTGGCGGTCACTTCGCGATCCCGGAAAAGCGCGATGCGCGAGGGCAGGCGATCTTCGAACTGGCGAGGCAGTGCAGCAACGAATTCGCGCGGCGGTTGCCGACCCACCCGGGCCGCCTCGCGCCCTCGCAATGCGAGGTAATCGCCCGATTCCAGCGAGACCGGCGTGGCCGCTCCGTGACGACGATCGATCACGCGAACCGGGCCGCTTTCGGCGAAAGCGGCGCCGGAGGCACGTTCGACTCGCACGACCGCTTCCCCGGCGACGCCGAGCGCGTCGAACTCGCGCGAGGCGACCGATCCCTTCGAGCCGGAGGAGAGCTTGCTCGCGCTCAGCTTGAGCCAGCCGCCGAGCAGATACAGGCTGCCGCGATCCCCCTGACGCAATGATGGGCGGTTCAGTTGAACGTGAGTGGCAGGTCCCAGATCGACGATGGAGCCGTCGGAGAATTCGACACGCAGGAAGGTGTTCTTGCCGGTTTCAGCCAGATCATTGGCGTTGATCCGCACGCCCTCGGCCACCACGAACTTGGACAATCCCCGTATCAGGACCGCGTCGCCGTCAAGAATCGTGACCACGCCGACGGGTTCGGCCGCCAGGGTCGGCCCGCAGCCGATCAGGACCGCGATCAGCACGGTGACAGTCGCCGACCGAACCACCCGTTCTCCTCAATCCACCCTTAACGGGGGATGCAGTATTCGCCGGACTTTGCGCTGATCGCGCCCGCCCGGTATCGGTAGCAACAACGATAAAGATCGGCGTCTCGCGCGTCAACGAAACGCGCGAGCGCCGGGCCGACACAAAGACGCAAATCGCCCGCGCGAGGCGGCTAGGAATGGCCTCCGCCAACGATGTACTGGACCGCCAGGCGGCCCGGGATCTTGGGCATCAACTGGTCGATACTCAATGCGGGCGTGACGTTGGGCCGGCTGTCGTCCGGATGGCGCAGCACGGCAGTGAGCTTGCCGGAATTCTTAGCGACCACGATCCGATCCGCATCCTTCGGGCTGACCGACAGCGTGATCGTCGTATAGGTGCGCGCTTCGGAATTGGCGTCCCGCTTGCGCGTGACCTGGCCGGTGGCGAGCACTTCGACGTTCGACATCAGCGGGAACGTGGTTTCGGTGCCGCCCCCGCTCGCGCGGGCCGTCACGATCAGATCGATGCGGTCGGACGGACGAAGCATCCCCGAGATCGAGTTGACTTCGTCCACTTCGGTGGTCAAGGCACGGTTACCCTTCGGCAGCGTCGACGAGAACACCAGGCTGGTCGATTCCAGATGAACGTCCAGCAGCGGCTCGCCCCGCTTCAGCGCCGCCCCCAGCCGCTGGCCCACCAGCGGCTCGAACTGCTCGGGATGCACTGCCGAGGCGTGCAGGTACTCGGCCGGGACTTCACGGACCGCGAAGTTGTCCGATCCGATCGGCTCGCCGCGGACCACGTCGCGGCTGGCGACCACGACCTTCATCATCGTGTGGGCGGCGCGCGCTTCCTCGTCGATCTGCATCATCCGGTCGTGTAACAGTTTGTGACTCAGTGCGAGCGCAACGCCCCCGAGCAGGACGGCGCCGCCCAGCATCAGGAAGCTGCGGTTGATCTGCGGAAGCTTCGTCGGGATCTTCATGGCCCACTCCTTAAGGCAGAGAGATGAAAAGCGTCAGGTACGTATAAAGATCCCTGACCTTGCCGGCGAGCATTTCTCCGACCGACTGCTGAGCGCCCGGCACCGGAGCGAACAGCGCCGCTGCCAGCACGAGGCAGATCAGCGTGTACTCCGTGATCGTCTGGCCCGCCGGCCGCCGGGAGAGCATCCCGGACGGACTGGGCACGGTCGGTTTCATGGCATCCTCCGTCATCGTCGTGCGGGCAAGAGTGCCGGTCAGAAGGCGACCGGCCCAGTGTCTTTGGTCACCCGGTTGGCCACCATCAGGCTGCCCTGGCCGCGGGCGACGATGCTGAGCTGCAGCTCGTCGCGGCCGCGCTGGAACACGAGAAAGCTGCCGGCTCGGCCGCGCGCAGACGGTGGCGTGTCGTTGGCCTGGATCTGGCTCCAACCGGCGGTCTGCAACGAGCCCTGGTAGTACTGCACCACCGATTGCCGCGGCGCCGGGCTGGAGACCACGATCTCGCGGCTGCGCCGCCCGGGATCGTTGGCCTCGATCACGGACACGACCTTGGCCCCGGGCAGCAGCGGAAGGTCGCCGGCGGAGCGATCCACTTTGGAGCCGAGCACTCGACTCACCGTGATCACTCCTTCGCTCGCCTGGTTGGCCGCGTCCCTGACCTTGACGGTCATGTAGTACGGACCGTGCGCCTGCCCCACGACGGTGGCCGGCCCCAGCGGCGTCACCGACGGCCGGGCCGGATACCCGCCGGACCAGAAGGCGCGGTAATACTCGACGATCTCGGCGCGGCTGGCGCGCGATGCGAAGCGCATCACGCGCATCGGCACGCCGTTCAGACGCAGGCTGTCGCCGACCCATTCGACGTGCGCTTTGGGCGGCAGCGGCACCTCGGGCCAGGGCTCCGAGGCGGCGGCGCGGGCGCTTGTGGCGGCAAACATCGCGATCAGCACCGCGGACAGTCGGATCGGAAGGGGTTTCACCAGGAGCCGCCTTCGCTAGTAGCAGGCGTCGGTGGGGTGGTAGCGGGCATCGGGCGCGGCGTACGTGGGAACCACGTCCGGCCTGACGCACCCGAGCTGCGGCCCATCGGTTCCCGACAGCATCTGGAAAAACGATCGATAGAGCCAGCCGCCGAACTTGCTCAGCCAGCCGAGCACCTTGCTGAACCAGCCGGACCCAGGCTGCGGATTCGAACTGAATAACCGGTCGGGCACCGAGAGGATCGTGAAGTGGTTGGCTGCGTCGGCGGTGCCGCCCGCGTTCCAGGAGTCGCCCGCGATCACGGTGGTCGCACCGATCTTCAGGTTGATGTTGGCGAGCGGGGCGAAGTGGGCGACGTTGGCGACCGGGACCTCGACATTGGCCTGGACCTGTCCGTTGCCGTTCAGCTTGAACATCAGGTTGGTGGCGTCCTGGATGCGCGCGAAGAAGGCGCTGGCGACTTGGCTCTGGGTGACGCTGACCGATACGTCCGAATAGCGGCTGAGCAGCGGCGTGTTGTTGACCTGGCTCCACAGCGGATTCAAGGTGCCTGCGGTCTTCAGGCTGGCGGTCGAGTCCTGGTAGCCGATCCGGCCGCTGTTGCGCGAGCCGTCGGTGAAGAAGCGCGCGCGGGTCTCCTCGGTCAGGACCGTGGCGTTCTCGTGGGCGGAGGAGGGATCCAGCGCGCGCTCGAATGCGGCGAACCGGCTGGCCTGGATTGCCTCATGCTTGATGTCGGCATACTTTCCGATGTAGATCACGGAAAGCGCGAGCGGCACGAACAGGGTCATGGCGGCGATGAACTCGCCGATCGCCTGGCCGTGCTGGCGGTGCATCGAAATGGATTTCATCGGCAGCTCCTCGCTGATGGATCGCAGGCTGGATGGCGGCGCGTCACGGCGTGAACGCATTCAGGCCCGGCTTGCCCAGGGCCGCGTAGAACAGGGTCCGTTCCAGCGGGCCGGCCTGCGCCAGCCGGGCCTGCCAGTAGGGGTTGTACAGACTCGCGTACTCGCGCACGTGGTCCGGGCGCGGCAGATTGCCCTCGGTGCGGTCCTTCGGGTTCCATTGCGGTCGCGCGAAGAACACGCGCGCCGCCGCCAGCGAGGTCGTGCGGTCGCCGTTTTGCAGGTTGTCCTTCAGGTCCGGCGAGCCCTGCGGGCCGTCCACGTGGACGTTGTTCATTCCGCTTCCGAGGCGCTGCGTGGTCATCGTCGCGCTGCCGGCCTTCTGCACGGCCACCACGTAGGTCAGTGCCGCGTCGCTGTTGGCATCGACGCTGCTGGCCGCGTTCAGGTCCAGGGCGCTGCGGATGCCGGTCCAGCCGGAAGTGCGGTTCGAATCCAGATAGGCGAACTCGCAGCCTCCCCACCACCGGGGCTTGTAATTCGCCGTGCACAGTGTGTGGTCGCCGTTCCAGTCGATGCCCTGGCTGGGCGCGAGGGCGACGTTGTCACGTCCCCAGCCGATCGGAGCGATGTAATGCTTCTTGCTGAACCACGGTTTCGCCCACAGATCGAGCGAGTCCTCCGCTTCCCATCGGTCGTAGCCGCGCAGGATCGTGCTGCCGGAGGTCTTCTCCAGGCCAACCGAGACTCCGACCAGGCTTGTGATCTTGAGCAGCCGGTTGATGGCGTCTATCAGCCAGCCGGTTCCGCGGTGGGCAGTGAACTGGTCGCGCGAGTCCACGACGATCTGGGCTGCGTTGGCCTGATTCCTCTGGGTAAAGTGGTTCCAGACGGCCTCGTTGCGGGCGTACCAGCCGACCTGGCCCATGGCTCCACCGGCCAGCTCCGGCGCCGCGTCGAAACGGTTGCCGAAAACGGTCTGGTTGGCATGCGCGACCCGGTTCGCGACGTCCTGGGCCGCGAGCACCGCGACCACGTTTGCGGCCTCCTGCGCGGCCATCAACCCATTGATCAGGATGGTGTCGTCGAGTTTGACTCCCACCTGCGTGACTTCGTCGACCCCCGTCGCCAGTTCCTGCATGCCCTCGGCGAATTCCACGGTGAACTCGTCCACATAGGGAATCCACACAGTGAGCAGCGCCAGGCCATCGGAAAGCCGGTTGCCGTAGCGGACCCATGCATCCAGGCTCGCCAGTTGCGCGATCAGCTCCTCGTTGGCGACGATCGCCCGGTTGGTATACGACTCGAAGTTCAGCATGCGCGCCTCGACCAGGGCGCCGCTGAGCGCGGAGGCGTCGGCGGCGTTGATCGTCTTTTCCTTCTCGTTGGTGACCTGGCCCACGTTGTAGACCAGCGCGAACACCGCGCAGCAGGCGGCGGTCGTCGCCAGAAACCACAGGACCGCCTGGCCGCGCTGCGAGAAACGATCCTTGAGTCGGTGGGTGGGCTTCATCCGGCGCTCCGTGAGAATCGGTGGGGCGGCAGCCCGCGGCCGCCGCCCGGTTTGCCTTGAGTCCTCTTACTTGGCCGTGACGCCGGTGTCGAAGTTGTTGAGTCCCTGCGCGGTCTTCGCGCTGGTGGCGGCGGTGTTGGCCGTCGTCTTGGCGTCGGCGATCGCGGTCTTGGCGCTGCTGGAGTCGCCGGCCAGGCCGTTGGCCACGGCGGCCATCTGGCTGCGCACCGTGTGGCCGAACGCGCTGTAGGTGCCGATCGCGGCGATCGCAACCAGAGCGACCACGCTCATGTACTCGACCATGCCCTGACCGAACTGCTTGCGGATCCTGCTGATGTTCGTGCGTTCCATTTTCAAAGCCTCCATGAAGTTGCGGTTGAGTTGGGCGGGTTGCGTTGGAAAGACATCGCGGCCCGTCGGAGCGGATCGTCCTGCAAGTGCGCGCGCCTGCCTACTGACTAAAGTCGTGCCGATCGGTGCGCACAGCGCTCGGTCGCCGAACTATGCTGTGCCCGCAATCACAGGTCACGGCAACGCTCATCCGCGAGAGGCCCACGATGAAACGACAACCGAAGATGTGGACAGCAACATGGACGCTCGCGATTGCGGCCTGCGCGCTGCTCGCGGCCTGCGCGAGCTCGGGCGAGCGCCGCCCGGCGGCGCCGGAAGCGTCGCCCCACGCGCACGACGCCGAGCGTGAACCGCGTCTGCGCGCGCTTCAGCAGGCCGAGGCGCTGTACCTGAGCGGACGCCTGAAGGAAGCGCAGGCGGCGTTCGAGCAGCTCGCGCGCACGTACCCGCGCAACGCCGAGATCTGGTTCAGGCTCGGCAACACCTTGATGCGGGAAGGCGACTACGACGCGGCCGGCGCGGCGCTGCAGAACGCGATGCTGTTCGATCCCGGACAGGGGCGCGCGGCGATGAACCTCGCGCTGGTGCGGCTGGCGCAGGCGCAGAACGCGCTCCAGACCGCGAGCACGCGGCTGGAGTCGAGCTCGCCGCAGCGGGAGCATGCGGAGGAGTTGCAGCGCCGGATCCGCACGCTGCTGGCCGCCCCGGGAGCCCAGGCATCCTCGGATTGAGAACTGGACGGAGTGGACGACCAAGGAGACCGACCATGACACGCTACGACCGAATTTCCAAGCGCGCCGCCTGCGGCGCCTCGATGGTGGAGTTCCTGCTGGTGAGCCCGTTCGCACTGCTGCTCGTCCTGGGCATCGTGCAGCTGGGGCTGATGTTCGTGGCCAAGCAGATCGTCAACGAGGCCGCCTTTGTTGCGGCTCGCGCGGGCGCGGTCGACCACGCCAGGGTCGCAACGATGAAGAGTTCGCTGGTGAGCGCGCTGATCCCGTTTTATCAGGACACCACGACCACCAACGACCTCAGGCGCCTGGGAACGGCTTGGGCCAAGTCCGAATTCGACCTGGTGCAGCCTTGGAACCTCAGTGTCCAGGTGTTGAACCCGAGCCCGGCCGCCTTCGCCGATTTCGGGCTGGCGGACGCCAATAACCAGACCTACATCCCGAACGACAGCCTGGAATACCGCACGCACACCTACCAGGGACCGCAATCGCGCGAATCGATCCAGGATGCCAACGTGCTGAAGATCCGAGTCGCATATGCGTACGAGCTGAAGGTGCCGCTGATGAAGGTCGTCTTCAAGAGCGTGATGTGCGGAGCCGATAGCGGGGTCGATGCGTTCGGCCGTGGAAGCTGGCTGAGCCTGTTCGGAGGTTTCGCCAGCCCGAGCGAGTGCCTGCAGTACTACGAGCGCGGCCGGGTGCCGATCGTCACCTACGCTACCGTGCAGATGCAGAGCCCCGCCTGGCCGGGCTGAATCCGCGATCCGGCAGTCGTTTCATCTGAGCTCCTGGAGCCAGTAGCGCTACCAGAAAGGAGCATCCTCTTCATCGACCTTTCGCAACACGCCTCACCACTTGAATCTGGTCGTTCACGCTGGCGAGCGCGCTCGCGGCGTCCTTCATGCGGCCGCAATAACGGCCCTCATCTGGGTCTGAGTATCGGCCGATCTTTTCTGACGCAGACTTAACATCTAAAGATTTACTTCTGCGCGCCGATAACGGTACAGGTGGTGCACGCGAATCCAAACTGCACCTTGACAACCGAAAGCCCCCATGTCCACCCAAGCTGTTTCAGGTGCAAGTTCGGCAAGGCAGTCCCCCGCTTCGGCAGCGATGCAGGAAGCGACCGAGACACCCGCTCAAACGGCCAAAGAGGCCAGGCAGGGCGATCGCCAGGCCCAGCGATTGGAAGCGAAGATCGCGGCTAATGCCAGTAACTCCGCCGCGTCATCCGCATCCCCCGTGGTCAATACGAGCGGACAGCTGACCGGAACAAAAATCAACACGAAGGCATAGCCGCTGCGTAAGGATTCCGGTCCGCCTCACCGGAATCTGAGTATCGGCTGATCGACCGCGACGCTTTCGCCGGCGGTGGCGAGTTGCTCCTCGACCACGCCGTCGCGCTCGGCGCGCAGGATGTTTTCCATCTTCATCGCTTCGATCGTCGCGAGCCGCTCGCCCGCCTTGACTTCCTGGCCAGGTTTGACCGCGATCTCCACCAGCAGTCCCGGCATCGGCGACAGCAGGAAGCGGGAAAGATCGGGCAGCTCCTTTTGAGGCATCAGCGCCAGCAGCTCGGCGGCGCGCGGTGACAGCACGGTGGTTTCCAGCTGGACGCCGTCGTGCCCGATCCGGTAGCGCACCCCGTGGCGCTCGAACTGCAGGCACACCGGCTCATCGTCGAAGTGGGCCTCGAACAGGATCTGGCCGATCTGCCAGTCGGTGCGCAGCGTGTGGCGCTGGCCCAGGTGCACGATGTCGCAGCCGCTCCCGTTGGGTTCGATCCGCAGCCGGATCGATTCGCCGCCGCCCAGGACCACCCACTCGGAGCCGACCTTGCGCCCGTGTCCGCGCAACTGGCCGCTGATCTTGCCGGCACGGTCCACGTAGCGCCCGCGCGCATAGGCAGCCACGGCGGCCACCAGCAGCGGGCGCGGGTGGGCTGCGGTGGACAGGTTATAGCCGTTCGGAAAATCCTCCGCGATCAGCCCGGTGTGCAGCCGCCCTTCCAGAAAGCGCGCATTGCGCATCAGCGCCGCCTGGAACGCGATGTTGGTCGATATGCCGCGCACCACGAACCGGTTGAGCGCTTCGCGCATGCGCGCCACGGCCTGCGCGCGATCGCGGCCGTGCGTGATCAGCTTGCCGATCATCGAGTCGTAGTAGATCGGAATCTCGTCGCCCTCGTACACGCCCGTGTCGATGCGAACCTCGCCCGCCCGCTCCTGGGGCGGCACGAAGCGCACCAGGCGCCCGGTCGAGGGCAAAAAGCCCCGCGCTGGATCCTCCGCGTTGATGCGGCATTCGAGGGCCCAGCCTTCGCGCTTGAGCTGCTCCTGCTTCAGCGTCAAAGGCTCGCCGGCGGCGATCCGGATCATCCATTCGACCAGGTCCAGCCCCGTGATCATCTCGGTCACTGGGTGCTCGACCTGCAGCCGCGTGTTCATCTCCAGGAAGTAGAAGCGGCGCTGCTGGTCGACCACGAACTCGACGGTCCCGGCCGACTGGTAGTTGACGGCGCGCGCCAGCGCGCAGGCCTGCTCGCCCATCGCGCGGCGCATGGCCTCGTCCAGCAGCGGGGAGGGCGCCTCCTCGATCACCTTCTGGTGGCGGCGCTGGATCGAGCACTCGCGCTCCCACAGGTAGAGCAGTTTCCCGTGCGCGTCGCCCAGCAGCTGGATCTCGATGTGGCGGGGCTCGACGATGAACTTCTCGATGAACACGCGGTCGTCGCCGAACGCGTTGCGGGCCTCGTTGTGGCACGAGGCGAAACCCTCGCGGCACTCGGCGTCGTTCCACGCCACCCGCAGGCCTTTGCCGCCGCCGCCCGCGCTCGCCTTGATCATCACCGGGTAGCCGATGCCGCGCGCGATGTTCTGCGCCTGCTCGGCGTCCTCGATCACGTCGGTGTAGCCGGGAATCGTGGGGACCTTGGCCGCGGCGGCCAGCCGCTTGGAAGCGATCTTGTCGCCCATCGCCCGGATCGACTCAGCCTTGGGCCCGATGAACACGATGCCTTCGGACTCGAGCCGGGCGCAGAAGGCCGCGTTCTCGGACAGGAACCCGTAGCCCGGGTGCACCGCCTGGGCGCCGGTCTGCCGGCAGGCGGCCACGATGCGCTCGGCATCCAGGTACGACTGCTTCGACGGCGGCGGGCCGATCGCGACCGCTTCGTCGGCCAGCTCGACGTGGCGGGCGTTGCGGTCGGCCTCGGAGTACACCGCCACCGTGGCGATGCCCATCGTGCGCGCGGTGCGGATCACGCGGCAGGCGATCTCGCCGCGGTTGGCGATCAGTATTTTCTTGAACATGCTCACAGCGGAATGTTGCCGTGCTTGCGCCACGGATTGTCCAGCTGCTTGTCGCGCAGCATCGCCAGCGATCGGCACAGGCGCTTGCGCGTCTCGTGCGGCAGGATCACATCGTCGATGAAGCCCCGGTGGCTGGCGATGAATGGATTGGCGAACTTTTCCCGGTACTCGCGCTCGCGTGCGGCGAGCTTGTCGGCGTCGCCCTTTTCGTCGCGGAAAATGATCTCGACCGCGCCTTTGGGGCCCATCACCGCGATCTCGGCCGACGGCCAGGCGAAGTTCACGTCGCCCCGCAGATGTTTGGAGCTCATCACGTCGTACGCGCCGCCGTAGGCCTTGCGCGTGATCACGGTCAGCTTCGGTACCGTGCACTCGGCGTACGCAAACAGCAGCTTGGCGCCGTGCTTGATGATGCCGCCGTATTCCTGCGCGGTGCCGGGCATGAAGCCGGGCACGTCGACGAATGTGACGATCGGAATGTTGAAGGCGTCGCAGAAGCGCACGAAACGGGCCGCCTTGATCGAGCTCTTGATGTCCAGGCAGCCGGCCAGCACCAGCGGCTGGTTGGCGACGATGCCCACGGTGTCGCCCGCCAGCCGTCCGAATCCGGTCACGATGTTGCGCGCGTAGTCGGGCGCGAGCTCGAAGAATTCGCGCTCATCGACGGTCTTGATGATCAATTCCTTGATGTCGTACGGTTTGTTAGGGTATTGCGGCACCAGCGTGTCCAGCGACAGCTCGATCCGGTCGCTCGGGTCGGCGGTGGGCAGGCGCGGCGGCTTCTCGCGATTGTTGGACGGAAGATAACTGAACAGGCGGCGCGTCATGATCAGCGCCTCCACGTCGTTCTCGAACGCCAGGTCGGCAACGCCCGAGCGCGTGCTGTGGGTCTGGGCGCCGCCGAGCTCCTCGGCGGTCACCGTCTCGTGGGTCACCGTGCGCACCACCTCGGGCCCGGTCACGAACATGTACGAGGAGTCCTTCACCATCAGGATGAAATCGGTCATGGCGGGCGAGTACACGGCTCCTCCCGCGCATGGCCCCATGATCAGCGACAGTTGCGGCACCACGCCCGAGGCCAGCACGTTGCGCTGGAACACGTCGGCGTATCCACCCAGCGATGCCACACCCTCCTGGATCCTGGCTCCGCCGGAATCGTTCAGCCCGATCACCGGGGCCCCGACCTTGATGGCGTGATCCATGATCTTGCAGATCTTTTCGGCGTGGGCCTCGGACAGCGCGCCGCCGAACACGGTGAAATCCTGGCTGAACACGAATACCAGCCGTCCGTTGATGGTGCCGTACCCGGTCACCACGCCGTCGCCCGGAACGCGGGTCTCGGCCATGCTGAAGTCGTGGCAACGGTGCTCGACGAACATGTCCCATTCCTCGAACGAGTCGGCATCGAGCAGCAGCTCGAGGCGCTCGCGCGCGGT
Source organism: Burkholderiaceae bacterium (assembly GCA_035939615.1). Classification (GTDB taxonomy): domain Bacteria; phylum Pseudomonadota; class Gammaproteobacteria; order Burkholderiales; family Burkholderiaceae_F; genus VBCK01. Next base: position 16,956 of record DASZFP010000074.1, on the reverse strand, counting down.
GAGCTTGCCTTTGGCGTGCTGGGCTTCGATGCGGCGCAGTCCCCCGCCCAGACGGGCCAGGGCGCGCTGTTCGTCGAGCTGGCGGATGATGTCCTGCATGGAGCGCTCCCCTTGTGGTCCTTCTTCCTGGTTTCTCAGTCCAAACCGGCCAGCGTCAGCAGCCGCCGCGCGGCGACCGTCGCTGCCACCGACCCTTGCTGCACGGCTGCAGCCAATGCGGGCAGCTCGCGCTGCACCTCGGGGCTGGATCCGAAACGGTCGCGCAGCGCCTGCTCGATGATCTCCCACATCCAGCTCACGGCCTGCGCGCGCCGGCGCGCCTGCAGTTCCCCGCTCGCCCGCATCGCCTCGCCGAACCGGCCGACCTCAGCCCAGAAATCGGCGATGCCCTGCTGCGTGAGCGCGCTCGCCACCAGTACCTTCGGAGTCCAGTGCGCCGAGCGGCGTTGCAGAGCGGGCAGCACCGATTCGAGTTGTGATTGAGCGCGCTGCGCCGCCAGCGGATCGAGGTCGCATTTGTTGATCACGATCAGATCCGCCAGCTCGACGATGCCCTTTTTCATCGCCTGCAGGTCATCGCCCGCATTGGGCAGCTGCAACAGGACGAAAGCGTCGGTCATACCGGCCACGGCGGTTTCCGATTGTCCGACCCCGACCGTTTCGACCACGACCACGTCGAAGCCGGCCGCCTCGCACACCATCAGCGTCTCGCGCGTCTTGCCGGCCACGCCGCCCAGCGTGCCGGAGCTGGGCGAGGGTCGTATGTAGGCTTGTGTGCTGCGCGCCAGCTGCTCCATGCGCGTCTTGTCGCCCAGTATGGATCCCCCCGACACCGCCGACGAAGGGTCCACGGCGAGCACTGCGATCCGGTGGCCGACCTCGATCGCGTGCAGGCCGACCGCTTCCACGAACGTGGACTTGCCCACGCCCGGCGCGCCCGATACACCGATCCGGATCGCCTCGCCCGCGTGCGGCAGCAACGCCTGCAGCAGCGCCTGTGCGCGCCGCTGGTGGTCGGCGCGCGTCGATTCGACCAGCGTGATCGCCTTGGCCAGTGCGCGCGGCTGCGCCGCCAGCACGCCCTCGAGCAGGTCCCGGTCGGTCGGGCCCAGCGCCGCTGAAACAGGCACCGGGTCGGCGGCTCGCTTCATTGCGGGTCAGGACACCAGGCCCAGGCGCTCCCGGATCGCTGCCAGCACGCTGCGCGCCGATGCCGGAATCGGCGTGCCCGGGCCGAAGATTCCGGCCGCCCCGGCCGCTTTCAGGAAATCGTAGTCCTGCTGCGGTATCACGCCGCCGACGAACACGGCCACCTCGTGGGCCCCCTGCGCTCTGAGCGCACCGATCAACTGCGGCACCAGCGTGCGGTGGCCCGCCGCCAGCGTGGACACGCCCACCGCGTGCACATCGTTTTCGACGGCCTCGCGCGCCGCTTCCTCGGGTGTCTGAAACAGGGGCCCGATGTCCACGTCGAACCCCAGATCGGCCAGCGCAGTGGCCACGATCTTGGCGCCGCGGTCATGGCCGTCCTGGCCGAGCTTGGCGATCAGGATGCGCGGACGGCGCCCCTCGGTGCGGGCGAAGGCGTCGACCTCGGCCTTCAGCCGCTGCCAGTCCGCATCGCGCTCGAAATGCGCGCCGTACACGCCCGAGACACGCTGCGAGTCGGCGCGGTAGCGCCCCCAGACCTTCTCCAGCGCTGCCGAGCATTCGCCGACGGTGGCGCGCGCGCGCACCGCGGCGATGGTCGCCTCCAGGAGGTTGCCTTGCCCCTCGCGCGCGCAGCGCTCGAGCGCTTCGAGCGCGCGCTCGGTCGCGGGGCCGTCGCGCCGCGCCCGCACCTGCGCCAGGCGGGTGACCTGGGCGCGCCGCACCGCGCTGTTGTCGATGTCGCGGATCTCGATGCGGTCCTCATCGCCCGCGCGGTACTTGTTAACGCCGACGATCACGTCCTCGCCGCGATCGATCCGGGCCTGCTTCTCGGCGGCGCAGCGCTCGATCTGCAGCTTGGCCCAGCCGGAGGCCACCGCACGCGTCATGCCGCCCAGGGCTTCGACCTGCTGGATGATCGACCACGCCTGGTCTGCCATCTGCTGCGTCAGCGACTCCATCAGGTAGGAGCCGCCCCACGGGTCGATCACCCGGCACAGGCTGGACTCCTCCTGGATGATCAACTGGGTGTTGCGCGCGATGCGGGCCGAAAAGTCGGTCGGTAGCGCGATCGCCTCGTCCAGCGCGTTGGTGTGCAACGACTGGGTGCCGCCGAACACCGCCGCCATCGCCTCGACCGTGGTGCGCACCACGTTGTTGTGCGGGTCCTGCTCGGTCAGCGACCAGCCCGAGGTCTGGCAATGCGTGCGCAGCATCAGCGATTTGGGGCTCTTCGCCCCGAAGTCGCGCATGATGCGGGTCCACAGCAGCCGGGCGGCGCGCAGCTTGGCGATCTCCAGATAGAAGTTCATCCCGATCGCGAAGAAAAACGACAGACGCCCGGCAAACTCGTCCACGTCCAGGCCGCGCTCCAGCGCCGTGCGCACGTACTGCATGCCGTCGGCCAGCGTGAAGGCCAGCTCCAGCGTCTGCGTGGCGCCGGCCTCCTGCATGTGGTAGCCCGAAATCGAGATGGAGTTGAAGCGCGGCATGTTGCGCGCGGTGTATTCGATGATGTCGGCCACGATCCGCATCGACGGCTCGGGCGGATAGATGTAGGTGTTGCGGACCATAAACTCTTTCAGGATGTCGTTCTGTATCGTCCCCGAAAGCTGCTGCTGCGGCACGCCCTGCTCCTCGGCCGCCACCACGTAGCCGGCCAGCACCGGCAGCACCGCGCCGTTCATCGTCATCGACACCGACACGCGGTCGAGCGCAATGCCGTCGAACAGGATCTTCATGTCCTCGACCGAATCGACCGCCACGCCGGCCTTGCCGACGTCGCCCACCACGCGCGGGTGATCGGAGTCATAACCGCGGTGCGTGGCCAGATCGAAGGCAACCGAGATGCCCTGGCCGCCGCCCTCGAGCGAGCGGCGGTAGAACGCGTTGGACTCTTCGGCGGTGGAAAAGCCCGCGTACTGGCGGATGGTCCACGGCTTGACCGTGTACATCGTCGCCTGCGGCCCGCGCACGAACGGTTCCTGGCCGGGCAGCGTGTCGACGGCCGGCAGGTGCGCGACGTCGGCGGCCGTGTACAGCGGCTTGACCACCAGCGAGTCGGGCGTGTGCCAGTCCAGCGAAGCGAGCGGCGCGCCGCGCAGCGATTCGAGCGCGGCGGCCGTCCACGCACCGAAGTCGGCGGTCCACGTTGAATCCGACATGAGCGCTCCTTGTGGCGGCAGGCGGTCGTCCGGATCGGCGCCGGTACAGGTCCATGGGCCTGACCTGTGCCCGATATTATCGGACTCGGCCACGCGCCGGGACCGCATGTCCGCCGCGCGGCGCCGGGGAACAACATGGTGTCGAAGGGTCGGGCGGTCGGAACGTTGTCGGCGGGCAGCCCGCTGCTGCCGGGGCTGCTGCGCTCTGCGCTGGGAGCCGGCGATCGTCTTAAGCTGTATCTGACCGTGCTGCAGGCGGCCATCCGGCGCGCGGCGGCACCGGGCGAGCCGCCGCCTGATCTTTCGCGCGAGAAGGCGGTCGCGGGTGTGCAGGCGGTCTGGATCGACGAGATCCTGCTGACCACGATGCTCGACGGCGCCCGTTATCGCGCAAGCGCGCTGGGCCGCCTGCTGGAGGCGATCGGGGCGGATCTGGCGGCCATGATCGCGCCGCTCGCCACCGACGCCACGCTGGCCGGGCGCGTCGGGCAGTGCACGGCGTGGCTCAGATCGCTGGGGGGCGAGGCGCTCGAGCCGCAGGCGGTGCATCGGATCGTGCACGGGGACCGCTCCGAGGGCGACAGCGTTCACCTGCTGGTCGCGGATCTGCACCGGGCCCTGAACCGGCTGGCAGGCCAGCTGGCCGAGGAGACGCTGGACGGCGTGCCAGCATTCGGCCTGCAGGAAGTCGACCGTCCCCGCGTGCTGGCGCTCGCAGGCGGCGTGAACCGCACCCGCCACCTGAAGTTCGATCATCCCGGGCTTCAGACGACTGCGACCGGACGCAGCGCCGATGACGGCAGGGGCCGGTTGCTGATCCAGAGCGACATCGGGGAAAGCGATATCGATGTGATCGCGATCCGGGTCGACGAGAATCGCATTGTCCTGGCGCACTCGGATCTGCACGGGCAGCGCTTCGAATTCTTCCAGGAGCTGCTGTTCGACCTGGGCGGCGCCTGGTCAACGCTGGAGCCGCGCGCGGGGGCGGCCTTGAATGGGGGCGAGACCTATCACACCGCCACGGCGATGTTCGCGCCCGACAGCGAGCAGGCCTTGCTGCAGGCGCTGGAAGGTATCGGCGCGAGCCTGGTGTTCCTGATCGGCTGGAACCGGGCGCGCGAGGGTCTGCAGGAATTCGTCGGTCGACGCGAGGCCGCCGCGGTGTTGCGGGACGCGGCCCGTCGCGAGGTCGGCCACATGGGCTGGCTGAAGGCAGGCGGCGAGCGGCTGCTGTACGGCGCCATGCAGGAGGCCGGAAGCGAGCTGTTCCTGGTGGGCGAGCGTTTGCAGGAAGTACTGGGCGCCGCGGCGGCTCGCGAATTGCTGGCCGAGGTGCTGGCGCTGTCGGCGCGCGCGCTGCAGGCGCACCGGCCCGTGTCCATGATCCAGGATGAGGTGCGCGCGCTGCTGACGCGCCACGTACACGGGCGCAACGCGCAGTTCGATCTGCTGTCGGAGCACGCGGCCGACTGCCAGGCGGTGGCGCAGGCGCTGTCCGATGCGCTGGCCGGCACCGGCCCGCTGCCACTGCTGCCCGCCAGGCGCTGGGAGCGCAGGACGGACGAGCCGGTCGAACCGGCGCGCGGTTCGGACGAAAGCCACACACGCTGGCGCACTTTCGCATCACTGGCCGCGATCACCGATCACGCGGTCGACGCGCTCGAGGAGGCTGCCTTTCTGTACGGGCTGATCGTCGAGGAGCACGCCAGCGCGCTCGACGGCGAGGTGCGCGGCGCGGTGGGCGCCATTGCGCAGACGGTGCTCGCGGCGGCGCGCGACCAGGCGCAAGCGCTGGCGGTCGCGCGCTCGCTGTGGGCCGAACCGGATTCGCAGCGGCTGCACGAATTCCTGGACACGTCCAAGCGCGTGCAGCTGGCCGAACGGCGCGCCGACGAGCAGCTGCGTGTGGCGCGGCGCACCGTGTTGCGCCGACCGCTGCCGGCCGCGGAAATGATGCTCGCCAACGATCTGGCGAGCAGCCTGGAGCTCGCCTCCGACAGGCTGCTGGGAGCCAGCTACGCGTTACGCGAGATGGTGATGGTTCGGACCGGCGTGGCGTGAACCGTCCGCCGAGCGGCGGCGCGGCGCCGGGCGGCGGTATAGTGAAGGCCGCGTTCGCTGGGACCGGTCGCAATGAGCAAGGCATTTGTCAGGGAAGACGCCGAGGCCGACGAGGAGGAAGACTTCGAGGCCCCGACGCTGCCGCCGGGCACCAAGAACTACATGACCGCGGGCGGCTATCGCCGGATGAAGGCCGAGCTGATGCACCTGCTCGACGTGGAGCGGCCCGAGGTGGTGCGGACCGTGTCGTGGGCCGCCTCCAACGGCGACCGCTCGGAAAACGGCGACTACATCTACGGCAAAAAGCGCCTGCGCGAGATCGATCGCCGCATCCGCTTCCTCACGCGCCGGCTGGACGTGGCCGAGGTGGTCGACGTTGCGGCGCGCGAGCCGACCGATCAGGTGTTCTTCGGTGCGACGGTGGCCTACCAGACGAGCCGCGGCGAGCGGCAGCAGATCACGATCGTCGGAGTCGACGAGGTCGACCCGGCGCACCGGCACGTGAGCTGGATCTCGCCGATCGCGCGTGCGTTGCTGAAGACGCGCGAAGGCGATTCGGTGCAGTTCATGACTCCGAGCGGCCCCGAGACGATCGAGGTGCTCGAAGTGCACTACGACGCCTCGGCCGGCTGATTCCGGCCCGTGATCTGGTTCCTCGCCTACGCGGCCGCGGGCGCTTTCGTCGGCGTGCTGGCCGGCCTGCTGGGCATCGGCGGCGGCATGACGCTGGTGCCGATCCTGGCGGCCCTGTTCGAGGCCCAGTCCCTGGCACCGAGCTACGGCGTCCACCTGGCGCTCGGCACCGCCATGGCATCGGCGGTGGTGACGGCCGCCGCTAGCGTGCGCGCGCATCACGTGCGCGGGGCCGTGGACTGGCGCATCGCGATGCAGCTGGCCCCGGGCATGGTGCTGGGGTCGATGCTGTCTTCGGCGGCCAGCGGCTGGATCCCGCAGCGCCATCTCGCGCTGGCCTTCGCTTTGATCGTGTACGCGGGTGCAACGCAGCTTCTGCTGGGTCGGCGCACCAGCGCTGCTGTCGCGCTGCCGGGCCGCGCCGTCACGTTGCTGGTCGGTCTGGCAATCGGCATCATTTGCGGGCTGGTTTCCGCCGGAGGCGCCTTCCTGACGGTTCCGTGGATGACGTATTGCGGCGTGCCGATGCTCACTGCGATCGGCACCGGCGCGGCGATCGCCGTTCCCGTCGTATTCGTCGGCACCATCGGCTACGTGGCGACCGGGTGGCACGCCCAGGGTCTGCCGCCCTGGGCGGTCGGCTTCGTCTATCTGCCGGCGCTGGTCGTGCTGGTGGTGGCCAGCACCCCGATGGCCGCGGTGGGTGCGCGCCTGGCGCACCGATTACCGGTCCAGGTGCTCAAACGCATCTTCGCGGTTCTGCTGTACGTGCTGGCCACGCGGATGGCGGTTCACTATTGGTGACGGGTCTGGGCGTCATCGCTGCGGTCGGTTGCGTTCCCGGCGGGAAAAATACAGCAGCAGCGTTCCAGCGAGCGTGTAAGCGGCCAGCCACCACGGCAGCTCGCGGTGGTGAAGGTGCAGGACCGCGGCGACGGTGAACGATGCGAGCAGCAGCGCAAACCCCGCTGCGACGGTCCGTTCGAAGGCGAACAGTGCCGCGCCCAGCAGTTCCATGGTCGCAAGACCGATCCGGGATGGATCGCCAAGACCGGTGGCGCTCCAAGCCGCGATCGATCGGGGGTCCGCCAGCAGCGGAGTCGTGACCGCGATCAACCAGCCGCTCAGGATCCCCCGGCAGTTGCCTAGGATGAGGCGCATGCGTCGTTCCGATCCGGCCGCGCGCGAGGCAGCAGGAATACCCTGCGGGCCAGCTCGGACTGGAGCTGCGCCTTCGGATAGAAGCGCAGCAGCAGGCCGGGCTCGAAAAGCTCCGGGTTGTCCTGCGCGAACGCCGGCCAGCCGCCGCTGTCGCCTCGCTCACAGATGTGTTGCTGGATCAGCGCGAGATAGGCCACGGTGATCGTTTCGTGGTATTTGTCGGCCTTGCCCAGCGAAGCGGCGTAGGTGCGGATGGTGCGCCGCATCCGCTCCAAGCTGGCGGCAAAGTCCCCCGACTGCAGGTACAGGTACGCCGCCCGTACGTGACTTGCATGCCCGAAATCGCGTTCAGGCAGCTCGCACGCCTCCAGCGCGCGAAGAAATTCCTGGTCGGTCAAGGCTTCTCCTTCAGGCGGTGACTGGCGCGCGCGTCGAGGTCCAGGTCGTAAATGCCCTTGAGCTCGGCAATCTTCCGGAGCGTCTCGGCGGTGAACGGCCCCTTGCCTTCGAAGGCGTGCAGGACGATGCCCTCCAGCAGGTCGCCCAGCGTCATGTTCTTGTACTCGGCCAGCGCCTTGAGCACCTTCAGAATGCGGCGCTCCATGCGCACGCCGGTCTGGACGCGCTCGACTTCGAGGTGGCGGGGTGAAACGGGCATCGGAGCGTTCTTGACGGATGGTACCAATGTACCAGAGTACCAAGTGCCGGGGCAAGCGTCGTGCACGGCGGACGCCATGCTCCCGCGCCCCTTCGTTACGAATCAGCGAGTTAGCGCGACTCTGCGGCATGGCTCCGGCGCCGATGCCCTCAGAAGATTTAAGACAGCTTTAAGGACGGCTCAAGTACGGCTGCCCACCTGCGCGAACACACTGCAACGCATCGGCGATTGCAGTGAGCGCCGAGCCCTGTCACGGCAGGGTTCGCTGGGAAGATCAGTCCCACTGCCCATCCGTTGGAGGTCAACATGAGTACGTCGAAACAGTCGAGCCCGATCCTGTTCGCGATCGCTGCGCTGGCGGCGACCATTTCCGCGACAGCTCAGGCCGAATATCGTTGCACCGCTCAAGCGCTGCCCGAGGAAAAACGGGCCTGCGAACTGGTCAAGCAAGGGCCGGACGCGCTGCGCATATTCATCAATGCCACCAGAGGCATTTACGGGCTGTACTTCTACGACTACGTCACGCAGACGGACTCGGAACGCTGGCACGCGGCACGTCGGGGCGACGGCGTCCGGTCCGAAGTGGCCGTTCGGCGAGATGTTGGAAGGGAAGGCGACGCTGATTAAGTTCCACAGGCTCCGACGCTCTGTGTGACGTCGGAGCCCGCAAGGATCGCGGGTGGTTCGGCCACAAGACTACTATTAGTGGATTCAGGCCGGCGCCAGAGCGGACGTTGGCGCTGGCAGACGATCAAGATGTAGTGACGTTGCCTGTCCCATCGAGATAAATCGATGTCAGATGCTTACCGCTTCGGCCACATCGAGGTCAAGTCCGCCGCGCGCCAATTGCTGATCAGCGGCCATCCAGCATGCCTCGGTTCGCGCGCTTTCGACGTGCTGACGGCATTGATCGAACGCCGCGATCGCGTGGTGACGAAGAACGAGTTGCTCGATCTGGTCTGGCCCGGACTCGTCGTCGAAGAGAACAACCTGCAAGTGCAGGTTTGGGCATTGCGCAAGCTGCTGGGGCCGCAGGCGATCGCCACAATTCCGGGGCGCGGCTATCGTTTCACCGCCCCGCTCGATGGCGCAGCCGTCGGCGCGGCAAACTCTGCTCTGCCAGGCACTGCTTCGATGCCAGGGTCGTCCGATGCGACCGCGACGCTCCTCAGCAACCTGCCGGCGGAGCTGCCGCCGCTGTACGGTCGCGACGAGGATCTGCCGGCGTTGCGCTCGCTGGTCGAGTCGCACAAACTGGTCACCGTCGTCGGTGCCGGTGGTATCGGCAAGACCGCGTTGGCGCAGGCGCTCGCCCGCCGGTTGTGGGGGTCCTTCGAGGACGGGGTATGGCTGGTCGAACTCGCGCCGGTGACCGATACGTCGCTGGTCGCAACCGCCGTGGCTGGCATATTGCAAATCGTGCTGGGCGCCGATGCGCAGATCGGAACGCTGGCCCGGGCGCTGGGCGCGAAGCGGATGCTGATCGTGCTCGACAACTGCGAGCACCTGTTGGACGGCGTGGCCGAACTGGCCGCAGAGTTGCTTCGCGCCGCCCCGAACGTGCGGCTGCTCGTCACCAGCCAGGAGCCGCTGAAGGTCGCGCAGGAACACCTCTATCGTCTGGGCGCGCTGGCCCTGCCCGCCAATGCCGGCATTGAAAGCGCCCGACGGGCAGGCGCGACCGCTCTGTTCGAGGCGCGTGTGCAAGCGGCCGACCCGAACTTCGCGCTTGCGGAGCACAACGTCGCAGCGGTCGTGGACATCTGCCGTTGCCTGGATGGAATCGCGCTGGCGATCGAGCTGGCCGCCGCGCGCGTGCCTCTGCTCGGCGTCGAGGGGCTGCGCGCGCGACTGGGCGAACGTTTTCAGGTCTTGACGGGCGGCGCGCGCCTGGCGCTGCGGCGCCACCAGACGCTGCGCGCGGCGCTGGACTGGAGCCATGGCCTGCTGACGCCGGACGAGCAGACCGTGTTCCGGCGCCTCGGCGTGTTCGTCGGAGGCTTCGGCCTGGCAAGCGCGCAGCGCGTGGCGGCCGACGAGCGCATCGATCCATGGGCAGTACTCGATCAGCTGAGCGCGCTGGTCGACAAATCGCTCGTCGCAGCCGAGACAGGCGAAGAACCGCGCTATCGCCTGCTGGAGACCAGTCGCGCCTTTGCCATGGAGAAGCTGCACGAAGCGGGCGAGAGCGAGTCCGCCATGCGCAGCCATGCCGAAGCGGTGCTGGCGGTTTTCGAAGGCTCGCGCATGAATGAATACGTCCTGTCCATGCAGGCGCGATTGAAACAGTACCTGCCGGACCTCGATAACGCGCGTGCGGCGCTGGACTGGTCGGCCACCGCGAAGGGGGACCCGCAGTTGAACGTCGCCCTGGCGGGAGCCATTGCCTGGCTCTGGGTTGGCGCCCGCCTGCGGCCTGAAGGGTTGCGCAGAACCCGGTTGGCGATGGACAAGATCGAACCCGCAACAGCCCCTCACCTGGAGGCCCGGCTGCTGGGGTCGTGGTTCCGCCTGGCCCACCCCAATGTCGGCAGCCAGGAGCTCGCTGCAAATTCGCGCGCAGTCGCACTCTTCCGGTCCCTCGGCAACCGATCGGCGCTGTTTGCCGCCCTGTGCCAGCACGTCGTAGTCGAAGTCTATTGCCAGGACCTCGAGAAAGCTGAACGAACCTTGTGCGAGGCGGAACAGTTGTTCGACCGGAATTGGCCGCCGGCGCTGCGCGACCCCTTGCTGGGCGCGCGCATATGCTTGCGCGATGCACAAACGCGCTTCGAAGACAGCCTGGCAGTCTGCGAGGAAAGTGTGCAGCTGGCGATCGCCCTGGGCGACAAGAGAATGGTGTTGGGGGCGATGGTCTGCATGGAGCAGCACGCAGCCGCCCTCGGCCGTCTGGAAGAGTCCGTGGCGCGCGGACGCGAACTGATCAGACTCGTGCGGGAGGACCGGTTTATCGCCGGCGGGATCGAGAATATCGTGCTGTCCAATCTGTCCATGGCGCTGACGCTGGCGGGCAGAATCGACGAGGCGTTGGAGGCAGCACGCGCCGCCTACCCTGTGGTCGAAAGGGTGGGTCGCGTGATCGACTTGCTGGAGCAATGCGCGCTTCTCGCCTTCAAGCGCGGGCGAATTCACGATGCCGCTCGCATGCTGGGGCGCGCCGATGCAACTTTCGCGGAGGCGAACACGCGTCGGGATCTCGTGGAAAAACAGCTGCGCGAGCAGTTGGAGCGCAGCGTGCGCGGCGCTCTGCCGCCCGACGAACTTTCCCGCCTGATGAAGGAGGGCGAGGCGCTGACCGACGAGGGTGCGGTGCTTCTCGCGCTGCAGGACTAGGCCGATGCGCCAAACACGGGGCGAGCATCGCGACATCCTTAGGCTTTTGCCGACACCATTAGATTGCAGCGTCGACAGCGCTTGCAACAGGGAAGAAACCGGGGTGTCTTGAGCGGGTACCCGCGTCCGCGTTCGCGTGAATTGCCTCCGGAGTCCTGCCTTACTCGCCGATAGACGGCGCGGATGGGCGTGAAATTATTGCCCGTGGCAGTCTGTCCACGGAGCAAATCATCGAAACCCTGAAGGGCCGCGTGCTGTTGGGATGGATGACGCGCAACGCGGGCGTCCACTTTCTGCGCAATGAGTGCGCTTTCGATCCGCCGCTGAGCGAAGCCGAGGCACAGCGTCTATGGCAGGCCCACCGTGCGCGCGTCGAGGCTCTGCCCGATCGCAGCCGGAGCATGCCCCGGCCGGTCGCGCTCACGACGGACGAGCAGGATCACGCGCTCAGCTTCCGGCAATTCGTGGCCTCGCAGGGCATCGAGGTGCTGGACGTGATCAAGCTCGACCTCTCGGAACTGACCGTGTTGCAGCACTTCGTCGTCTCGGAGCGCTCGGAGGCGCTTGCGCAGGCCGTGCAGCAGCCGGCCGACTGGCTCGGGCAGTTCCTGCCGCTTGCGCCACGCAGCTCAAGGATCCGGTATTCGTTCCGGCGCAGCGCACCGGTTACGACCCAGGTCGAATTCGATCTGCCGCATGCGGAATTCGTCTTTCAGCCCGATCCACGGTCGCCGGGCAGCTTCGCCCTGGTCGAATGCCTGCATCACGCCACCGTGATGCACGCTGATGATCGGACCTTCCTGACCACGGGCTACCACCGTTCCTTCGGTCGGATGATCAGCACGCCGGTGCCGGAGCGGCCGACCGGCCTGGTTGCGCTCGTCGCCAACAGCCTCACCGCCAGCTTTGCTCCAGAGGCGCGGTCGAATACGACGCAGGCGGCGGAGCGGCCTTCCGCTGAGGCTCTTTCCCCTTGGGGTCGGAAGGCGGCGCGGTTTGGCGATTTCCTGCAGGAGGGCTTGTTCTTCGAGGCGGATCTGATCATGCGCCGCTTTCAACTGCAGCTGACCGCCACGGTCGTGGCCCTGAGCGAGCGGCGCAACAAGGCGCGCGCCCTGGGCCGAACTGCCTGAACTACGACTCCTCGGCCGCCTGACTGCGCCCTGACTTCACCCGCGTCACCCGCACCACCTGCTTGATGCGCCGGATCGAGCGCACCACGCGCGCCAGATGGCGGCGGTCCTGCACCTGGATCTTGAAGTGAATGGCGGTGGCGTTGGCGCCCTCGTCCTCGATGTGCACGTTCAGGATGTTCGATTCGGCCTCGGAGATCGCCGCCGCCGTACGGCCCAGGACGCCCCGTTCGTTCAGGACCCGCACGTCCAGGTTGACGTCGTACATGCCGGACAGGTCTTCGGCCCACTGCAAGTCGATCCAGCGTTCCGGGTCGGCACGGCGCGCGCGCTGCGCGTGGCGGCATTCGAGCTGGTGCACCAGCAGTCCCAGGTCGCGCCGCATGTGGCCGACGATGGCGTCGCCCGGGATCGGATTGCAGCAGTTGGCGATCTGCAACGCCATGCCCTCGGTACCGCGCACCACGACCGGAGTGTTCGAGGTGATGGTGGCCGGCCGCGGCGCCTCGCCTTCGACGGTCGGAGCGTCGCGCGCCGCCAGCAGCGCCATCTGCCGGGCCACCACGGCCGCCAGGCGGCGCCCCAGGCCGATGTCGGCCAGCAGCTCGTCGCGATCCTTGGCGTGTGCTTCACGCGCCAGCGCATCCCACCGCTCGGCCGTCACGTCCTGCGGCGACAGCACCAGCTGGGTGGCCGCCTGCGCGAACAGGCGCGCTCCCAGCTCGACCGATTCCTGCCGCTTGGTGGTGCGCAGGAAGTGCCGCACCTCGGCGCGCGCCTTGCCGGTGCGCACGAAGCCGACCCAGACCGGGTTCGGGCGCGCCACCGGACCCGTGACGATCTCCACCACGTCGCCGTTGCGCAGTTCGGTGCGCAACGGCTGGATTTCGCCGTTGACGCGGGCCGCCACGCACTTGTTGCCGATGTCGGTATGAATCGCGTAAGCGAAATCCACCGGGGTGGCGCGGCGCGGCAGCGAGACGATCTTGCCCTTCGGCGTGAACACGTAGACCTTCTCGGGGAACAGGTCCACCTTGATGTTCTCGAGAAACTCGGTCGAGTCGCCGGTCTGCTTCTGGATCTCGATCAGCGACTGCAGCCACTGGTGGGTGCGCGACTGCAGCTCCGACAGGCTGGCGCCAGCCTCCTTGTACAGCCAGTGCGCGGCCACGCCCGAATCGGCCACGCGGTTCATCTCGAGCGTGCGGATCTGGAATTCGACCGGCGTTCCATACGGTCCGATCAGCGTGGTGTGCAGCGACTGGTAGCCGTTGACCTTCGGAATCGCGATGTAGTCCTTGAACTTGCCCGGCACCGGCTTGTAAAGAGCGTGCAGCGAGCCCAGCGCCAGGTAGCAGTCCTGGACCGAATTGACGATCACGCGGAACCCGTAGATGTCCAGCACCTCCGAAAACGACAGATGCTTCTCGACCATCTTGCGGTAGATCCCGTACATCGTCTTTTCGCGGCCGACGATCTCGGCCTTCACGCGCGAGGTGGCGAGCTGCTTGTGAACGGTGTCATGGATCCGCCCCAGCAGCTCGCGCCGGCTGCCGCGAGCCGTGCTGACCGCCTTCTTCAGCACCCGATAGCGCATCGGATACAGGTACGACAGGCTCTGATCCTGCAGCTCGCGGTAGACCTCGTTCAGTCCGAGGCGGTGCGCGATCGGCGCGTAGATCTCCATCGTCTCGCGCGCGATGCGCCGCTGGCGCTCCGCATCGACCGCCGCCAGCGTGCGCACGTTGTGCAGGCGGTCGGCCAGCTTGATCAGGATCACGCGCACGTCGCGCGCCATCGCCAGCAGCATCTTGCGGAAGCTCTCGGCCTGGGCCTGGATGCCGGAGTCGAAGCTGAGCCGGTCCAGCTTGGACACACCGTCGACCAGCTCGGCCACGATCGGGCCGAAGCGCTGGGCAAGCTGCTGCTTGCCGATGCCCGAATCCTCCATCACGTCGTGCAGCAGGGCCGCCTGGATCGCGGCCGAGTCCAGGTGCCACTCCGCCAGCGTTCCGGCCACCGCGATCGGGTGCGTGATGTAAGGCTCTCCGCTTTTGCGGAACTGGCCCAGGTGCGCTTCGTCGGAGAACTTGAAGGCGTCCCGGATCCGCTGTATCTCGCCGGACGGAAGGTACGTCTTCAGCCGATCGGTAAGCTCGGTGAAGGTCGATGCGGGTTTCGGCGCAGCGGGCTTTTCCGGTTCCGAGCGCCATACGACCTGACCCGCCTTGCGCAGCGCTTCGGCGGCCCGTCGGGCAAAACCGGACGGCGCCTGGGCGCGGCCCGGTGACAGTTCGCTCGATGCAGGTTCGGAAGCGGCCATAGGCTAGACATTACGCCGGCTGGCCGACTTTGACCCGAGGTGGGCAGTTTTCTGCCCGCCCGGTTGGGGGAAAAACTCGGCTCACCGTCCCTAGGTCGGTACCTTGCGCAGCATTTCAATACCGACCTTCTGTGCGGCGATCTCGCGCAGCGCGGCCACCGCCGGCTTGTCCTTGGTGTCCACCTTGGGCGCGTGTCCCTGCGTGAGCTGACGCGCGCGATAGGCCGCCGCCAGCACCAGCTGGAAGCGGTTGGGGATGTGTCGGAGGCAATCTTCGACGGTGATTCGTGCCATGGGGCGATCTCATCCGAAATGTGTGTCGGGCCCTAGTTTACCGGAGTGCCGGGCGCCGACCCCGAGTGTGGGCCTGCAATGCCGAGCCGTTCGAAAACATCCGGGACGCGGGCTGCCTGCGAGGCGTAGCGCAGCCGGGCGGCCGTGACGACCGCTGCCAGCTCGGCCAGCGCCTGGTCGAAATGCTCATTGACGATCACGAAGTCGAATTCGTGCGCGTGCTGCATTTCGCTGCGCGCGGCCGCCAGCCGCCGCTCGATCACCAGCGGCGGATCCTGGCGCCGCTGAATGAGCCGTGTCCGCAGCGCCTCCAGTGACGGCGGCAGGATGAACACGCCCACGGCCTGCGGGAACAGCAGCTTGACCTGGCGGGCGCCCTGCCAGTCGATCTCCAGCAGCAGGTCGGCCCCCTGGCTGAGCTCGTGCTCGATCCAGCGGCGCGAGGTGCCGTACCAGTTGCCGTGCACCTCGGCCGTTTCCAGGAACTCGCCGCGCGCGCGGCGGTGCGCGAACTCTTCCTGCGTGATGAAGTGGTACTCGCGCCCGTTTTCCTCGCCGGGCCGCGGCGCCCGCGTGGTGAAAGACACCGACAGGCGGATCGACCCGTCCTGCTGCAGCAGGGCGTTGACCAGGCTCGACTTGCCGGCCCCGGATGGCGCGGCCACCAGGAATACCTGACCCGAACCCGCGCTGACCGGCCCTGGTTCACCGGATCGGGTCGCACCGGCAGTCGGTCGGCTCATTCCAGGTTCTGGATCTGCTCGCGCATCTGCTCGATCAGCAGCTTCAGCTCGACGGCGGCATTGGTCATTTCGATCGCGGAAGCCTTCGACCCGAGCGTGTTGGCCTCGCGATTGAGCTCCTGCATCAGGAAATCCAGGCGCCTCCCGACCGCCCCGCCGGCGCCGAGCACGCGGCGCACCTCGGCCACGTGGGTCGCGAGGCGCTGCAACTCCTCGTCCACATCGGCGCGCATCCCGTACAGCGTCACCTCCTGGCGGATCCGGTCGTTCAGCTCCTCACGCGACAGGTGGTTGGAGCCCGACAGGGCCGGCACCAGCGCCTGGGTCAGGCGTTCCTGCAGCTTGCGCGTGAGCATGGCCAGTATCGCCGGGACCTGGGTGCGCAGATCCGCCAGTATCCGGTCGATGCCGTCGCAGCGCTCGAGCAACGCGGCCACCAGCGCGGCCCCCTCCCGCAGCCGCGCCTGGCCCAGCAGCTGCACCGCCTGGTCGAGCGCCTGCGTGAAGGGCTCGCGCAGCTGCTCGGGCTCGTCCTCAGCCGATTCGATCACGCCGGGCCAGCGCAGAATGTCGGCCAGCCCCAGCGCTGCGGCGCCGGGGATGGCCGACCCCGCCTCGTCGGCGATCGCTGCCAGACGGGCCAGCGCCGGCCGGCTCAGCCGGGCCTCGGGCGCGGCAGACTCCCGCGTTACCGTAACCCGCAGCTCGACCTTGCCACGGGTCAGTCGGGCGCCGAGCTGTTCGCGCGCACTCGCCTCCAGCGCGCGCAGCTCCTCGGGCAGCCGCATGCCCAGCTCCAGGAAGCGCGCGTTCACCGATTTGAGCTCCACGCTCAGTGTGCCCCGGGGCGTCGCAGCGCTGGCGGCCGCGAAGCCCGTCATACTGGCGATCGCGGCCATGGGGGGTATTGAACGAAAAAACACGCTCGGATCGTGCCGTCTTTCATCGAATGCCACGCCATTTCGGCCGATTACGCTGCACGCACCGGTCGTTCCAATTGGGCTGATTTAGATAGAATCGGCGCGCTTCCTGAGGTCTATCTCTCTCGTATCGGCGGACACGCATCGACATGGCGGCGCAGACCAACGCCTCATTGCCGGAGAGCATGCAGCTCGGCAATTACCGAATTGTAAAGAAGATATCGAGCGGCGGCTTCTCGATCGTCTACCTGGCCCAGGACGAGAACGGCCAGTCGGTCGCGATCAAGGAGTACATGCCGGCGGCGCTGGCGCAGCGCAAACCGGGCGAGTTCTGCCCCTACGTAGCCGCCGAGAACCTGAATACCTACCGGATCGGCCTGAAG
>DASZFP010000073.1:0-12457 GCA_035939615.1 Burkholderiaceae bacterium | reverse complement strand
CCGCGGGCTGCGATGCGCTACGCGGTCACGGTGACCGGGCTCGCACCGTTGAGCGTGTCGATCAGGACCGAGCCGGCCATTGCCAGCACGACCACCAGAATCAGGGCGGTGGCAACGGAAGTCGCGGTCCAGCATGAGGGCCTGCGGTTGGGATTGATCATGGCATTTCTCCGGGTAAAAAACTGAGGTCTATGGGTCGGCAGATCGCGTTGGACTGCCTCACTTTCAAGAACGCATCGATGCGGCGTTTCACGACATCGCTGCGGCCTCGGTCGAAGCCGGAAGCGGTTGCTAAACGTCCGTGCGGGGCGTCAAATACACCCTGCGAGGCATAACAACTCAGGGTAGGGAGGCAGGCTTGGGGCAGATCACCCAGCTTCTGGCCAGAATGCAGGAGGGCGACGACAATGCCCGGGATGCGCTATTTGCGGCGACCTATGACGAGCTGCGCCGCATGGCCCGCTCCCGGTTACGCGACGGGGGACGCAATACCCTGCTGGATACGACGTCGCTGGTGCACGAGTCGTATCTCAGGTTCGTCCGGGTCGGACAGCTGCGGATCGAGGACCGGCGGGCGTTTTTCGGGTACGCCGCGCGTGTGATGCGCTCGGTCATCGTCGACAGCGCCCGGGAGCGGCTGGCGGAGCGCCGCGGCGGGGGCGTCTCGCCGCTGACGCTCAACACCGAGCTGATCGAGAACCTGGCCGAAGGCGAGGAATCGATCCTCAGGATCCATGAAGCGCTGAAGGACCTGGAGCAGGCCGACGCCCGCCTGGCCCAGGTCGTCGAGATGCGCTACTTCGGCGGCTACAGTGAGCAGGAGATTGCCGAGACGCTCGGCGTGACCGAGCGCACGGTGCAGCGCGACTGGGAAAAGGCGCGCCTGATCCTGCGCGCGAGCTTGAAGTAGAGCGATTGCTGCTGCGACTGGTCCATTTGCGTCGAAAGGAGCGAATATGAGCGACACCGTGCGCAAGGTCGATTACTTCTACGTCGTGGTTCCCGACCGGCCGGGAGAATGCGCGAAAGTTCTGTCGGCGCTCGCTGCGGCGGGCATCAACCTGCTGGCGTTCTCCGGTTTTCCGAGCGCTCGCAAAGGCCAGCTCGATCTGGTTCCCGAAGATTCCGCCGCCTTCAAGCTCGCCGCCAAGACGCTGAAGCTCAAGCTGAGCCCGCGCAAGAGCGGATTTCTGCTGCAGGGCGACGACCGGGTCGGGGCGATGAACGAGACGCTCGACAAGCTCGCCGCCGCGAAGATCAACATCACCGCGATGGATGCCGTCAGCACCGGCGACGGCCACTACGGCGCGATCTTCTGGGTCAAGCCGCTGGCCGTGGCGCGCGCCGCCAAACTGCTGGGCGCGCGTTGATCGCGCCTGGCCCGCTGGCGTATTACGGATGACATTCGCTGCGAGCGTCGTGACATCGTCTGGAGACCCCCGCCCGGCACGCTGACCAGCACAAACCGGCGGCGATCGTGCCGACGGAGACGGACTGGAAAAGCGATGAGACACTGGATCGTAAGGCTGGGGCTGCCGCTGCTGGGGCTGCTG
The DNA here is from genome assembly GCA_035939615.1 of Burkholderiaceae bacterium. Taxonomy (GTDB): domain Bacteria; phylum Pseudomonadota; class Gammaproteobacteria; order Burkholderiales; family Burkholderiaceae_F; genus VBCK01. Next base: position 10,904 of record DASZFP010000073.1, on the reverse strand, counting down.
GTGACAGGCTGCGCGGCCATGGGAACGGGGGTCGACTCGAGCGCCGACGCGGTCAACTTCAACCTGAAGAGCTCGGATGCGGTCTCGGGCAGCATGAACGCAACGGCTCCCGACGACCGGCCATCGAGCGGACAATTCTTTTAAGCGGAGTCGCCGCGCTCCCACCGATCGAGCGAGTAGCGTCCGGAGCCGTGCGCGAACACCGTTAACAGCCCGCCCAGGATCGCCAGGTTTTTCATGAACTGAATCTGCTGGTTCAGGGCGAGGTCGGGCGCGGCGTTCCAGTACGTGTGAAAGATCAGCGTGGCGGCCACCGTGAATGCGGCCAGTGCCAGTGCCGCCCAGCGCGCGCTCCAGCCAGCAATGAGCAGCGCACCGGCCGCCATTTCGACCAGGGCCGCGGGCCAGATCAGAAAGTCAGCGGCGGCCATTCCGTGGGCCTGCATGTACCCGATCGTCGGGGCCATGTCGGCGAACTTGCCGTAGCCGGACCACACGAAGACCAGCCCCAGCCCGACGCGACCGAAGAGCGACGCCAGATCACGCCATGGCGCAGTCCCCGGTTGGGGAGCGATGGACGGCCCGTATCCGGTCACCTTCCGGCCGCTTCCGATCCGCCGCTCGCCAGCTGATCGCGGATCGGCAGCTGGCGGATGCGCTGGCCGGTAGCGGCGAAGATCGCGTTGCACAGCGCCGGTGCGATCGGCGGAAGGCCCGGCTCGCCCACGCCGCCCAACGGCACCGACCAGTCGGAGCTCGGCAGCAGATGCACCCGGATCTCGCGCGGCGCCGCGTCGATGCGCGTCACCTGATACTGATGGAAGTTGTCCTGCTCGACCCGTCCATTCTTGAACGTGATCTCGCCCAGGCTCGCCAGGCTCACACCCATGACGACGGCGCCTTCCAGCTGCGAGCGGATGCGGTCGGGGTTGACCTGCGGGCCGCAGTCGAAGGCGATATCGACCCGCGGGATGGCGAGCTCGCCCTTGCTGCCGATCTCGACCTCGACCACTGCGGCCGTGTAGCTGACAAAGCTGTAATGAGCCGCCAGCCCCAGTCCGCGGCCCTTGGGCAGCTTGCGGCCCCAGCCGGCTTGGCGCGTTGCGGTTTCGATCACGCGGCGCAGCCGGCCCGTGTCGACCGGGTATCGCTGCGGCGATTCCGTGTAGTTCCAGCTGTCCTTCAGCGCCGTCGGATCGATCAGCCGGGGCGGTCCGATCAGCTCGAGCAGATAGTCGCGGTGGTCGCGGCGGGCCCCAGCCGCCAGTTCGGCCACGAACGACTGCACGGCAAAGGCGTGCGGAATGTTGGACACCGACCGGAACCAGCCGATACGGGTATGCGCGACCGCTTCCGGATTCTCGATGCGCAGGTTGGGAATGTCGTACGGCAGGTTGATCAGACCCATGCCCTGCTCGAACGGCGCCTCGTGCTTGGGATCGGGGCCGAACAACGAGACGATGCTCGGCGCGACGCTGCGGTGCAGCCACGCGACCGGCTTGCCCCCGGCGTCCAGTCCGGCTTGCAGGTGTTCCACCGACACGGTGTGCAGATAGTCATTGTGGAGGTCGTCCTCGCGCGTCCAGGTGACCTTGACCGGCTTGCCGCCGAGCCGCTGCGACAGCAGTGCGGCTTCGATCGCGAAGTCCGGTTTGGACTTGCGGCCGAAACCGCCGCCCAGCAGCGTCACATGGACCGTGACGTTTTCGAACGGCAAGCCCAGGTGCTTGGCGACGTCTTCGCGCGTGACCTGCGGTGCCTGTACCGCGGCCCATACCTCGCAGCGACCGTCGACGATGCGCGCCACCGCAGCCGGCGGTTCCATGGTGGCGTGGGCGAGGTGCGGCAGGTAGTACTCGGCCTCGACTTTGCGCGCGGCCCGGCTCATGGCGCCGTCGACGTCGCCGACTTCACGCAACACCTGGCCGGGCTTGCGCGCGGCCTGCTCCAGCTCGGCGCGGTACGCCTTGGAGTCGTAGGCGCCGTGCGGCCCGTCGTCCCATTGCACCTTGAGCGCATTGCGCGCCTTGATGGCGATCCACGTATCCGTGGCGACGACCGCCACCCCGTTCATCGGGTGGAACCTGGCGGACGGCACATTGACCTGAATCTCAAGGATCTTGACCACGCCAGCCATCTTCAGTGCTTCGGTGGCGTCGTAGTGCACCACCTTGCCGCCCAGCACCGGCGATCGCGCGACCACGGCGTAGAGCATGCCGTCCAGCCGCGTGTCGATGCCGTAGTGCGCCCTGCCGGCGACGATGTCGCCCCCGTCGGCCAGGTGCGTTCTGCCCTTGCCGATATAGCGGAATCGAGCCGGTTCTTTCAGGCGCAGCGATTCGCGTGGCGGCACGGGCAGTTGGGCCGCCGCGCGCGCCAGCGCGCCGTAGCCGAGCTTGCGCCCGCTCGCGCGATGGAGCACTTCGTGGTTGAGCGCATGTACCTCGCCGACCGGTACGCCCCAGCTGGCCGCCGCGGCCTGCTCCAGCATGACGCGCGCAGCCGCGCCGCAGCGGCGCATTGGCTCGAAGAAGTGTCGCGTGCTGCGCGAACCGTCGGTGTCCTGGTTGCCGAATTTCTGTTCGTCCGCGGGCGCCTGTGCCACGCGCACCTTGCTCCAGTCGGCTTCCAACTCGTCGGCCACGATCAGCGGCATTCCGGTGCGCACACCCTGGCCCATCTCGGAGCGGTGCACGACGATGGTGACGATGCCGTCTTCGCCGATGGCGACGAAGGCCAGCGGGTTGTCGCTCCAGCCATGCGGCATGCTGTCGACGCCGTACTTCCTCGCCTCCTCCGCCTTGACCACGTCCGCAGCCCCGGCGATCAGCACCAGCCCACCCAGTGCACCCACGCGGGTGATGAACTGACGCCGGTTCAGCCCAGGCCGGTCGACCGGCGACTTCATGACGGCGCTCATTTCGTGGCGCCCAGCTTGCCCGCAGCCGTCTTGATGGCCGCACGGATGCGCGGATAGGTGCCGCAGCGACAGATGTTGCCCGTCATGGCGGCATCGATGTCGGCGTCGCTCGGCCGGGAATTGCTCCTGAGCAGTGCCGCGGCCGACATGATCTGCCCGGCCTGACAGTAGCCGCACTGGGGCACGTCCAGCGTCAGCCAGGCATCCTGCACGGCCCGGCCGGCGGGCGTGGCGCCAACGCCTTCGATCGTGGTGATCTTTTTGCCGGCAACTGAAGATATGGGCATCATGCACGAGCGGGTCGGCTGACCGTCCAGCAGCACGGTGCAGGCTCCGCACAGTGCCATTCCGCAGCCGAACTTGGTGCCGGTCATTCCCAGGTGGTCGCGCAGCACCCACAGCAGCGGCGTGTCGTCAGCCGCCGTCACCTGCATCTTCGTTTCGTTTACCGAGAGGTCCATTGGAGAAAATCCCGTGGTTGCACCCTTACAACCCGTACCGATATCCGGCACGGGCCGGGGGCAGCTGGTTGCCCTTTGCGTACATGCACTGCTCGTAGGCGATGTCGTAGCGCTGCTGCACGGTACGGCGCGCTTCAGCGCCGTTGCTCGCCCCGACCGCGGTACCCGCAAGCAACCCGACGCCGGCGCCGGCACCGGCGTGTCCACCGAGCGCGGCGCCCGCCACGGCACCGATCGCGGTTCCGACGACCGCCGAACCGACGATGCTCTTCGCAGCAGCGTCGTTCGGGTCGGCGCCGGCCGACTGCGCGCTGTAGGCGCGGCAGGCCTGGTCTTCTGCCTGGAAGACTTCGATCGGTTTGTCTTGGGGCGGCATCACGGCAACCGAAGGACCGGTCGGTATCTGCGCGCAGGCGCACAGGAGCGCGAGCGATGAAATGCCGGCAGCGATGTGCCCTTTGCGGTTGAAAAGTCGAACCATGTTCATCTGGATTCCTTGGCTGGTCGATCGGCTCGTTTTGAGGTCTCGGCGTCCAGCAGGCTATTGGGGCGGCGCTTCAGGATTCGCAGGGACGGCCTTCCATCCACCGGGGCAGCTCGCCACATACGGGTAGTAGCCGTTCGCACCTTCGCAGAAGTACCAGGTCTTTGGCATCGGGGCCGCCGGTGGCGCATCCGAAGGAGCTTGCCCGACGGTCTCGGGTGGCTGGTACGGATCCGGGTATGGGTAGATGGGCGCCGGGTACCAGTACCAGGCGTCACCTGCGATCCACCACCAGCCGAAACGGCCGTCGTGGTCTTCGTGGACCCAGCGCCCGCCGCGCCACAGGCCCCAGTCGTGTTCGTGAAATCGCGCGATGTCGCCGTGCCAGCGATGGTCCTCGTGGCCCCCGTCGCGTTCGTGGAAAGCCGCGAAGTGATGCTCCTCTTCATGGTGTTGCGCCAGCGCGGGCAGCGCAGGCAGTAGTGCGGCAAGCGCCAGGACGATCTTTGCGACCGGCGATTGGATGCTCTTCATGGTGCTTCTCCGGTGATAATGCGTCTGACGTGATTAGGCGCGACCGGAATTTCGGCTGGGTTTCGACACTGCGGGCGCCTTGTTACGATTGGCATCGGCATCGTTGCGAAGACCTGCTCGAAGGAGCCTGTCTGATTTCCGTCACCACCGCGGCGCCCGCAGTGGGCGCCGCCTTCCTGGCTTCGCTGGTCGAATTCGTCGAGGCATTCACGATCGTGCTGGCCGCGGGGACGCTGCGCGGCTGGCGCTCCGCCATCGTGGGATGTGGAGCCGCGCTGGCGGTGCTCGCCGTGATCGTGGCCACCCTGGGACCGCTGCTCGATCGGATCCCGATGCAATGGCTCAAGCTCGTCATCGGCACCTTGCTGTTGCTGTTTGGCATGGGCTGGCTGCGCAAGGCGGCGCTGCGCGGGGCGGGCATCATTGCGCTGCACGATGAGGACGCCTCGTACGAGGCCGAGGCGGCCAACTTGAGCGATGCCGCTACACCACATCGAGCCGGCTTCGACTGGCTCGGGGGCGCCATCGCCTTCAAGGCGGTGCTGCTCGAGGGCCTCGAAGTCGTGTTCATCGTGATCGCCGTCGGCGCGGGTCGCGGCTTGCTGGTTCCGGCTTCGCTCGGGGCCCTGGCCGCTTGTATCGTGGTTCTGGGCATCGGGGCGATCGTTCACCGCCCGCTGGCGCGCGTACCCGCGAACACGCTCAAATTCGCGGTGGGGGTGATCCTGAGCGCGTTCGGGGTGTTCTGGACCGGTGAGGGTCTGGGAATCTCGTGGCCGGGCGAGGATCTGACGATCCTGTTCTTCGGTGCCGCATTCCTGGTCGTCGGCCTGGGCGCAACGCAGTGGGTTCGGCGATCGACCGGAGTGCTCACGCCATGACGATGCTGCGCGAGGTGGCTGGCGGGGTCTACAAGATGTTCGTCAGCGACGCCTGGTCGACGGGGGGCATTCTGGGCGTCGTGTCACTGACCGCTGCGCTCAAGGGCTATGGCGTCGTGCCCCCGCTGGTCGGTGGCGCCATCCTGTTTTTCGGTTGTATCGCCGTTCTGGTCGCGGGCGTCGTACTGTCTGGCCGGCGAGGCCGCGTTCGCTGACAGGGCTGGGCTTTGTTCCGCGTTCCACCCGCCGCCCAGCGCGCGGATCAGCTCCACGCTGGCGCGCAGCTCGCGCGTGTCGAGATTGACGGAATCCAGCTGGGTCTGCAGCGTGATCGTCTGCGACGTGACCACCTCGAGATAGCTCACCTCGCCCTCGCGGTAGCGGGTCAGCGCGAAGTCCAGCGAGCGCTCGGCCGCCGTCACGGCCAAGTGCTCCTCGACCGCCGCGTCGCGATAGTCGTGCACCAGCGCCAGGCTGTCCTCCACCTGCTGAAAGGCCGTCACCACCACGCCGCGGTAGACGCTTCCGGCCTCGTCGAGTGCCGCCTCGGCCTGGGCGACCTGGGCCTTGCGCTTGCCGGCGTCGAACAGGGTGAACAGCAGCGACGGTCCGATCGACCAGAATACGTTCGGCGCCGAGATCCAGTTGCCGGGCGCCGTCGATTGATACCCCGCCTGCGCACTCAGCGTGATGTCCGGAAAGAAAGCGGCCCGTGCCACCCCGACGCTGGCATTGCTCGCAGCGATGCGCCGCTGGGCGGCGGCGATATCGGGTCGCCGCTGCAGCAAGGTGGCCGGCACGCCCACCGGTACCTGCGGCAGCTCGATCTGCGCGAGTTTCGGCGGGATCGAGAATTCGGAAGCCGACTCGCCGATCAGGGCGGCGATCGCGTGTTCGGCCACTGCGCGCAGAGCCAGCGTTTGGGCCGCCAGCGAGCGTGACGTGCCGAGCTGGGTTTGCGCGCGCGCCACATCCAGCCCCGAGGCGATGCCGCCGTCGTGGCGCGTTTGTGTCAGCTCGAGCGCGCTTTGGTAGGCTTTCACGGTCTCATCGAGCGTGGCCACCTGGCGATCGAGTCCGCGCAGCACGAGGTAGTCGTCGGCGAGCTGGGCCTGCAGGCTCAACCGGGCCGACTCCAGATCGGCCGCGTAGGCCTGGGCCTCGGCACGTCCGGCGTTCACTTCGTTGCGAATGCGGCCCCACAGATCGAACTCGTAGTCGATTTCGACGCCGGCTGTGAGCGAGTTGTAGTCGTTCGGTTGCGTCAGTCCGCGCAGCGGCCTCGTGGCCGACTGCCGATCGCGCTGCGCGTTGGCGCCGAGTACCAGCGATGGAAAAAGACCCGAGCGCAGCTGGTCGCTGAAGGCCTTGGCCTGGTTGTAGCGCGCCAGCGCCGCCGCCAGGTCGGGGCTGTGCGCCAGCAGGCGCGCCTGCAGATCGTTCAGGTCGGCGTCGCCGAACATCGCCCACCAGTTGCCGCGCGGCAGGCTGTCGGCCGGCTGCGCAGGAGTCCAGGGCCCTGCTTCCTTGTAGGCCGGGGCGACCGGAACGTCCGGCATCGTGAGCTTCGGAGCCGTCGAGCAGCCAGCCAGCAGAACGGCTGCGGCAGCAGCGACGGTTGCCAAGCGGCGGCACGGATTCATGGGCTCTTGTCCTGCGTGGAGGGCCGGGTCGACGCATCAGCGACCGCGGCGCCGTTCGTCGTGGCTGTGGCGATCCGGACCTGATCACCCTTGCCGATTCCGTCCGGCGGGCTGTCGACGATGCGGTCGCTGGCGGCCAGCCCAGAGGAGATCTGAACCACATCGCCCAGATCGCGGGCGATGCTGACCGGCTTGAAGGCGATCCGGTTGTCCGGCCCGACCGTTGCCACGCGCACGCCGCGGTGGTCGAAGATCAGCGCGCTGGCGGGCACGCTCAGGTCGGCCGCGGCCACCGGCAGATCGAAATGCACGTTGGCGAACGCGCCCGGCAGCAGCTGTCCGGCCTGGTTATCCACCCCGAGCTGCACCAGCGTGGCGCCCGAGGACGGATCGACCGACTGGGATGAACTCTCCACGATGGCGGCGAACGTCTGCCCCGGGCGCTCCGGGACGGTCACCTTCGCTTGGGTGCCGGAGGTCACCTGCGCCACATAGTTCTGCGGCACATTCACGTACAGGCGCAGCTTGTGGACATCGGAGACGACAAAGAGCTCCAGTCCCTTGCCGCTGCCCGCGTTGATGAGCGCGCCCACGTCCGTGTCCCGCGCCGTGACGATGCCGTCGAACGGGGCCACCATGCGCTTGAATCCTTCCAGGACCTGCAGGCGTTCGACGTTCGCGCTGGCCGCCTTGACGATCGCCTCCTTGGCGGCGAAGTCGCCCACCTTCATGTCGACTTCCTGAACCGAGACCGAGTCGGTCTTCAGCAGCCGTTGCCAGCGCTCGGCGGTCGTCTTCGCGAGCGCCTCGTTCGCCTGCGCGGTCATCAGATCGGCCTTGGCCTGCGACAGCTGCTGGTCCAGATCGGGCGCTTCGATTTCGCCCAGCACCTGTCCGGTCCGGACCGCACTGCCGATATCGACCTTCCAGTCTTTCAGGTAGCCGTTGACGCGCGCGTAGATCGGCGCACGCGAGTAAGCCTCGAGGCGCCCGGGCAGTTCCAGCGCGTAGGAACTGTCGCCGGGCTGGGGCTGCATGACGCTGACGACGGGCTCGGCGTTGGCGCTGGTCCACTGGCGCAAGTGCCTGCTGCTGGCGGCGCGCGCGGCGATGCCGCTGCCGACCAACAGCAGGGCGATGGCGCCGGCCACCAGAGCGGCAATGCGCAAGGCGCGGCCGGATACGACGCGAACTGACGGTTCAGGCGACATGGGGTTCTCCGATGACAGCAGAGGGCGTCGCAGCAGGGCGCTTGTAATTGCGGTGCACGATGCTGAAGACGACTGGTACGAAAATGAGGGTGGCCACGGTTGCGAAAGTCAGGCCGCCGATGACCGCGCGACCCAGCGGCGCGTTCTGCTCGCCGCCCTCGCCGAGGCCCAGCGCCATCGGCGCCATGCCGATGATCATGGCGAGCGCGGTCATCAGGACGGGACGGCAGCGTACAAAGCCGGCCTCGAGCGCGGCGGCGATCGGATCGCCCAGCTCGTCGAGGCGCTCGCGCGCGAAGCTGATGACGAGTACGCTGTTGGCGGTGGCAACGCCCATGCACATGATCGCTCCAGTCAGGGCCGGCACCGACAATGGGGTCGAACTGGCGAACAGCATCCATACGATGCCCGCCAGGGCCGCCGGCAGGGCGGTGATGATCACGAACGGATCGCTCCAGGACTGGAAATTGACCACGATCAGCAGGTAAATCAGCCCGATCGCACCGAGCAGACCGAACAGAAGTCCGGCAAAGGCACTGTTCATCGTCTGCACCTGGCCGAGCAGTGCGACCCGGCTTCCCTTCGGCGCGTCTTTGGCCGTTTCCTGCACGACCTTGTTGACGTCGGCCGCCACCGCGCCGAGGTCGCGGCCCTGCGTGGTCGCGTAGATCTGGACCATCGGCGCAATGTCGTACTGCGAAATGACCGCGTTCGAGCTGGTGCGGCTGATGTTCGCCAGGCCTCCCAGGACTTGCGGCACGGCCGAGGCGCCCGTGGTTGCGGTCGCGGTGACCGGCAGGTTCTGCAGTTCACCGAGCGAATCGACCTGGTACTGCGGGGTCTGCATGACGATCGGGTACTGCACGCCGTTGGTCGGGTCCAGCCAGAACGTGGGTGCCACCTGGCTGCTGCCAGCCAGCATGACCAGCAGGCTGTTCGTCACGTCGCGCTCGGTGAGGCCGACGTACTGCGCGCGGGCGCGATCCACGTCGACGTTGAAGCCGGGGTTGGTGTGGGACTCCTGGATGCGCGCATCGACGACGCCGGGCACCAGGCGAACGCGGCTCAACAGCTCGTCCGCGTAGGCGTAATCCGCGCGCAGGTTGGGTCCGCGCACCTGCAGATCGATCGGGGCGGGGCTGCCGAAGTTCAGGATCTGACTGACGATGTCGGCGGGCAGGAAGGAGAACGTAACCCCCGGGAAGCGCAGGGGCAGCTGCTCCCGCAGCGTGCGCACGTATTCGGCGGTGGGACGGTGAACCGGTTCGAGCGAGATCTGGATATCACCGTCCTGCTCGCCGATGGTGCCGGTGTTGTTGTAGGACAGGTTGATGCCGCTGACGGGCATGCCGATGTTGTCGACCAGCGTGCCCAGCTCGGCCGGCGGAATGACCTGGCGGATCACGTTCTCGATCTGGCCGAACTCGTTGGCACTGTCCTCCACGCGCGTTCCGACCTGCAGGCGTGCGTGCATCAGGATCTGCCCCGAGTCGACCGCCGGGAAGAAATTCCGGCCCAGCATCGGCACCAGCAGGAAGGAAGCCAGCACGAAGCCCAGGAAGCCGGTCATGAAGACGCGGCGGTGATGCAGCGCCAGCTGCAGGATCCCCCGATACCAGGCCCGCATGCGTTCAAAGCGATCCTCGAAGGCGCGCTGAAAGCGCACCAGCGGGTTGCGTGACGCCGGCGCGCCGCTGCCGTCCGCGTGCGATGCATGCCGGCGCAACAGGTAGTTCGCCATGGTCGGCACGAGCGTGCGCGACAGGATGAACGAGCTGATCATTGCAAAAACCACCGCTTCTGCCATCGGCACGAACAGGTAGCGCGCGACGCCCTGCAGGAAGAACATCGGCACGAACACGATGCAGATGCACAGCAGCGACACGAAGGCGGGCGTCACGATCTGCTGCGCCCCGTCGAGGATGGCCGGCTCGACGTCCTTGCCCTGTTCCAGGTGCCAGTTGATGTTCTCGATCGTGACGGTCGCCTCGTCGACCAGGATGCCGACCGCCAGCGCGAGGCCGCCCAGGGTCATGATGTTCAGCGTTTCCCCCAGGACCGACAGCACCGTGACCGAGCCCAGGATCGACAGCGGGATCGACGTGGCGATGATCAGGGTGGAGCGCCAGCTGCCGAGGAACAGCAGGATCATCAGGCTGGTCAGGGCAGCCGCGATCACGCCTTCGCGCACGACGCTGCTGATCGCCCCGGTCACGAACACCCCCTGGTCGCCGATCGGCGAGGCCACCAGCGCATCCGGCAGGCTCGCCTTGATCTGTTCCATCTTCGCCTTGATGCCCTGGATGATCGCGAGCGTGGAGGCACCGCCGCTCTTTTCCACGGTCAGCAGAACCGAGCGAGCGCCGTCGACGTGCACGATATTGGTCTGGGGCGGATAGCCATCGCGCACGTTCGCCACGTCGTGCAGGTAGATCGTTGCGCCGTTGACGGCCTTGATCGGCAGGTCGGCCAGTCCGGTGATCTGGGCGGGCGAGTTGTTCAGCTGCATGGTGTATTCGAACCGGCCGATCTTCTGCGTGCCGGCCGGCAGGATCAGATTCTGGGTCGCCAGTGCCAGCGCCACGTCCTGACCCGACAGGCCGCGCGCCTGCAGGGCGGCGGGCTCCAGGTCGATCTGCACCTCGCGCGTCTTGCCGCCGAATGGCAGTGGCAGCGAGGCGCCAGGAACCGTGACTAGCTGGGTGCGGATCATGTTGGTGCCCAGATCCGAGAGCTGCTGCTCCGACAATCCCTTGCCCGACAGGGCGAG
>DASZFP010000072.1:0-4551 GCA_035939615.1 Burkholderiaceae bacterium | reverse complement strand
GCCCGGCCACGTTGATCACGTCATCGGTGCGGCCCAGGATGAAGTAGTAGCCGTCGTCGTCGCGTATGCCCCAGTCGAACGTCGAATAGACGGCGCGGCCCGGGATGCTGCGCCAATAGGTCTGGACGAAGCGCTCGTCGTCGCCCCACACGGTCGTCATGCATCCGGGCGGCAGCGGCCCTTCGATCCCCAGCACCCCCTTCGTGTTGGGCCCGACCTCCTCGCCGCTTGCCTCGTCGTAGAGCTTGACGGCATAGCCATAGCAGGGCAGGCCGGGGCTGCCGAATTTCGATGGCAGCGGCTCCACGCCCTGCGCGATCACCAGGATCGGCCAGCCGGTCTCGGTCTGCCAGTAGTTGTCGATGACGGGCTTGCCCAGACCTTCGGCGATCCAGCGGGCAGTGGGCTCATCGAGCGGCTCGCCCGCCAGAAACAGCAGCTTCAGCGACGTCAGGTCATGCCGTTTCAGAAGCGCCGGGTCCTGTTTCTTGAGCACACGGATCGCTGTGGGCGCCGAGAACATCACCGCGACCCGGTACTGCTCCACGATGCGCCAAAGGATCGCGCCGTCCGGACGGACCGGCGTGCCTTCGTACAAAACCGTGGCCATGCCCGCCAGCAACGGGGCGTAGACGATGTAGCTGTGACCGACCACCCAGCCGATATCGCTGGTGGCGAAGTAGGTCTCGCCCGGCTGGCCGCAGAAGATCTTCTGCATCGACGAGGCCAGCGCCACCGCGTAGCCGCCGGTGTCGCGCTGCACTCCCTTGGGCTGGCCGGTCGTGCCCGAGGTGTACAGGATGTACGACGGCTCGCTCGACTCGAGCCACTGGCACAGCACCACCGCATCCCGGTGCTGGTTGCGCAGGTCGGCGTACCGGTGGTCGCGTCCCTCGACCCAGTGCATCGGTGCCAGTTGCCGGTCGACCATCACGACCGATCGAGGCGGCGCCTTGGAGCGCGCGATCGCCTCGTCCAGCAGCGCCTTGTACGGCAGGACCTTGCCGGCGCGCGAACCGGCATCGGCCGACACGATCACCTTGGGCCGGGCATCATCGATCCGGCTGGCCAGGCTCACCGAGGCGAAACCGCCGAACACGACCGAATGAATGGCGCCGATGCGAACGCAGGCCAGCATTGCGAACACGGCCTCCGGGATCATCGGCATGTAGATCAGCACGCGATCGCCGCGCGCCACGCCCAGCCCCAGCAGCGTGGCCGCGAACCGGTTCACTTCCTGATGCAGCTGCCGGAAGGAATACGTCCGGTCGACGCCAACCTCGGTCGACACGTAGATCAGCGCAGCCTGCTCGCCGCGAGCGGCCAGGTGCCGGTCGACCGCGTTGTGGCACAGGTTGGTGGTGCCGTCGACGAACCAGCGCGCGAACGGCGGGCGCGAATAGTCGAGCACTCGGGAGAAGGGCCGTTCCCATTCGATCAGCTTGGCCTCTTCGGCCCAGAACGTTTCGGGCGAGCGGATCGATTTATCGAGGAACGCGCGGTACCTTGTCACCGGGGCCTTCCCCCTCGTTCTTCACGGCCTGCAATTCCTGCTGCTGTCGCACCAGGCGCAACAGCGGATTGAGTTGTTCCAGCAGCCGGGGCAGGTGGGCGACCACCTCGCCGCTGCGGCCGGCGCGGATCAGCGCCAGCGCCAAATTGACGTCCATCGATCCGTCTTCGCCGCGCCCATCCAGCGCGCCGGGGGCGACCCCCTCGGCGGTGCCCAGGATGATCCGCCGCGATCGGGCCGTCTGGGCCTGGTGAGCGCGCTTCTGCGCGAGCGTGCGCAGCTCCTCGGCGCTGCGCCGCAGCTCCTCCGACAGCGTGGCCACGCCGATGCAGGTCCACACCTCGACCCCGGGTCCGGCGGCCTCGACGTTTTCCAGCACCTTGCGCAGCCGCGCCGCGAAGCGCAGCACGCCGGACAGGCCGCTGCTCTGGGTGGCCACGCAGTATTCGAAGCGGTCCGAGCGCGTCCCGAGGTCCTCCAGCCGGATCGATGCGGCCAGCGTGCGGCCGACCAGTTTGGCGCGCTGCTCGATTTCGCCTTCCCAGGTGTCGCCCTGCGTGACGGACAGCTCGACCCGCACGCAGATCAGCGCCAGATCCGACAGGTTGCGGCGCGCGTACGACACCAGCTTGTCGACCTGCTTGTCGAAGAACGGCAGGATCAGCAGCTCGGTATCGGCGTCGACCGTGCGCGACGATTCCAGCGTGGCCTGCGTCTCGGCCAGCGCTTCGCGCGTGGCCGACAGCTTCAGCAGCACTTCGAGCCGCGACAGCAGCTCGGCCCGCGGTGTCGTCTTGGCGACGAAGTCGGTCACGCCCAGGCCGGCCGCCCGCTGGCGATCGTGTCCGTTGTCCTCGGACATCATCACGATCACCGGCAGCTCGCGGATCCGCTTGACCTTCGAGCTGCGCACGCGCGTCAGCAGGTCCAGCCCGCTCACCTTGGTCAGGCCCAGCTCGGTCAGCAGCACGCGGATGTTGCCGTCCAGCAGCACCGCCTGCCAGGCCGCTTCGCCGTCCTCGGCCTCGCGCACCTCGAAGCGCTCCCGCAGGTGGTTGCCCAGTGCAGCGCGCACGCTGCGGGAGGTGTCGGCGATCAGTATGCGGGCCTTGGCCGGACCCGCCGCGGTCGAAGTCTGGACCTCGTTAGCCACACGAATCCTGTCTGGACGGCCTCTGCAAGCCGGCGGGACGCTATACCGGTTTGCCCCAAATTTACCGGATTCGCGGCCCCGCGAGGCCGATCCGGCCAAATTCCGGGCGGGACCGATTGTCAGTAGCATCCGACGCTGGCTTGGACGGCAGGTTTTCGATGGATCTGGTGGATGTCATCGTGGTCGGGGCAGGCCACAACGGCCTGACCTGTGCCTGCTATCTGGCTTCGGCCGGGCTGAAGGTCCGGGTGCTCGAACGCCGAGCGGTCGTCGGCGGGGCGGCCGTGACCGAGGAATTCCTGCCCGGTTTTCGCAATTCGAGCGCCAGCTACACGGTAAGCCTGCTCAATGCCGCCGTGATCCGCGACCTGAACCTGGCCCAGCGGGGTCTGAGAATCGTCGAGCGGCCCTTTTCGAATTTCGTGCCCACCGACGATGGCCGCTACCTGAAGCTGGGCGGGGCCCTGGCGAGCCCGCAGGACGAAATCCGCAAGTTCTCTGCGGCAGACGCCGACCGCTATGGCGCCTTTTGCGGGCGGCTGCAGCGCGTGGCCGACCAGCTGAAGGACTGGGTACTGCGGGCGCCGCCCGAGCTGGGCGGGCCGCTGATCGTGCAGGGCTGGCGCGACCTGATCGCCTCGGCCCGGCTGCTGTGGGCCTTCGGGCGCCTGCCGAGCCAGGTCCAGCAGGACTGCGCGAACCTTTTTACCCGCAGCGCGGGCCACTGGCTGGACGCAACCTTCGAGTCCGATCCTTTGAAGGCGGCGCTGGGCTTCGATGCGGTGGTCGGAACGTACGCCAGCCCCTACGCGCCGGGTTCGGCCTATGTGCTGCTGCACCACGCAATCGGCGAGGTCAACGGCAAGCCCGGCATCTGGGGACACGCGATCGGAGGCATGGGACGAATCACCGAGCTGATGGCGCAGGAGGCGCGCGCCCGCGGCGTGCAGATCGACGTGCAGGCGCCGGTCGCCAAGATCCTGGTCGATTCCGGGCGCGTGCGCGGCGTGCGGCTGCAGGACGGACGCGAGGTGCACGCGCGGGCACTGGCGGCAGGGGTCGATCCGAAGCTGCTGTACCTGAAGTTGCTCGAGCCGAGCGCGCTGCCGGCCGACTTCGTGCAGTCGATGCGTGGCTATCGCTGCGGCTCCGGATCGATGCGGATCAACGTGGCATTGTCCGAACTGCCGGACTTTCGATGCCTGCCCGGCACGCAGGCGCAGCCGCACCACGCCAGCGGCATCCTGCTGGCCCCGTCGCTGCGCGCGATGGACCTCGCCTGGCGCGACGCGCTGCATCGAGGATTTTCACGCGCGCCGGTGGTCGAAATGCTGATACCGAGCGTGGTGGACGACTCGCTGGCGCCGCCCGGTGCTCACGTGGCGAGCCTTTTCTGCCAGCACTTCGATCCGGACCCGCCCGGCGGCTGGGACGCGATGAAAGCGGACGCAGTCGAGGCCGTGTTCGCGCACGTGGAGTCGTTCTGTCCCAACTTCCGGCGCGCACTGCTCGGCTACCGGGCCTGGACCCCGCTGGACCTGGAGCGCGACTACGGACTGACCGGGGGCGACATTTTCCACGGTCAGTTGACGCCGGACCAGTTGTTCAGCTTGCGTCCATTGCTGGGCTACGCGCGCTACCGCGGGCCGCTCAAAGGCCTGTACCACTGCGGATCAGGAGCCCATCCGGGCGGCGGCGTCAGCGGCGCGCCCGGATACAACGCAGCGCGCGAAATCGTGCGGGACCTGGTGTCCTGAAGCCTGCGGCCCTCACCCCCTCCCCTCTCCCGCTGCGCGGGCGAGGGGCGACACCGCGTGCTCTTGCGGACAGTTATGTACTTGCGGCGCCCGATCGCCCCTCGCCCGCGCAGCGGGAGAGGGGAGGG
>DASZFP010000071.1:0-11750 GCA_035939615.1 Burkholderiaceae bacterium | reverse complement strand
CAGCTGGATCAGGTCGTTTTCGAAGACGACGGCGCCTTCGCTGGTGGCCACGTTGCGGCCGATCTCGAAGGCCGCCTCGTCGCTCTGCGAGATCTTGCCCTTGGCCACGTCGTTGAGCAGATTCTTAAGACCGCCGGTCAGGCTGGCGCCCTTGCTCTCGAGAAGGCGCTTTTGCGCCTTGGGGTTGAACGCCAGGAAATTCGAAGGCGAGGCCGCGTCCAGCCACTGTGACACCGCGAACCGCACCCGTGCTCTGGTTTTCGCATCGGCCTGCACGCTGGCGGCCAGCTCGTTCATGAATTCGGCGTTGACCAGGTAGGTGCGGGCGGCAAACGAAGCGAGCGAATTTTCCTGCCACGCCGGATCGGAAAAGCGCGCATCCGGGATCGGAGCCGAGGTGCGGTCCGGGTGCGTCACGAAATCGTTCCACACCGCGGTGATCGCGTTCACGTAGCTGTTCTGCAGCTCGGCCAGGCGCTGCGGCGAGATCGAAAACCCCGGCACCGCCGCCGATGGCGGCGATCGTGGGATCCACCAGTGCATCCAGGAGGCAAGCCCGAATGGATCCTGCGCTGGTGCTGGTGCCTGCGGGACCGTGCCGGACACGGCTCCGCCCGGTTCAACGTTCACGCGCGTCTCTGTCATCTTTTTCTCGGCTTCGCGCCGATCGCGCGATGCAGTTAGGTCCCCACTGGCTTGCATTGTCACCATCGGGGCGGTTCGATGTCAAACCGCGCGCCGCAGCCAGATCAGCGCGGCGTGACGGCCCGTGACCCGGTCGCGCCGGAAGCTGTAGAACCGGTCCGGATCGCTGGCGGTACACCAGCGGCTGCCGTAGGTCGACTGCACCTCGACCTGGGCCAGCGCCTGGCGGGCCAGCGCCGGCAGATCGGCCAGGAACTTCCCGTTCGGCAGTGCGCTGAAGGCCGCCTGCGCGTGCGGCAGCGAACGGCGCATCGCCCGCAGCACCTCCTCGCCGACCTCGTACACGGAGGCGCCGATCGACGGTCCCAGGAAGGCGTCGATTTCCCCGATCGCAGCGGCGGCGCCGCGCATCGCGATCACGGTCGCCTGAAGGATTCCGCCCGCGAGCCCGCGCCAGCCCGCGTGCGCGGCCGCAACCACCGCTCCGGAGCGATCCGCCAGCAGCACCGGGAGACAGTCGGCCACGGTGACGCAGCACACGACGTCCGGCGTGGTGCAAAGCGAAGCATCGGCGGCCACAGCTGTCGAGGCGACGGTTTCGGCGCGGACCACCGTGGAGCCGTGCTGCAGCGACAGCCAGCGGGGCGGCGCTGGAAGATAACGCGCCAGCAAGGCCCGGTTGCGTTCGACCCGCTGCGGATCGTCACCGGTGCTGAATCCGACATTCATGCCGCCGCGCCGGCCGGCGCCCCAGGCGCCCTCGGAGACGCCCCCGGTCCGTGTCGTCACGAACGCGCGCACCGCATCCGGCGCGGGCCAGTCGGGAACGATCCACTCCGGCGGCATGACCGCCGGCCCCATCGGTTCTCGCAGCGGTTCGGTCATTGCGGGGCGCCCGCGTCGAACAGGTCCACCGGCCGATCCGGATCGAACCCGACCGACCGCATCAGGGCGCCCAGGTCGTCCGGCGGCGGGCGGAACCAGTTCATCGTGCGGGACTGCGCCGGGTGCTTCAGGGACAGGCGGCAGGCGTGCAAGGCCTGCCGGTGCAGCTGCAAGGCGCTGCCGGCCAAGGCCGGCCGGTGCTTGAAGTACAGCGGGTCGCCCACCAGCGGATGCCCGATCGATTCCAGGTGCACCCGGATCTGGTGGGTGCGGCCGGTGTCCAGGCGGCACGCCAGCCAGCTCAGCGCCACGCCGGTGCCGCTCGCGGGCGGGCCCGAAACCGCAACGCGGCGAAAACGGGTGCGCGCGAAGCGGGCGTCGGCGCGGCCGCTGACGTGAAAGCGCAGCCGGTTGCGCGGGTCGCGCGAAAGAGCCGCCTCGATCGTTCCAACGCCGGGCGCGACGCCGGTGACGACGGCCCAGTACTCGCGCATCACGCTGCGCTGCTGCAACTGACGCACCAGGTCGAGCTGCGCCGAGCTCGTCTTCGCCACCACCATCAGACCCGATGTGCCCGCGTCGAGCCGGTGAACGATACCGGCCCGGGGCACCGCGGCCAGCGCCGGATGGTGCGCCAGCAGCCCGTTCAGCAGCGTTCCGCTCCAATTGCCGGCCCCCGGGTGCACGACCAGCCCGGCCGGCTTGTCGATCACGATCAGCAGTTCGTCCTCGTACAGGATTGCCAGCTCGATCGGTTCCGGCTTGAACGCCAGGGCCTCGGCCGACGGCCGCAACTCGATTTCGACCCGGTCCCCCGCGCTGACCCGGTCGCGCGTCCGGGCCGGCTGCGAGTTGATGCGGGCAGCACCCTGTTCGATCCAGCCCTGGATGCGACTGCGCGAAATCGACGGCAAGTTGGCCGCGACGGTGCGGTCCAGTCGCCAGCCGCCATGCTCGGGCGCCACCGTGAAACAGGCCGGCCCCGGGGCCGCCTGATCGGGCGATTCGGGCTCCTCATCGGCAATTTGTTCGACCGGAATCCGCGCCCCTTCGTGCCGATCGATATAATGCTGCCGTCCCATGGATACGATCTTCTGCTGCGAAGGGCCGCGGCGCCGGCCCGCTTGGCCTGCGGCGCTCGGGCGCACCGTGGCGCTGGCGATGCTGCTGGCGCTGTGGGCGTGCGGCACCGCTCAGAAGGATGCTACCGCGAAGTGGGATGCCGAGCGCCTGTACAAGGAGGGCCACTCGGAGCTGCTGGCCAGCAACTGGAACCATGCGCGGGAGCTCTTCGAAAAGCTCGAAAGCCGCTATCCGTTCGGGCGTTATGCGCAGCAGGCCCAGCTCGAAATCGCCTACGCCTATTACAAGGAGGGGGAAACGGCCGACGCGCTCGACACGGTCGATCGCTTCCTGAAGGCGAACCCGAGTCATCCGAACGCAGACTACGCCTATTACCTCAGGGGCCTGATCAACTTCATCGAACCGCCGGCGCTGATCGGCCGGCTGGTCAACTACCGGGTGAGCGAGCGCGACCCGAAGGCGATGCGCGACTCGTTCGAGGCCTTCAAGGACCTGCTTTCGCATTATCCGAACAGCCGCTATGCCCCGGACGCTCGGGTTCGCCTTCAATACCTTCAGAATACGCTGGCGGGCCATGAGGTTCGGGTGGCCGACTATTACTTCCGGCGCAGCGCCTACCTGGCTGCGATCGAGCGGGCGCAGGGCGCATTGCACGATTTTCCCGGCTCAGCCTCCCAGCAGGAGGCGTTGCGGCTGATGGCGCGTTCGTACGAGGCGTTGGGTCTGACGGAGCTGCAGGCCGATGCCGAGCGGGTGCTGCGGCTGAACTACCCGGCCCCGGTGGCGGTCAAGAATCCCTGAAGAAGGCACAGGCCACCGACTGATCGCGGGTCAGGGCAAACGGCGGCAGGCTGTCCAGCACGATCTTGCCGTACGACCGGCTGAGCAGGCGGCCGTCCAGGATCATCAGCACACCGCGGTCGCGCTCGTCGCGTATCAGCCGCCCGACACCCTGCTTCAGCAGCGTTACCGCCTGCGGCAGCTGGAATTCGACGAATGCATTTCGGCCCTCGCTGCGCAGCTTGCGCACGCGCGCCTGCACCAGAGGGTCGTCCGGAGGCGCAAAGGGCAGCTTGTCGATCACGACCAGCGACAGGGCGTCGCCCCGCACATCGATGCCCTCCCAGAAGCTGATCGACCCGACCAGGACGGCCCCGGTCGTTGCCCGATACGTCTGCAGCAGGTTGCGCCGCGTGCCTTGCCCCTGGACCAGCAGCGGCAGCTCCAGGCCGGATTCGTGCATCCGTTCCAGTAGTCGTGCCGCCACCCGCTCGACCGCTCTTAAGGTGGCGCACAGAACGAAAGCTCGCCCGCGGCTGGCGCGAATCACTGGCCAGGCGGCGTCGGCGACCTCTTCGGCAAAGCGCTCGCTCGCAGGAGACGGCAGCGGGTCCGGCAGGTACAGCAGCGCCTGAGACGGGAAGTCAAACGGGCTGTCCCATCGACGCGTTGTCGCCCTCAATCCGATCTCGCCCAGAAACGCGTCAAAACGCGAGGCTACGGTCAGCGTGGCCGAGGTCAGGATCCAGGCCTGGGAGCCGCGCTCGCGCGCCCGCGCAAACGACGCGCTGATCGACAGCGGGGTCGCGTGAAACTGGGCGCCGGCCGAGGTCGTTGAAATCCACCGGACCACACCGGGGTCGGCCTCGGCCTGGGTCGCCGCCGCGCTGGCCTGGCGCCAGTCCTGCAGCAGGGCGCGCAGGCGCTGCAGGCGCGGGGTCAGCAAGTCGAGTTCGGGATCGCGGCCGCTGTTGCGCTCCAGTGCCGCGTTGAGCTGCTCGGCGCGCTGGCTCAGCGCCTCCAGCGCCGCCCCCAATGGAGCCCGGTCGGCCAGACGCTCCAGCGCGATGCGCGCGCCGGCTTCCAGCCCAGCCTGCGCCAGGCTCGCGCGAATCGCACGGGCCGCCTGATCCAGCGACCGCGTCAGATCCACCCATGGCGCACCGTCCCGGGCCGCGTGAAGGCCGCTCGCCAGCGCGTCCGAGGCGAGCTCGGCGACCTGTGCGAGCGACCAGCCCTCGCCGAAAAACTCGGTTCCGATGCGCGGCAGATGGTGTGCCTCGTCCAGCACCACCGTATCGGCGGCCGGCAGCAGCTCTCCGAAGCGATCGTCGCGCAACGCCATGTCGGCCAGGAACAGGTGGTGATTGACCACCACCGTCTGCGCCGCCAGCGCGCGACGTCTGGCCCGGTAGACGAAGCAGGGCTCGAACTGCGGACACTCGGCCCCCAGGCAGTTGTCCTGGGTCGAGGTGACCGCGTGCCAGATGGCGGCCGTTTCCGGCACCGTCGAAAGCTCGGCCCGGTCACCGCTGGAACTGGCGCGGGCGAATCGTTCGATCTGGTGCAGATGGGCGGCGGCTTCCCGCGTGTCGTGCAGGCCGTCGCCCAGGGCCCGGTTCAGCCGGTGCAGGCAGATGTAATTTTGCCGGCCCTTGAGCAGCACCGCGTCCGTGTGCATCCCCAGCGCGCGGCCGACGATCCGCAGGTCCTTGTCGAAGATCTGGTCCTGCAGCGTCTTGGTGCCGACCGATACCAGCACCTTGCCGCCGGCGAGCAGGCTGGGGACCAGGTACGCGAAGGTCTTGCCGGTGCCGGTTCCGGCTTCGGCAACCAGCGTGCCGCGCTCGACGATCGCGTCGAACACCGCCAGCGCCATGTCCTGCTGCGACGGTCGTGCCACAAAACCCGGCACCGAGCGGGCAAGCGCACCGTCGGGCGCAAAGGCATCGGCGACCTGCTGCCGCCGAGCCAGCACGTCGTCCCCGGGCGCCGCGGCCTTGCCTAAGGCGTCCCTGGGCGCCGAAGCCTTGGCGAAGGCGTCCGAATCCGGATCGACCCGGGGCGCGGCCATCAGGCCGGGATGTCCGGCACCAGCTCCATCTGCAGCCTGGCGATGCAATCGCGCAACATCAACCTGCGTTTCTTCAGCCGCCGCAACCTCAGTTCGTCCACGCCCGGCTGCTGCGACAATCGCTCGATCGCATCGTCCAGATCGCGGTGCTCGATCTGCAGCTCGACGATCCGGCGCTTGATCTGTTCCTCATCCATGGGGTACGCGGGGCGCCACCACGGCCTCGATGACTGAATGCTAGCAGGCCGCGGAAAAGGGCCGGCCGGCTAGCCGAATCTCGCCGATAGGCCGCCCCCGTTTCGGCCCTACCATTCGAGGGTGAAACAACCTCAGTACAGGGTCAGCGCCGCCATCGCCGAGCACCTGGGCGACCGCTCCGAACAGCAGGACCGGGTCGCGATCCTGACCAGCGAGCGCAACCCGGGTGCGCTGCTGGCGATCGTGGCCGACGGCATGGGCGGGCGCACGGGCGGCCGGATGGCGTCGGACCAGGTGATTTCGACCGCGACCAATCTGTTCAAGGAGCTGTCGGAACGCGACACGACGCTGCCCGATCTGCTGCGGCAGATCGCCGCCGAGGCGCACACGGTGATCCGCCTGAGTGCCTTGTCCACCGAGAAGGAGCCGCACAGCACGATCGCCGCGCTGATCGTGAAACGCGATTTCGCCATCTGGGGGCACGCTGGCGACACCCGGCTGTACTGGTGCCGCGCCGGGCGCGTGATCCATCGGACCACCGACCACACGGTGGCCTCTCAGCTCACGGCCGAAGGCCGGCATGCGGAGGCTGAAGTTGCGGCGCAACATTACAAGAACGTGCTGTTCAGCGCGCTCGGAATCCGCAATGAATTGAGACTTGAAATCAACGAGACGCGCGATCTGCGCGTCGGAGACGCGTTTTTACTCGCCAGTGATGGCCTGTGGGCCTATTTCGACGATGCGGAAATCGCCTCGTTACTGGACCGGCTGCCGCCCAGCGACGCGTCCAAAAACCTGGTCAGGCTGGCGCGCGAACGCTCCGAGGGGCGCGGCGACAACGTGTCGCTGGCGATCGTGAAGCTCGAACTGCCGCAGGAAATCCCCCAGTTCACGGTTCCGGAACTGTCGCAGCCTTGACGGCGCCCGGATCGGCCGGCGCCGGCGCATCGGCCCCGCTCTGGGCCATCTGGGCTTTGCGCTTGCGCTCGCGCTCCTCCCGGTCCTTCTGGCTCTGCTCGCGCTCGTGGGCGCGCGTGGCCGCGTAGGACTTCGCGTTGTCCTGTTTTTCCTTGTAGCGTCGCGCGTTTTCGGCGCTGTTGCGGATCAGCACGCTGGATTGCTGGGTCACGTCGCGTTCGTGCTGCGCGTTGCGCTGCTCGTAGGCCTGGCGGTTGGCCGGGGCCTGCGCCTGCTGGCGCAGCGCCTGCTGCGCATGCTCCGCGGCCTGATCGGCCCGCTGTTGCGCAGCCTGCTGCGCCGCGCGCTCTTTCTCGGGGCGCACGGCCTCCTCGTGCTGCTGCTGCACCTGCTGGGCATCGCGCTGCACGTCGCGTTGCGCAGCGGCCAGCTTGCGCTGCAGATCATGGGCCTCGATCTGGACCCGGTGCACCTGATTCTGGCCGAGCGTGTGCTCACGGTGCGCTTTGTCCTGGCATTCGTTGACCAGCACCACGTGGGCGCAGCGGGCCTTTTCCGACTTGTACTGGGCGTCGATCGCTTTTTGCACCGCGTCAGCATCACGCAAGGCTTGTTCGGCCGCGCTCCGGCTGGTGATGCTGCCGGCGGGGTACGACTCCTTCAGGTTCACCGGCGGCTGCGCCGCCGATACGACCCCGGCCAGGGCGCAGGAAGCCAGTGCGAGCCGCATCAGTGAGGGACGAACGACCATCGACGGGGCTTTTAAGTTTGAAGCACGCCGGCACCTGTCCGGCGAGCACGACTGTACTCCTTGGACTGCATTTCGATCAGGCGCGAAGCGGTGCGTTCGAACTCCTTCTTCATAAACCCGGCCTGGTACAACTGGTCCGGCGGGGCCTGCGCCGAAACGATCAGCCGCACGCCGCGGTCGTACAGGATGTCGACCAGCCACATCAGGCGGCGCGCCTCCGCGGATTGCGCCGCCGACAGGCAAGGGATATTCGACAGCACGACCGTGTGAAACTGTGATGCGATTTCCAGATAGTCGTTGTGTGAGCGCGGGCCGCCGCACAGTTCGACGAAGTCGAACCATACGATGCCTCCCGCGCGCCGCCGGGCCCGTATCGTGCGGCCCTCGATCCGCAGCACGGGTTCCTGGTCATCGACTTCGGCGATCCGCGCGAAGGCTGCCGCCAGGCGCTGCTCGGCCGCCTCGCCCAACGGCGTCACGTAGGCGTCGACCTGCTGCATCGCGAGGTGCCGGTAGTCGACTCCCGCATCGATCTGCACCACGTCCAGATGTTCCTTCAGCAGTTCGATCGCCGGCAACAGCCGCTCGCGCTGCAGCCCGTCCGGATAAAGCTGGTCGGGCGCATCGTTGCAGGTCATCACCAGGCCGACCCGCAGCTGAAAGAGTCTGGCCAGCAGGCGGTGCAGGATCATCGCATCGGCGATGTCCGACACCTGGAACTCGTCGAAGCAGATCAGGCGGCTGCGCCGCGCCAGCCGGTAGCCGACCACATCGAGCGGATCGGTCGTTCCCTTGACTTCCTGCAACTGCCGATGCACGTCGCGCATGAACTCATGGAAGTGCACGCGCGTCTTGCGCACCAGAGGCACCGCCCCGAAGAAGCAATCCATCAGGAAGCTCTTGCCCCGCCCCACCCCTCCCCACAGGTAGACCCCGCGCGGAATCGGTGGTCGTACCAGCAGCCGCGTGACGGCGTTGGAGCGGCGCGACTTGTACTCGATCCACTCCTCGTACAGCCGTTGCAGCCGCAATGCCGCCTGGTGCTGCGACGGGTCGGCGTGAAAGCCGCGCGCGGCCAGCGCCCGCTCGAACGTTTCCAGCACGGTCATCGGTTCAGGCCCCGGCATGGGCCACCTGCTGCGCATAGAACTGGCGCACGGTCTCGATCGTGTCGGCCTGCTCCGCCTGCTTGTCGGTCCGGTATCCCTTCACGCGCGCAAACCGCAGCGCCAGTCCGCCGGGATATTGCGGGCTCGCCTGCAGATCGTTGAACGCGACCTCGACGACAAGCTCGGGGCGCACGTAGACCGTGTAGGCGTCGCGCGACACCGCGCGCTGCTGCAGCGCGCGCGTCTGCCACTCGAGCAGCTCGTCGGTCATCCCCTTGAACGTCTTGCCGAGCATCACGAATCCGCCGGCCGGGTCGCGGGCGCCCAGATGCAGATTCGACAGCCACCCACGCCGCCGGCCGTGGCCCCATTCGGCCGCCAGCACGACCAGATCGAGCGTGCGCACGCGCTTGACCTTCAGCCAGCTCGCACCGCGGCGGCCCGCCTCGTAGGGTGCATCGAGCGCCTTGGCCATCACGCCCTCGTGGCCTTGCGCGAGCGCGTCGCGGTAGAACGCTTCGGCGGCCACCGCATCGCTGGTGACGAGCCGCGGCACCACAAGCGGCGCGGCCAGAGCTTCGCTCAGCACCGCAAAGCGCTCCCGCGCCGGCCGGTCGACCAGTGATTCGCCGTCACGCTGCAGGCAGTCGAAGAAAAACGCGGTCAGCGGCAGCTCGGACCGCATGGCTGCGACGTCGAGCTTGCGGCCGAACCGGCGCATCGTGACCTGAAACGGCTGCGGCGCGCCGCCGGGGCCGATCGCGATCGCCTCCCCGTCCAGGATCAGCTCGCGCGACGGCAGGGTCCGCACCGCCTCGAGCAGCTCCGGCACCGCGTCGGTGACTTCGTTCAAGCGGCGGGTGAAGACGCGCACCACCTCGCCCGCCTTGTGCACCTGCACGCGCGCGCCATCGAGCTTCCACTCCAACGCAGCCGTGCCGAGACGGCCGAGCGCGTCGGCGACGTCCTCGGCCGTTTGCGCCAGCATCGGCTGCACCGGCCGTCCGATGCGGATCGAGAACTCCGCCAGGCCCGGCGCGCCTTCGGTCAGCGCCACGCGCGCGACGGCGCCGAGGTCGCCAGCAAACATCGTGGCGCGCCGAACCTCGGACTCGCCCACGGAAGCGGCCGCCGCAACCGCCTCGACCATCACGCCCTCGAGCGCACCCTGGCGCAGCTCGCCCGCCAGCAGGCGGACCAGGAAATCCTGCTCGGCGCGCGTGGCACGCGCGAGGAGCCGCGCCAGCTGCTCTGAGCGCGCCGCCGCCGAGCCCTTGCCGGCGGTCGCGGCGATCTGCACCAGGGCCGAGTCGACCTCGAGCAGCGTCAGTGACGCCTCGGCCGCCGCATCGGTGTTGCGAAGCTCGCCCAGCGTCGCGTAGCCGATGCCGATCCGACCGGTGCGCATCTCGCCGGACAGGAATGCGACCGCGATCTCGACCTCGTCAGGCGCGGCCACGCGCAGGCAGGCAGCGATTGCGTCGCGCTTGGCCAGCCTGCTGGCGGTCTGCGCCACGGTGGCCGAGGCTTGCACGAGGTCGGCGAGGCGGGTCTGGGGCGGCATCCGCGATGTGCTCACGGTCCGGCGGGCAGCGCGAGCAGCCGCGCGACCAGGGTTGTGCGCTCCCGGTCGCGGGCAGCGTCCTTTATGGCCTCCTCGGCGGCTTCACGGTCGGTCAGGTGAGGCTTGGGTCGGGAGGAATCGGGCTTTGGCCACAGCGCAAACAGGAAGTTTCCGAAGTAGATCGACTGCTCGTTGATCGACCAGTCGCGCGCGCGGGGCAGCGGGACCTGGAGCGCGGCGAGCAGGCGCCGCGTCTGTTCATCCGGGTCCGGCGCCGCGGGGCCATAGTGCGGCCACGGGCCAACGTGGGTGGCGATTCGGATGCACTCGCCATGCAAGCCCAGCTGCTCGGCAATGTTCGCGCGGACCCCGTGGGCGACGGCATCCCGAACGGCGGGCTCCTGCGCCGCCGGTGTCATTTTCTGGCACAGGCGAACGTCGTGCGTGTTGTAGGCCACTTCGAGGTAACAACGGTCACGGGAAGGCGCCGAAAGCCCGACCGGCACTGAAGGCGGCACCTGCTCACACCAGTGCGGGTCTTTGGTCACGACGGCCGCAAGTTGCGCGAGAAAACTCCGGTCAGCGCTCGTCAACGGTGGATCGGGCGAGGTCAGCAGTTGCCGGGCGCGCGTCACGGCAGCCGGATTTCGCTCAAGTCCATAGTAGACGTCGCGCAGCCGGATCGCCGGCGGCATCAGGCCATCGACCGGCATCGCGTCGATGTCGTACCCCATGCGCTCAAAGACTCTCACCAGCTGAACGTCGGATAAGCCAATGCCCGTGCTGTGGCGCGCCCGGGTGCGCACCCGGCAGCTCAGCGCCGAGTAGCCGCTGGACAGCGGATCAAGATCGACCAGCGGCCGCACGCGCCAGCAGAACGAGGCGTCGTGGCGCGCCTGGGCCACCCGCTCGTAGCAGTCGGAACGGAAATACGAGGCCCCGCCGCCGCCGAACAGGACGCTGTAGCTTTGGTACGCGCTCCAGGAAATCCGGCCGCACAGGGCCGGCTCGCCCAGGTTCTGGGCGAAGTAGTACAGCACCGTTTCTTGCTCGTTGGCCGGGCGGTGAGTCATCCACCAGCCCGGCGCGTAGGAGAATCCGAACAGGATGGCCCCGGTCAGCGCCGTGGCAACAATCAGACGGCGCCCATGCCGACGGAGCCAATTCACGGTTTAGTTCCCTGCGCGAACCGCCGGAGTTTGCAAATGATAACACAAGCGGCTATCATGTTATCATGATTCGCACCCAGATCAGTCTGAGCGAAGAAGAATACGAGACCGCCAAGCTGGAAGCCGCCCGGTTGGGCATCTCGCTGGCCGAACTGCTTCGACGCTCGTTGCGCAGCGTCATTCCGGTCGACCAGAGCAAGCCTTGGATGCGTTACGCCGGGATGGTGGAAAGCGGCGATCCGGAGTCAAGCCGGCGCATTGACGACGTCGTCTATGGCCGCAAGGATTGAAGCTTACGTCGACACCTCGGCCCTGATCGCGTTTGCGGATCGCTCGGACACGCATCACTCCACGTTTCGGCGCCTGTTCGCGCAGCCACCCTCGCTCCTGACGACAACGTTGGTCATTGCCGAGGGCCACGGCTGGTTTCTTCGCCGCTACGACCGCACTCGCGCGCTGCAGTTTCTCGCGATGGTCGAGGACATGACGCCGTTGAGCGTGGCGGCCGTCGGTCCTGACGAGCAACACAAGGCGGCCGAAATCCTGCGGCGGTTCTCCAATCAGGATTTAACCA
>DASZFP010000070.1:0-12466 GCA_035939615.1 Burkholderiaceae bacterium | reverse complement strand
GCCAGCAGGCTGGACGGATGGACCGCCTTGATGAAGTGCTTCAGCATCTGCTCGGTGACCGTGAAATTGGCGATCACCCCGTCTTTCATCGGGCGGATCGCCTCGATGTTGCCGGGCACCCGGCCCAGCATCTGCTTGGCCTCCAGGCCGACGGCACGCACCACTTCCTTGGCGTTGGGTCCGCCCTCGCGGGCGATCGCCACCACGGACGGTTCGTTCAACACGATGCCTTTGCCGCGCACGTAGATCAGCGTGTTCGCGGTGCCCAGGTCGATCGCAAGATCACTTGAAAAATAACTGCGTAGGAAGCCGAACATGCCGCTCTATGGCTCCGGGTGAGGGCAGAAAAGGTCAGCCCGCCTGGCGGCGGGCTCGTTGTGCGAGGTGCGCCATAATAGACGAAATGCCGCGATGCACGAGTGCGTGGCGTCCGTCCGGATTAGTCGAACTGACGTGGAACTGACCCGCTCGACCCCCGATCAAGGTCCACCCAAGATGTCACTGACGCTGGCCGACGTTCACCGGATCGCCCACCTCGCGCGCATCGAGATCAGCGACCAGCAGGCCAAGGGCGTGGTCGAGCAGCTGAACGACATTTTTGCCATGATCGAGCAGATCGCCCGGGTCGATACCGCCGGGGTGGCGCCGATGACGCATCCGCTGGACGGGGTGCAGCGGCTGCGCGAGGACGTGCCCGAGGCGGCGCCGGACCGTGCCGAGCTGCTCGGCAACGCGCCGGCCCAGCAGGATGGGCTGTTTCTGGTGCCGCGGGTGATCGAATGAGGCGGGCCGGGCACGAAACCGGCCGGGGTACCCGCCGGTGACCGAACTCGCCCAAAGCAGCCTGGCAGAGCTCGGGAAGCTGCTGGACGGCGGCCAGGTGTCCGCGGTTGAGCTGGCCCAGCTGTTCCTGGAACGAATCGAACGGCACCGGGACCTGAACGCCTGGCTGGACGTGCGTCCGGAGCTGACGCTGCAGCAGGCCCGGGTCGCCGACGCGCGGCGCGCGCGCGGCGAACGCGGGCCGCTGCTGGGCGTGCCGATCGGCCACAAGGACATCTTCGTCACCCGCGGTTGGGCTTCGACTGCCGGCAGCCGGATGCTGGAAGGCTACATGAGCCCGTTCGATGCAACCGTGGTCGAGCGGCTGGCCAGAGCGGGGATGGTGTGCCTGGGCAAGCTCAACTGCGACGAGTTCGCGATGGGCTCGAGCAATGAAAACAGCGCCTTCGGCAACGTGCTCAACCCATGGGATCGGGCCGCTGTGCCGGGCGGCTCCTCGGGCGGTTCGGCCGCCGCGGTGGCAGCGCGCCTGGCGCCCATAGCGACCGGCACCGACACCGGCGGATCGATCCGCGAGCCGGCCGCTTTTTCCGGGGTCACTGGCGTGAAGCCGACCTACGGGCGGCCGTCGCGCTGGGGCATGATTGCGTTTGCCTCGAGCCTGGATACGGCAGGGCTGCTGGCTGCCAGCGCCGAGGACTGCGCGCTGGTGTTCAACTCGATGCTGGGTTTTGATCCGCGCGACTCAACCAGCGTGCAGCGCCCCGACGAGGACTTCACGCGCGCGCTTCAATCGGACCTGAGCGGGCTGCGGATCGGGGTGCCGGCACAGTTTTTCGAGCAGGGGCTGCAGCCGGACGTCGAGGCGGCGGTGCGCGCCGCGATCGAGCAGTACCGGCACCTCGGGGCCAGCCTGATCGACGTGCAGCTTCCCAATGCGCCGCTGGGCATCCCGGTCTACTACGTGGTGGCGCCGGCCGAGGCCTCCAGCAACCTGTCGCGTTTCGACGGCGTGCGCTATGGCCACCGGGCCAGCCGCTTCGACGACCTGTCCGACATGATCAAGAAGTCGCGCGCTGAAGGCTTCGGGCCTGAACCCAGGCGGCGGATCCTGGTGGGCACCTACGTGCTGTCGCACGGCTATTACGACGCCTACTACCTGAAGGCCTCCAAGGTGCGCCGGCTGATCGCCGAGGACTTCCGGCGTGCCTTCCAGGTATGCGACCTGATCGCCGGGCCGGTGACATCCAGCGTGGCCTTCAATTTCGGGGAAAAGGCGGCCGATCCGGTCTCGATGTACCTGGCCGACCTGTTCACGGTGCCGGCCAGCCTGGCCGGCGTGCCGGCCCTGAGCATGCCGTGCGGATTCGGCGAGCGCGGCCGGCCGGTGGGCCTGCAGCTGATCGCCAATTATTTCGACGAAGCGCGGCTGCTGGGAGCGGCGCACCGCTACCAGCTGGCCACCGGTTGGCATCGGCGCGTGCCGCCCGGGTTCTGATCGAAGGGCTGCGGCAGACATGGCATCTCAATGGGAAGCGGTGATCGGTCTGGAGGCGCACGTCCAGCTGCTGACCCGATCGAAGATTTTTTCGCCGGCTTCGACCGCGTTCGGAGCCGAACCGAACGCGCAGGCCAGCGTGATCGACCTGGCGCTGCCGGGCGTGCTGCCGGTACTGAACCGCGCGGCGGTCGAGTGCGCCATCCGCTTCGGTTGCGCGATCGGAGCACATATCGCCGAACGGTCGGTGTTCGCGCGCAAGAATTACTTTTACCCGGATCTGCCGAAGGGCTACCAGATCAGCCAGTACGAGCTGCCGGTGGTACAGGGCGGCACGGTGACCTTCGTGGCCTCGCCCCGGTCCGGAGAACCGTATACAAAGACGGTCCGTCTGACGCGGGCGCACCTGGAGGAGGACGCGGGCAAGTCGCTGCACGAGGCGTTTCGCGACCAGTCCGGCATCGACCTGAACCGCGCCGGCATGCCGCTGCTGGAGATCGTCTCGGAGCCCGACATGCGCTCCTCCGCCGAGGCGGTCGCCTACGCGCGCGCGCTGCACGCGCTGGTCGTATGGCTGGACATCTGCGACGGCAACATGCAGGAAGGCAGCTTCCGGTGCGACGCCAACGTGTCGGTGCGGCCGGCCGGCGATGAGCGGCTCGGCACCCGGGTGGAGATCAAGAACCTGAACAGCTTTCGTTTTCTTCAGCAGGCGATCGACTACGAGATCCGGCGCCAGGCCGAGCTGATCGAGGACGGCGGCCAGGTCGTCCAGGAAACGCGGCTGTACGACCCGAACCTGGACCAGACCCGTCCGATGCGCTCAAAGGAAGATGCGATGGACTATCGCTATTTTCCGGACCCGGATCTGCTGCCGCTGCAGATCGGCCCCGAGTGGATCGAGCGCGTGCGGGCGGGGCTGCCGGAGCTGCCGGAGGCGATGCGCGCGCGCTTTGCGAACCAGTACGGGCTGGGTGGCTACGACGCGGCGCTGCTCACCTCCTCGCGCGCGCTGGCGCAGTATTTCGAGGAGGCTGCGCGCGCCGCGCCCGATCCGAAGGCGATCGCTAACTGGATCACGGGCGAGGTATCGGCCGCGCTGAATGCGGCGGGTCTTCCGGTCGAGCAGTGTCCGGTTGCACCGCTTCAACTGGCTGCGCTGGTGTCGCGCGTCCACGACGGCACGATCAACCAGAAAACCGCGAAGGACGTGTTCACGGCGCTGTGGCAGGGCAAGGCCGGCTCGGTCGACGCCTATATCGACGAGCGGGGCCTGCGGCAGATCTCCGACGCCGGCGCGATCGAGGCGATCGTCGAGCAGGTGCTGGCCGACAACGGCGCGACCGTCGCCGAATTCAAGGCCGGCAAGGAGAAGGCGTTCAATGCGCTGGTGGGCCAGGCGATGAAGGCCACCCGGGGCAAGGCCAACCCGGCCCAGGTCAACGAGGTACTGCGGCGCAAACTCGGCGGTTGAGCGCCTGAACAGCTGGGTCGACTCACCCTGCCTTGGCCGCTACCCAGCCGCCGAACAGGAACGCCTGGTAAAAGCGAAGCGGCTCGACGAACCCGGCCTCGAGCAGCAGGGCCGGCAGATCGCTTTCGGGCATGAAGGCGATGTTCTTGAAGATGTGCGCGACATCCTGCGCCAGGTTCTCCGCAGAGATGCCCTGGGACATGTACGAAATCAGCCAGGCCCGCAACAGCTGCACGAACTCGGGCGAACGCTGATCGCCGAACAGGTCGGCCAGGACGAACAGGCCTGCCGGTTTCAGATTCGCGGCGATCGCGCGCAAGTAAGCGAGCTTGCTCTGCCGGCCTCTGATGAAGTGCATGACGAAGATCGACGAGGCCGCGTCGAACGGCGCCGGCGCCAGGTAGTCCTCCAGGCGGCCGTTGAAAAGCGCCACCGCATTGCCGATGCCCGCCTCGGCGATCCGGCGTTCGCAGGTCCGCAGCATGTCGGCCGATACGTCGACGCCGACGAAGCGCCATGACGGAAAACGCCTGGCCAGCGCGATGATCTCGGCCCCGGTGCCGGCGCCGGCCGAGAGAAAACTGGAATCGCGCGGCAGCAGGGCTAGCCACGGGGCGATCATCTGGTGCAGGGCATCGTAGCCGGGACAGGAGAGGCGAATGCCCTGGTCGTACCGTTCGGCCACCGCTCGATCGAAATAGCGTGCCGGGTCGAAGGCTTCTGGCGGCGGGTTCATCGGCACGGGGCGGGGCGCTACGCCTTATCCGCCGGGACGGCGCGGGCGAAGCTATCGAGGAGAGGCAGCAGCGGTCGGTGCTGCGCCGGGATCGGCGCGATTGTCGGAGACCTTGGCCGGAGCAGATTTGAAGCATCGGTCGAGAAATGCCTCGACGTGCTTCCAGTAGTCGATACGGTGCTCCTCCTGGTGGAACCCGTGCCCTTCGTCGCTGTACACGATCCATTCGACGTTCTTGTTCGTGTCCGACACCGCGTCGCGGAACTTCCTGCCTTGCTTGATCGGCACCCTGACGTCTTCCGCGCCGTGGGCCATCAGCAGCGGCTGCGTCAAGCGCTGCGCGTTTTTCACCGGCGAGGTCGCGGCGATCTGAGCCGCGTCCTTGTCCGGATCCGCGATCAAGGTCGGGAACCCGAACTTCTTCGCTTCCTCGGAAGCGTCGCTCCAGCTGATCGAGTACATCAACCCGATGTCGGTCACGCCAGCGAACTCGAATCCGCAGCGGAACAGCGCCGGGTCCTTGATCAGGCCCATCAGCGTGGCGTAACCCCCGTAACTGGCGCCCCCGATCGCGATCCGCGCCGGGTCGGCATAGCCCTGGTCGATCGCCCAGCGTGCCGCGTCGGCGAGGTCATCCTGCATCGCCAGCCCCCATTGGTGCCAGCCGGCATGGAAGTGCTCGTAGCCGAAGCCGGTACCGCCGCGAAACTCCGGCTGAACCACCGCGTAGCCGCGCGTGGCCAGAAATTGAGGCTGGTCATCCCACTCCCACGAGCCCCCGCGGACCCATGGGCCGCCGTGAACCAGGACGATCAGCGGCAGGCGCTCGTCTTTGTTCCGATCCGGCGGCAGTGTCACGTAGACGGGGATCTGCATCCCGTCGCGCGCGCGAAACCGGAAGAAATCCCGACGGCCCATCTGCCTGGAAACGATCCACGGGCGCGTGAGCGCCTGGGCCGCGAACTTGTTGGCCGCGGCGTCGAACAGCGCGAATCGAGTTGGCTCCCGGTCGGATGCCGCGCGCACCAGGAAGAACTTGGACGACAGGCAATTCCCGCAGGTGATCGTGTTGGTGGTACCGGGCAGGGCCTCGTCGACTGTCTTCTGCGCCTCGGCCATACGCGGATCGATCCACCGGGTGCCGTGCGCGTCCGTTAAGTAGTGGACACCAAGCAGCTTTCTAACCTTGTAGTCGACTTCCCAGCTGCCGACAAAGTCGAATCCCTTCAGAGCGAGGAACGGCTTCCAGTTCAGCTCCGATTGCTTCAGATCGACTACGTAGACGCCGTCGGTCTTCCATGCATAGAGCAAGTCGTCGAATCCGATGAACTCCGGCTTGAGCGCAGCGGGGTCGAATGCGTCTTTTTCTTCCAGCTCCTTCCACGCATCGGAGCCCTTTTCGCGGTAGTGAACGCGCTGGACGTTCTTGTGAATAGAAGTCGCGATGCGCGCATCGCCGTCCCCGTCCAGCAACCACCAACGAACCCAAGGCGGCTGATTCCCAACCAGATCGTGCTGTTCGTGCGTGCGCGTGTTCAGGCGAACCAGCCGTACGTGATCCGGGTTGTACGGATCCGTTTTCAGGAAAGCATATTCCGCGACCACGACATCATCGGTATCTCCGGGCAGCGTCCTGTGGAATACGTACGTCGTCGGCAGGATTTTGGACGTGAGCGCGTTACCCAAGTGTTCCTGCTGGAAGGCGAACTGGGCGGCGATCAGCCGTTCGAAATGCGACCCGTCCAGGTCGATCGCGAACAGGCCACCATTGCCGGTCTCGCGCGAAGACTGCAGATCATGCGCGTCGTACACCAGGCGCCGGTTGTTGACCCAGAAGAATCGGCGCACGTCGGCCCGGTCGAACGCGGCCAGGCCGCGCAGCTGCAGCGGCTTGCTCAAGTCGGCAACCATCAGCGCCACGCGCCCGCTCGGTCCGAACGCGGTCACCGCAAGATAGTCCCCATCCGGGGAAAGCTTCGCATCGGTCACCATCGGATCGCGGAAGAAGTCCTCGACCGACGGACGCTGCGCCTGACCTTCGGCGCGAGGCGCAGCGGCGGCCGCGCACGCAACCGCGGCGATCACGGTCGTCCGCACGATCCGGACCAGACGCCGAGCATCGCACCTTGCGGATTCGATGTCCGCCATCGCAGTGTTCTCCCCCTTGTTCGTTCCAGTATCGAGGCGGGGCCCGCGCCCGTCAACCGCCCCGAGAAAGGCGGCCGGCGCCTATCGCTTATGCGGCAGTCGGGCCCACGTCGTCCGCGAACGAAGCGACGGTCAACGCGAGGCGGCAGGCAGGGCGCGATCCGACGGATGGTCAAATGTCAGGCGCTCAGGCGCGGGGTGTAAACAGCGGTCCAGCAAGGCCTCCACGTGCTCCCAGTAGTCGATTTGATGCTCGGCCTGGTGAAACCCGTGCCCTTCGTCGCTGTACACGATCCATTCGACGTTCTTGTTTGTCTTTGACAAAGCGTCGCGCAACTTCCTGCCGTGCCGGATCGGTACTCTGAGGTCCTCCACTCCATAGGCCATCAGCAGGGGCTGCTTCAGGCGTTGCGCGTTCTGCAGCGGCGAGGTTTCGGCGATCTGAACTGCGTCCTTGTCCGGGTCCCCGATCAGGGTCGGGTATTCGTATTGCTTCACTTCCTCGGAGATGTCGCTCCAGCTGATCGAGTACAGCAAACCGATGTCGGTCACCCCGGCGAACTCGAAGCCGCAGCGGAACAGGTCCGGGTCCTTGATCAGGCCCATCAGCGTGGCGTACCCCCCGTAACTGGTGCCCCCGATCGCGATCCGTGCCGGGTCGGCATAACCCTCGGCGATGGCCCAGCGCGCCGCGTCGGCCAGGTCGTCCTGCATCGCCAGGCCCCATTGGTGCCAGCCGGCACGGAAATGCTCGTAGCCGAAGCCAGTGCCGCCACGAAACTCCGGCTGAAGCACCGCGTAACCGCGACTGGCCAGGAATTGGGCCTCGGCATCCCACTCCCACGACGTTCCCCGGGTCCACGGTCCGCCGTGAACCAGAACGATCAGCGGCAAGTGCTCGTCCTTCTCCCGCCCCGGCGGCAGGGTCACATAGACCGGGATTTCCATGCCGTCACGCGCGCGAAAGCGGAAGAATTCGCGGTGTCCCATCTGCCGCGCATCTATCCACGGGCGCGCGGGCGTCTGCCCCGAGAACTTGTTGGCCGTGGTGTCGAACAGCAGGAACCGGGTCGGCTGCCGGTCCGACGCGGCGCGGACCAGCAAGAACCTGGACGACAGGCAGTCCCCGCAGCTGATCGAGTTGGTGGTGCCGGGCAGGGCCGCGTCGATCGTCTTCTGCGCTTCGGCCATACGCGGTTCGATCCATCGGGTGGCGGGCGCGTCCATCAGGAAGTGCACGCCGACCAGCTTTCTTGCCTTGCGGTCGACTTCCCAGCGGCCGACCGAGTTGAATCCCTTCAGCGTCAGGAACGGCGTCCACTGCAACACGGCCTGCTTCAGATCGGCCACGTACAGGCCATCGGCCGCCAAGGCATAAAGAAGGTCGTCGAATCCGATGAACCTCGGGTCCAGGGCCGCGGGGTCGAATGCGTCCCTTTCATCCAGCACCTTCCAGCTCGCCGAACCTTTGTCGCGATAGTGAACCCGCTGGATGTTTTTGCGCTTCGAGATCGCGATGCGCGGTTCGCCGTCTCCGTCGAGCAACCACTCATGAACCCAGGGCGGCTGATTCTCAACCAGGTCACGTTGATGGTGCGTGCGCGTATTCAGGCGAACCAGCCGGACGTGATCCGGGTTGTACGGATCCGACTGCAGAAAGGCGTATTCGGCGACCACGACATCGTCGGTATCTCCGGGCAACGAACTGTGGAACAGGTACGTGGTCGGCAGGACTTTGGATTTGACGAGGCTGCCGGTTTGTTCCTGCTGGTAGCCGAACCCGGCGGCGATCAGCGGCTCGAAGTGCGACCCGTCCAGGTCGATCGCGAACAAGCCCCCGTTGCCGAGCTGTCGCGCCGACTGCAGATCTTGCACGTCGTATACCAGCCGCCGGTTGTTGACCCAGGCGAAGTTCCTGACGTCGGCCCGGTCGAAGGCGGCCAGGCCGCGCAGCTGCAGCGGCTGGTTCAAGTCCGCGACCATCAGCGCCACACGCCCGCTGGGACCGAGCGCGGTCACCGCGAGATGGGTTCCGTCCGGCGATAGCTTGGCACTGGCCACCATCGGACTGCGGAAGAAGTCTCCGGCGGGCGGCGGCTGCGCTTGGGGGTCCGCTGCTGCCGCGCCCGCGCACGCGAGCGCCGCCACCGCGGTCGTACGGACTATCTCGATCAAGCGGCGCGCACGAGTTCCCGCGGATGCGGCGACCTCCATGAAGCGCTCCCCCGGTTGCCGGGCCCAGTATCAATGCGGGAACTGAGGTCGTCAACTGCTTCTATTGCAGTCGCGCGGACGCGTCCGCGCGGCGGCGGCCTGCGATAATCCGAACGATGCAGCCGATCATCTCCGTCACCAACCTGACCAAGACCTACGCGTCAGGTCTGCAGGCCCTCAAAGGCGTCGATCTGCAGATCCGCAAAGGCGAGATCTTCGCGCTGCTCGGCCCCAACGGGGCCGGCAAGACGACGCTGATCAACATCGTGTGCGGCATCGTCACGCCGTCCGGCGGCACAGTGCTGGTCGACGGGGCCGATATCGTGCGCGACTACCGGGGCGCGCGGTCGACCATCGGCCTGGTACCGCAGGAGCTCAATATCTACGCGTTCGAGTCGGTCTGGTCCAACGTGAGCTTCTCGCGCGGCCTGTTCGGGCGCGCACCCAACCCGGCTTTCGTCGAAAAGCTGTTGCGCGACCTGTCGCTGTGGGACAAGCGACGCGACCGCATCATGACGCTGTCGGGCGGCATGAAGCGCCGCGTGATGATCGCCAAGGCCTTGTCGCACGAGCCGCAGATCCTGTTCCTCGACGAGCCCACCGCGGGCGTAGACGTGGAGTTGCGCCGCGACATGTGGGCCCTGGTGCGCGGCCTGCGCGCGGCCGGCGTCACGATCATCCTGACCACCCACTACATCAACGAAGCCGAGGAGATGGCCGACCGCATCGGCGTGATCCACAAGGGCGAGCTGATCCTGGTCGAAGACAAGGTCGAGCTGATGAAGAAGCTGGGCAAGAAGCAGCTGACGCTGCACCTTCAGCAGCCGATGGTGCAGATCCCCGCGGCGCTGGCGGACTGGGCACTGGCTTTGAAGGATGGCGGCCGCGAGATCGAGTACCGCTTCGACTCGGAAGACGAAGGCACCGGGGTGCCCGCGCTGCTGAAGCGGATGGGCGAGCTCGGCATCGCATTCCACGACCTGAATACGCGCCAGAGCTCGCTGGAGGAAATCTTCGTCAGCCTGGTGACCGAACGGCCGGGAGTGCGGCAATGAGCGCCCTGGCCTTCAACCGCCACGGGGTCTGGGCCATTTACAGGCTCGAAATGGGGCGGGCGATGCGCACTCTGCTGCAGAGCCTGCTCACGCCGGTGATCACGACCTCGCTGTACTTCGTGGTGTTCGGTGCCGCCATCGGCAGCCGGATGACCGAGGTGCACGGCGTGCCGTACGGCGCGTTCATCGTTCCCGGGCTGATCATGCTGACCCTGTTCACCGAGAGCCTGTCCAACGCGTCGTTCGGCATCTATTTTCCGAAGTTCACCGGGACCATCTACGAGATCCTGTCGGCGCCCGTGTCGC
Organism: Burkholderiaceae bacterium; assembly: GCA_035939615.1. Taxonomy (GTDB): domain Bacteria; phylum Pseudomonadota; class Gammaproteobacteria; order Burkholderiales; family Burkholderiaceae_F; genus VBCK01. The sequence continues at coordinate 2,252 of DASZFP010000070.1, read as the reverse complement.
CGCTGGAGATCGTGCTCGCCTACGTCGGTGCGGCCACCACCAAGTCGATCGCACTGGGGTTGATCATCCTGGCAACGGCATGGTTCTACATACCGATCCAGATTGCGCACCCGGCATGGATGATCGCCTTCCTGCTGATGACGGCGGCGAGCTTCAGTCTGTTCGGCTTCATCATCGGGATCTGGGCCAACAGCTTCGAGCAGCTGGCTTTCATCCCGATGCTGGTGATGACGCCGCTCACTTTCCTGGGCGGCGCGTTCTATTCGATCGACATGCTGCCGCCCGCGTGGCGCACCGTGACGCTGTTCAACCCGGTCGTCTACCTGATCAGCGGGTTTCGCTGGAGCTTTTACGGCAACTCCGACGTGAGCGTCGGCACCAGCCTGGCGGCGACGCTGGGGTTCTTCGCCGCGGGGCTTGCGGTGGTCGTCTGGATTTTCCGGACCGGCTACCGGCTCAAGACCTGAGCGGGGGCGGTCTCAAGCGAGCCGCCGGCCGGCCAGTCGCTCGAGAATCCGTAGCGGCGAGCGGCCCGGATCGAGCATGGCGGCAACCGGCAGCAGGAACGTCTGCTCCAGCATGAACTGGCCGGACAGGGCGGCGTGCGACACCGCGTCGGTCTGAACGATCCAGGTCGATCCGGCCGGAAGCCTCAAGCGGGTCGACACGGCGCCGGCCTGGTAGCCGAGGTCCGCCTTCATCCGGTCGTGCAGCCGAAGCATGATCTGGTCGTACTCGGTGCGCAGGCCGCGGGTGATGCCGGCGGCGCGCAGCAGGCGGGCGTAACCGGCCCAGCGGCGCGAATAGCCTGGCTGAAAGCGCCTTGCCACGGCCTCGAACGGCTCGCCGATGTTCCAGACCCTGTCCTTGCCCTCGGGATGGATGTTGCTGAACACGCGCAACAGGCGCCGACCCTGGTTGGGGCTGGACGGAAATGCGTCCACGTGCAGCCTGCGGTCGTCCTTGCGCCAGGAACTCGTTCGGCCGGACGCCTCGATCGGTCGAAAGCTCGTGCGCGCGACCTCGAGCGCCTCTACATAGTGTGGCAACAGGGCGCGAACCAGCGCGAACGAGGCGCGCGCATAGCGCTCCAGCATCTGGTGCAGCGGGCCGCCCTGGTCCGTCCGGATGGACGCGCCGCGCAACCGGCCCGTACGGAGGTCGAAACTGACGTGCTTGGCTCCGCGCTTGACGCACTCCGGCCCCAGCAACGGCCGCTCCGCATCGTCGAGCGGGAATGCGAGGCGCGGCAGCAGGATCAGGCCCCCGGCCTCCAGCACGCCAGCGGCCTGCGCCTGCTGGTGCTCGGTGAACCGGGCCTGCCACGACGTCTCGTCGATCTGCAGAAGCTCGAAGCGGTCGTAGGCGGGTGTCTGCCAGAACAGGTGATCGGCACTGGCCGTCTGCGGTCGCGCTGAGAGCGTCTGCGGATGGTGCAGACCCCGCTTCAGAACGCCTGCCCCGACGTTGCGCTGAGTCATCGGTACAAGGGAACCGGTACGAGGAAACCGGTAGGGGGAAACCTTGAGACCCGGTAAGTTTAGACATCGGTTGCGACCCTTAATTCCCAAACCAGCGTGAAATCACGGGATTTCAAGGGAGTAGCCTTACCGCACACTTGTCATCCAACGATGGAGGTTCAAGATGGCAACGTTCATCAGTCTCGTGAACTTCACCGATCAGGGCATCCGCAGCATCAAGGAGTCGCCCGATCGCTACGCCGCCTTCAAGGCGACGGCCGAAAAGTCGGGTGTCAGCGTCAAGGGCATCTATTACACGGTTGGCCATTACGACATGGTGGTTGTCAGCGAGGGCACCGACGAGGCGGTCACCGCGGCGCTGCTGAAGCTCGGCTCGCAGGGCAACGTGCGTTCCGAGACGCTGCGAGGCTTCTCTCTGGACGACATGAGGAAGATCATCAGCGGCATTTAAGAGCCCGCCTGCACCAACGCTAAGGCGGCCGGGGTGGCCCCTAGCCTTGGTGTAGGACAGGCGCCTGCGCCGCTAGGCGGCGGTCCAGTCCAGGATGATCTTGCCGGACTGCCCCGACAGCATCGCTTCGAAACCGGCCGCGTAGTCGTCGATCGCGAACCGGTGGGTGATGACCGGCGTGATGTCCAGGCCCGACTGCAGCATCGCGATCATCTTGTACCAGGTCTCGAACATTTCACGACCGTAGATGCCCTTGATGATGAGCCCCTTGAAGATCACCTGATTCCAGTCGATCGCGACGTCGCCCGGCGGGATTCCGA
>DASZFP010000069.1:0-23931 GCA_035939615.1 Burkholderiaceae bacterium | reverse complement strand
GAGGTCGACATCTACGACATCTCGGGCGATTGCCGCGCGCCGCAGCTGCTGGCGACGGTGGCAGTGGGCAAGGCCGATGGCAGCACGGGTCTTGCGCACCCCGTGATTGGGCACGAAGGCTCATGGGCGCCGGACGGCCTCACGTATTACGGCGGCGACCTGCGCAACGCCCAGTATTACGCGGTCGATACCACCGATCCGACGCACCCGAGCCTGATCACGGCGTGGGTCCCCGGGGTCGCGAATGTGCACGGGATGTCGATCAGCAACGACGGCAAGCGCGGCTACTTTGTATCCCTGGGAACATCGGGAGGAGCAGCCGGGCTGACCGACCCGAACCAGCCCGCCACGAACGGCCTGCTGATCTACGACTTGAGCCAGATTCAGGCGCGCGTGCCGAATCCGCAGGTGCGCCTGGTGAGCCAGCTCCTCTGGAAGGACGGCTCGGGTGCGCAACACACGATCCCGGTCAGAATCGACGGCAGACCCTATGTGATCTTCATCGACGAGGCCGGCTCCGGTGGTTTCAGCAGTGCGGCGCAGCGGCAGGCAGCGTGCGCTGCTGGCATGCCCCCGTACCCGATGGCGCGGATCATCGACATCTGTGACGAGACCCGGCCGAGGATCGTGTCGCGGCTGGGGCTGGAAACACACGACCCGGCCAACTGCGCCAAGGTGCTGCCGGACCTGGTGGGCCTGTCGATCTTCACGTACGGCAGTCACTATTGCAGCGTCGACAACAAGCGCCACGCCACGACCTTGGCCTGCGGCTACTTCAATTCGGGCATTCGCGTGTTCGACATCCGCAATGCGCGTCGTCCGAAGGAGATCGCCTATTACAACCCTGCTGGGACAACCACCGCCAGCCCCGGGTCCAATCACCTTCGCGCGGGGGGTTGGGTTGCAGGCGGTCCGGATTGGTGCTCGGCGCAGGTGCACCTGCGGATCTCCGAGGAACACGGGCGCACGGGGATGCTGTGGACCACATGCCAGGACAACGGCGTGTTGACGCTGAAGTTCGAAAACCGCGTGTGGCCATTCGAGGACAGCTCGACGCCGCCCGGCCAGCAGAACTAGTGCAAGGAGAAACCTATGAAACGAGGCCTGTTGCGTGGCGGGTATACCAACCCGCTTAAGTTCGCGCTGATCGCGTTTTCGTGCGGTGCGCTGTCGTTTTTCAGCGCCGGGTCCTCCGGCGACGAGCAGGAGGACGATTCGTCCGCTCCGCTCACCGTGCCCAAGGCCACGTGCGGTGCGGATGATCACCCCGAGACCGCGCTGCAGGGCCAGGTGCCGGCGGCGCTGCGCGCGGCCGGCTTCCAGGGCTTCAACTGCAACCTGCAGCTGGTCGGTCAGAGTCGAGGCGATGGCGCCAACTGGCAGACGACCGAATTCCGCGACGAGCACCACCATATCTGCGCCTATCACGGCACGTCCTTCAGTACGACCAACCGGACCCACCTGGGCGTACCGGTGCTCGACGTCACTGATCCGCGCGACCCCAGCCCGACCGGCTACCTGACGACCACCTCGATGCTGGACCCGTGGGAATCGCTGAAGGTGAACGAGCGGCGCCAGCTGCTCGGTGCAGACAACGGTCACAACGGCGGAGGCGGCCCCGAGGTCGACATCTACGACATCTCGGGCGATTGCCGCACGCCGCAGCTGCTGGCGACGGTGGCGGTCGGCAAGGCCGATGGCAGCACAGGCCTGCCGCACCCGGTCATCGGTCATGAAGGCTCGTGGGCGCCGGACGGGCTGACGTACTACGGCGGCGATCTGCGTTTCGCGTATACGGTTGCTGGGTCCGGCGCAAAGGCCAGCGGCCAGTACTACGCGGTCGACACGGCCGATCCGACCCACCCGGCGTTGATCACGTCCTGGACCACCGGGATCGCGGGCTCGAACGTGCATGGGATGTCGATCAGCGACGACGGCAAACGCGGCTACTTCGTATCGATCGGCGGTCTGAGCGGAACCCCGGCCGACCTGACGGACCCGACCAAGCCGGCGAACAACGGACTGTTGATCTATGACCTGAGCGAGATCCAGGCTCGGATGCCGAATCCGCAAGTCCACCTGATCAGCAAGTTGCTGTGGAAGGACGGCTCGGTCGCGCAGCACACGATTCCGGTCAGGATCGACGGCCATCCGTATGTGATCTTCATCGATGAAGCTGGCGCCGGCGGTCTGAGCGGCCCGGTCCAGCAGGCGGCCGCGTGCGCGGCCGGCATGCCACCGTTCCCGATGGCGCGGATCATCGACATTCACAACGAGAGCAAGCCGAAGATCGTGTCGCGACTGGCGCTCGAGGTGCACAACCCCGCTAACTGCAGCAAGGTTCTGCCCGACCTGGTGGGCCTGTCGATCTTCACGTACGGCAGTCACTACTGCAGCGTGGACAACAAGCACAACGCGACGACATTGGCCTGCGGTTACTTCAATTCCGGTATCCGCGTGTTCGATATCCGCAATCCGCGCCGCCCGAAGGAGATTGCCTACTACAACCCTGCTGGAACAACCACCGCCAGCCCCGGGTCCAATCACCTTCGCGCAGGGGGCTGGGTTGCGGGCGGACCCGACTGGTGCTCGGCGCAGGTGCACCTGCGGATTTCGGAGGATCATGGCCGGCAAGGGATGTTGTGGACCACCTGCCAGGACAATGGGGTGTTGACGCTGAAGTTCGAAAACGGGGTGTGGCCGTTCGAGGACAGCTCCACGCCGCCGGGTCAGCAGAACTAACCAGGCAGGCCAGGGTCCGGCGACGAGCCGATCGTTTCGGCTGAAGGCTCCGGCGGCAGCGTCGCCGGAGCCTTCGTTTTGTGCGCAATGGGAGAAAATGCGGGCGATGGTGAAGCCGGTTGCTTTCGTGGTCCTTGCGCTCGTCGTGGTGGGCGGACTGTGGACGTTGTTCAAGCCGGCGCGCACCGAGCTACCGGCGCGGGACGGCGCCAAGGCCGCCGCACCGGCGGCAATGGGCGTGCCGGCTGCAGCGCCGGTGCAGAGTCCGCCCGTCCGCGACGATGTCTTCGAACTGACGATCAATGGCGGCAAGCTCAGGTCGGGCGCCGAAGTTTTCCTGGTCCACCAGGGAGAACGGGTGACGCTGAACATCCGGTCGGACCGCCGCGACGAGCTGCATCTTCACGGCTACGACCTGCATGCGCAGCTCGTACCCGGGCAGATCGAGAGCCTGCAGTTCACCGCCGACCGCACCGGACGCTTCGGCATAGAGCTGCACAGGGCGCACTCCGAGCTGGGCGCGCTGGAAGTGTATCCACAATAGCCTCGTTCGAATCCGGAGTCCCATGGAGAAAGTCGCTCGCGGCGTGGCAGCGCCCATGCTGCTGTTGTGTTCCGGCAGCGCTCTGGCGCATTCGATGGGGGTGGTCTACAACCTGCCGATTCCGTTCTGGATGTATGCGTTCGCCGCGTCGGCCGCGCTGGTGCTGTCATTCCTGGTGGTCGGCTACTTCGTCACCGCGCAAGGTGCGGCGCGCAATTTCCAAACCATCGATATCGGCGTTCCGGCCGCGAGGGCGACCGGCGCGGCGCTGCGCGTCTTGCGGGGCTTGAGCGTTTTCGCGCTGCTGGTAACGATCCTTGCCGGCCTGGTTGGGCCCGCGAATCCGTTTGCCAATTTCAGCATGACCTTCTTCTGGGTCATTTTCACGCTCGGGTTCACATACCTGACGGCGCTGATCGGCGACCTGTATGCGCTGATCAACCCGTGGCACGTGATCTGCGACGGGATCGAGCGGCTCAGTCCCGGCGCCTTCCGGCCCCGGCTCCGATATCCGCCATGGCTCGGCTATTACCCCGCGCTGGCGTTCTATCTGGGCTTCATCTGGCTCGAGCTGTTCGGCCAGGCTCCCCCGCGGGCGCTCGGCCTGATCCTGGTCGTGTACAGCATCGTCAACATCGCCGGCGCGGCAGCGTTCGGGCGGCAGGCATGGTTCCGCCAGGCGGAGCTGTTCTCCGTGTTCCTGCGTCTGATCGGCAAGATCTCCCCTTTCGAGTACCAGCCCGGCCAGGCTCCCGGCGAGCCGGGCCGCATACGTGTGCGACAACCCTTCATCGGGCTGCTGCAGGAGCCGGCCGATCACTTCAGCCTGCTGCTGTTCGTCCTCTTCATGCTGTCTTCGACCGCATTCGACGGCGTGCACGAGACGCGCCCCTGGGTGCTGCTGTTCTGGAAAGGGATCTACCCGCCGTTGAGCCGTCTCATCGCCCAGCCCTACCTGTTCTTCGTCGACATCTACTATGACTGGCAATGGGCGATGCTGCTGGCCTCGCCGTTCCTCTACCTCGCGATCTACCTGCTGTTCGTGTGGCTGATGAAGATCGTCACCGGAAGCGGCAGGAGCGTGCGCGACCTGGCGCTGCAATTCGCCTTCTCGTTGATCCCGATCGCGTTCGTATATAACGTCACCCATTACTACACGCTGCTCGTCGGCCAGGGGCCGGCGATCCTGACCATGATCTCCGACCCGTTCGGCATCGGGTGGAACCTGTTCGGCACGGCGCACTCGTACCCGGCACCGATCATCCTGCTCGCTGACGGCGTCTGGCACACCCAGGTCGGGCTGATCCTGTTCGGCCATATCGTCAGCGTGTATCTGGCGCACGTGCAGGCGCTGGAGCTTTTTCCGAAGGGAAAGCGGGGTGTCCGCAGTCAGCTTCCAATGCTCGTGCTGATGGTGCTGTTGACGACGATCGGCTTGAGGATCCTGTCGCTACCGATCGCCGCCGGGCAGGTGCAGGATCCGCTTCCGCAGCCCAGCAGTTCCGCTGAAGCGACGTTTGCCCTGGCGAGGGCGGATGTTGCTTTCGCTCCAACGACCAGGTAGCCACCCGGATCGACAATGGGCCGTCGTGGACGCGGAAAATCACCCGCTGGTGCGGATGCCGCCAGGCCGCGCGGCCAATCCGTGGTGCAGCCGCAACCTGCACAAGGAATTGGCAAGTCCGGCGGCGACGGCGCGGCGTTTGGGCGATCGCGAGTTTTCGCAACGCCGACGGCCTGGCGGGTCCTGGCCGGCATCGCCGCCGTGGTGGTGGCGATCGCCGCGGTGATGTGGCCGCGGCAGCGTTTCGACATGGTCAAGACGCTCGCCGCGATCGCCCAGAACGAGGGCGCCTGGGACAATCCCTGGGACCTGCAGCCACAGAAGATCGCGAGCCTGAAATCCGAGCTCGATTCTCAGACGGACCCGATCAAGCGCCTGATCACCCAGCGCGAGCTGGCGCAGCAGTATGTGTACGGCGGCGCGTCCGAGGCGGCCATCGCGCTGCTGGACAAGCTCCTGGTCGACTACGGCAAGTCGCTGCCGACCAGCGATATCGAGACGCTGAAGGCCGACGAAGCGCTTGCTTATTTCCGCCTGGGCGAGCTGCAAAACTGCACCTGGAACCACAACTCCGATTCGTGCATCTTCCCGGTGAAGAGCGAGGGCGTGCACAAGGAGCAGCTCGGAGCGGCCGAGGCCGCGAAGCGTTACGGCGAGCTGCTGTCCGATCCGACCACCGATCCCGAAAACGCCCTGGTATATCGCTGGCTGCTGAACATCTCGTACATGGTGCTGGGGAAGTACCCGGACGGGGTTCCGAAGCCCTGGCTGATCCCGCCGGAAACGTTCAAGTCGGACTACGACATCGGGCTGTTCCGGGACGTCGCAAGGTCGCGCGGACTGACTGTCTTCGGGCGCGCCGGCGGCGTGATACTGGAGGACTTCGACAACGACGGCCACCTCGACCTGATGATCTCGCACATGGGGATCGAGGAGCAGCTCGAATACTTCCATAACAATGGCGATGGCACGTTCACCCGGATGACCGAGCAGGCGGGCCTGAAGGGCATCACCGGGGGGCTGAACCTGGTCCAGGTCGATTACAACAACGACGGCTGCATCGACGTCTTCATCCCGCGCGGCGCCTGGCTGCACGACAAGGGGCAGGTTCCCAGTTCGCTGCTGCGTAACAACTGTGACGGCACGTTCACGGACGTGACGGCGCAGGCGGGGTTGCTGAACAACTACCCGACCCAGACGGCGGTGTGGGCCGACTTCAACAACGACGGCCTGCTCGACCTGTTCGTCGGCAACGAGATCGTACGCGACAAGGTGCCCTGGCCCCAGGACGCCAGGACTTTCCGGCTGTACATCAACAACGGCGACGGCACGTTCACCGACGTCGGGCCCGACACCGGCATCCAGTTGAGCGGAATGATCAAGGGGGCCAGTGCCGACGATTACGACAACGACGGCTGGCAGGATCTGTACGTGTCGGTGATGGGCAAGCCCAATCACCTGTTCCGTAATCTCGGCGTGCCCGGCAAGACGCCGAAGTTTGCCGACGTGACCGCGCAGGCCGGCGTCGCGGAGCCGAACATGAGCTTCACCTGCTGGTTTTTCGACTACGACAACGACGGCTGGCCCGACATCTTCGTATCCGGGTACTGGGCCACGATGCCGAACATCGTCCGCGAGTACCTGGGCCAGAAGGACAAGGCCGTGGGAGACCGCCCGCGCCTGTACCACAACAACCGGGACGGGACCTTCACCGACGTGTCGCACGAAGCGCACCTGGACCAGCTGCTGCTGACGATGGGCGCCAACTTCGGCGATCTGGACAACGACGGGTGGCTCGACTTCTACGCGGGCACGGGCGCCGCGCCGCTGACCAACATCGTGCCGCACCAGATGTTCCGCAATCATGAGGGTCGATATTTCCAGAACGTGACCACCTCGGGAGGGTTCGGTCATCTGCAAAAGGGCCACGCGGTGGCTTTCGGGGACATCGACAACGACGGCAGTCAGGACGTGTTCGAAGTCATAGGGGGCGCCTACACCAGCGACAAGTTCTGGAGCGCGCTTTTTAAGAATCCCGGACACGGCAACCATTGGGTCAAGCTAAGGTTGATCGGGGTCAAGGCCAACCGCTTCGCGGTTGGAGCGCGTATCCGCTTGCAGACGACCGAGGATGGCCGGACCCGCCAGATCTTCAGAACCGTCAACAGCGGCGGCAGCTTCGGTGCATCGAGCCTGCGTCCGCACATCGGGGTCGGCAAGGCGAACGCGATCGATGCGTTGGAGATCCGGTGGCCCGGCAGCGGTCTGGTGCAGCGCTTCAGCGGACCGATCGCGGCCGACCGCGTCTACGAAATCCGCGAGGGGGACAAGGAGTTGAAGCCGGTCGACGTCACCGGCAAGGCTCCTCAGAAGCGGGCTCCTTCGACCTAAGTCGCATTTACCGGCGCGACCGTGCCGAGTAGCCTCCGTCGCAACCACAAGGAGGAGATACCTATGAATGGTCGCCTGCCACAGTGGATCAGGCCCGGTCTTCTGATCCTGTCGTGTCTGAGCGTTGCTGCCGTCGTGATCGCTCCCGCAGCCGGGGTCGAGGGGTCCGATGACGATGGTGCTCCGCTCACCGTGCCCAAAGCCACGTGTGGTGCCGACGATCACCCCGAGACCGGCCTGCAGGGCCAGGTGCCGGCGGCGCTGCGCGCAGCCGGTTTCCAGGGATTCAACTGCAACCTGCAGCTGCTCGGTCAGAGCCGGGGCGAAGGCGCCAACTGGCAGACGACCGAGTTCCGGGACGAGCACCATCACACCTGCGCCTATCACGGAACGTCGTTCAGCACGGTCAACCGGACTCACCTGGGCGCGCGGGTGATCGACGTGAGCGATCCTGATTCGCCGACCCCGACCGGCTACCTGACGACCACCTCGATGCTGGATCCGTGGGAGTCGCTGAAGGTCAACGAGCGGCGCCAGTTGCTGGCTGCGGACAACGGCCACAACGGCGGAGGCGGCCCCGAAATCGACATCTACGACATCTCGGGAGATTGCCGCACGCCGCAACTGCTGTCCACGGTGGCGGTCGGCAAGGCCGATGGAAGCACGGGCCTTGCGCACCCGGTCATCGGTCACGAAGGGTCGTGGGCGCCGGACGGGCTGACCTATTACGGCGGCGATCTGCGCCACGCCCAGTACTACGCGGTCGATACCGCGGATCCGACGCACCCGAGCTTGATCACGGCCTGGGTCCCCGGGATCTCCAACGTGCACGGCATGTCGATCAGCGAGGACGGCAACCGCGGCTACTTTGTCTCGCTGGGATTCACGACGCCGGCCGCCTTGACCGACCCGACCAAGCCGGCAACCAACGGGCTGCTGATCTACGACCTCAGCGAAATCCAGTCGCGCGCGCCCAACCCTCAGGTACACCTGATCAGCCAGTTGCTGTGGAAGGATGGCTCGGTGGCCCAGCACACGATTCCGGTCAGGATCGACGGCCATCCGTATGTGATCTTCGTCGACGAGGGCGGCTCCGGTGGCGGCACCAGCCCGGCCCAGCAGGCGGCCGCTTGCGCTGCGGGTCTGCCTCCGTTCCCGATGGCGCGCATCATCGACATCCGCGATGAGACCAAGCCGAAGATCGTGTCACGGCTGGCGCTGGAAATTCACAATCCGGCCAACTGCGCCAAGGTGCAGCCCGACCTGGTGGGCCTGTCGATCTTCACCTACGGCAGTCACTACTGCAGCGTGGACAACAAGCGACGCGCCACGACGCTGGCCTGCGGCTACTTCAACTCCGGCATCCGCGTGTTCGACATCCGCAATCCGCGCCGCCCGAAGGAGATCGCCTACTACAACCCGGCCGGAGCCAAGACGGTCAGTCCCGGATCGAACCACCCGATCGCGAACAATTTCGTCCCGGGCGGCCCGGACTGGTGCTCGGCGCAGGTGCACCTGCGGGTCTCGGAGGACCACGGCCGGCAGGGGACGCTGTGGACCACGTGCCAGGACAACGGGCTGCTGATGCTGAAGTTCGAGCACGGGGTGTGGCCGTTCGAGGACAGCTCCACACCGCCGGGCCAGCAGAACTAGGAAAGAGCACGTTCCGGCACTGCCCCGCGATGCTCGCGGAGCGGTGTCGGCGTGTCGGTCAGGAGGAGGACGATGATGAACGACCGCTTGCCCAGGTTGGTCAGGTCCGGGGCCTTGGCTCTGTTGTGTGTATCGGTTGCCGGGACCGTGCTCGCGCTTGCGGCCGAGGATGAGGGGTCGGACGAAGGTGGAATCGGACGCACTGTACCCAAGGCGGTGTGCGGCGCTGAGGACAATCCCGAAACGGGACTGCAGGGCCAGGTGCCCGCCCCACTGCGAGCCGCGGGATTCCAGGGCTTCAACTGCAATTTGAAGCTGATCGGCCAGAGCCGCAACGACGGCGGTAACTGGCAAACGGCCGAATTCAAGGAGAGAAGGCAGGCGCTAGGCAATAGCGAGGACGGCGACCGGGGCGACAAGCCGCTTCACATCTGCGGCTACTACGGCTCGCAGTCCCCAACGCTGAGTCCGAAGACACGCGATCCGGTGACCTACGGCGTACGCGTGGTCGATCTGACCGACGCGAGAAAGCCGGAGCTGACGGGCTACCTGCAGACCTCCGCGATGCTCGATCCATGGGAATCGCTGAAGGTCAACGAACGTCGCCAGCTGCTGGTGGCGGATCAAGGCGCCAACGGCGGCGGCGGGCCCGCGGTGGACGTCTACGATGTTTCTCTGGACTGCCGTTCCCCGCAATTGCTGGCCTCCATCGCAGTCGGCACCGGCATCGACGGTGGGACACCGGCGGCGGTCGCGCCGATCGGACACGAAGGCGCGTTTGCGCCGGACGGGTTGACCTACTACATCGGGGATACGACCCACCGGTCTTATCACGCTGTTGACCTCACCGACCCGACGAGGCCGAAATACATAACTACCTTCGACATGAAAACGATTGGACTGGCGGCACACGGCCTTTCCGTCAGTAACGATGGCAATCGCCTCTATGGCGTAGCTCCTAGCATTCCAGCCTCTGCAGCGGATCTGACCAATCCGAATGTGGCGCCGACCAACGGGTTCGTCATTTTGGATACGAGTGAGGTGCAGGCACGGCTTCCCAATCCACAAATCAAGGTGATCAGCAGGTTTCTGTTCAAGGACGGGTCCGTTGCGCAGCACACCATCCCGGTAACCATCCGGGGCAAGCCATACATAATCCATGTGGATGAGGGAGGCAGTGGAGGGTTGTTCTACGCCGGATGGTCGGGCGCGTGTGCGGCTGGTTTTCCGCCCTTCCCCATGGCACGCATCGTGGACATCAGTGATGAAACGAAGCCCAAGCTGACCTCCGAGCTGGTCTTGGAGATGAACGCTGCGGGTAAGTGTGCCAGCGTGCTGCCCGATCTTGTGGGGCTGTCCATCTTCACCTACGGCACCCACTACTGCTCTGTCGACAATCGCAACAACGCAACGACTTTAGCGTGCGGCATGTTCAACTCGGGTCTGCGCGTCTTTGACATCCGCAATCCACGGCGGCCGAAAGAGATTGCCTATTTCTATCCTGCCGGGGTAGCGACGCTGAGTGGCGGGTCCAATCACCCGCTCGGGAACAACTTTGTTCCCGGCGGGCCTGACTGGTGCTCAGCGCAGGTCCATCTTGACGCCGACCGCGGCACGGTCTGGTCGACCTGCCAGGACAACGGCCTGCTGATGTTGAAGTTTGAACGCGGAGTATGGCCATTCCCGGACTCCACGACCCCACCCGGCGAGCAGAACTAGAAGCGAACCATCGCCGGCAGTAACAGGTCTTCTGCGCTCGTGGACGAGGCGGGGAGGGCGCGCACTGGAGTATCGCTTTAGGAGGACAGGCGCATGACTGCAACAGCGGGCGGCATTGCCGCACGACGGCCGCCGGAGGCCAGCGGGCGGCCAATGACCGGGGAAGAGCGCAAAGTCATCTTCGCCTCTTCGCTCGGCACGGTGTTCGAGTGGTACGACTTTTACATTTTCGGCACGCTGGCGGCGATCGTGGGCAAGCAGTTTTTCGCGCCGCTGACGCCCACGGCGCAATTCATCATGACGCTGCTGGCCTTCGCGGCCGGCTTCGCGGTGCGCCCGTTCGGGGCGATCGTGTTCGGCCGCCTGGGGGACATGATCGGCCGCAAGTACACGTTCCTGATCACGATCACGATCATGGGGACCGCGACCTTTCTGGTGGGGCTGCTGCCCAGCTATGCGACCTGGGGCGTCGCCGCCCCGGTGATCCTGATCGGGCTGCGGCTGCTGCAGGGGCTGGCGCTGGGCGGTGAATACGGTGGGGCGGCCACCTACGTGGCCGAGCACGCCCCGCACGGCAAGCGGGGCCTTTATACGTCGTGGATCCAGACCACCGCCACGGTGGGCCTTTTCATGGCGCTGCTGGTGATCCTGGGCACGCGCAGCTGGGTGGGCGAGGACGCCTTTGCCAACAGCGGCTGGTGGCGGCTGCCGTTTTTGCTGTCGTTTTTCCTGTTGATCATCTCGGTGTGGATCCGGTTGAGCCTGGCCGAGTCGCCCGCCTTTGCGCGGATGAAGGCGGCCGGCAGAACCTCCAAAGCGCCGCTGACCGAGTCGTTCGGGCGCCTGAGCAACTTGAAAATTGTGGTGCTGGCGCTGCTGGGGGGAACGGCCGGGCAGGCAGTGGTGTGGTACTGCGGGCAGTTCTATGCGCTGTTTTTCCTGACCCAGTCGCTCAAGGTCCCCGGGCCCATTGCCAACCTGATGATCGCGGCCTCGCTGCTGATCGGCACGCCCTTTTTCATCGTGTTCGGGGCCCTGTCGGACAAGATCGGACGCAAGAAGATCATCATGGCCGGGTGCCTGCTGGCGTGCCTGACCTACTTTCCGCTGTTCCGGGGGTTGACGCACTACGCCAACCCGGCGCTGGAGGCGGCGCACGCCGCCGCCCCGGCCGTGGTGGTGGCCGATCCGGCCACCTGCTCGATCCAGTTCAACCCGGTGGGCACGGCCAAGTTCACCTCGCCGTGCGACGTGGCCAAAAGCACGCTCGCCACCTCGGCGGTGCTGTACACCAACGAGGCCGCGCCCGCGGGCTCGCCCACGGTGGTCAAATTCGGCGACAAGGCGGTCTCGTTCGCCGACATCGCCGCTGCGGCTCAGGCCGATCCGGCCAAGAAGCCCGCCGATGAGTTCAAGAAGACCCTGAGCGAGTCGATCAAGGCGGCCGGCTACCCGGCCAAGGCCGATCCGGAGCAGATCAACAAGCCGATGGTGGTCCTGATCCTGACCATCCTGGTGATCTACGTGACGATGGTGTACGGGCCGATCGCGGCGATGCTGGTGGAGCTGTTCCCGACCCGGATCCGCTACACCTCGATGTCGCTGCCGTATCACATCGGCAACGGCTGGTTCGGCGGATTTCTCCCGGCCACCTCGTTCGCCATCGTGGCGGCCACCGGCAACATCTACTCGGGACTGTGGTACCCGATCATCGTGGCCGGCATGACGTTCGTGATCGGAACGCTGTTCCTGCCCGAAACGAAGGACCGGGACATCTACGCGTCGGACTGACGCCCCGCAGCTCAGTGCAAAGAAGGACTCGGGCCGATTCAATCGGCCGTTTATTTGGTATCGAGGGCGACCATCGCAGGCTTGGACGCGGACCGATCCACCGAGGCTTCGAGCAGCGGCTGCAGCTCCGGCACCAGCGACCTCAGTAGCGACACGGCCACGGCGCTGCTGCAACCGAGCAGCAGGCTGCGGAATTTCGCGCTTCCGATCCTTGTGTTCCCGGGCGAGCGGTAAGGACCCGTCGTCTCGGCCGCGGATGTGGCGACCACGGCCAGGACGTTCGCGAGCGAAGTAGCCGCTGCCACTGCGCAGACTGCGGCTTGCCGTTTCAAGCTGGTACTTAACATCAGGCTCCCGTCGATAGAAACCGCCGACACGACCGGGTGTCAGGCGTCTGTGTGGCAGACTAAGGACGGGGGATCGCCGATCGGCTTCAGGCAGCAGCGCGAATGTCACAGATGTAGCCGGGAGGCTCACAACGCATTGTCCCTGGCGGTTATGAGGATTCTGTCTACGCGGACAAACCATGACGGCCGACTTCTACGACCACCTCGCACCGTTCTATCACCTGATGTTCGCGGACTGGGAGGGCGCCATCGAGCGCCAGGGCGAAGTCCTGGCCCGTCTGCTGTGGGAAGCGGGGGTGGCGCCCGGGGATGAAGTGCTGGATGCCTCCTGTGGCATCGGCACCCAGACCTTGGGCTTGCTCGCGCGCGGATTCCGGGTTACGGCCTCCGACATCTCCGCCGGCGCGATCGCGCGCCTGCGCACGGAGCTGGCGGCCCGAGGCCTGCAGGCGGATACCCGGCTGGACGACCTGCGAGAGCTGCACAGGGCCGGGGACGCCTCGTTGGCCGCGGTCCTGGCCTGCGACAACAGCGTTCCGCACCTGCTCGACGACACCCAGATCGTGCAGGCGTTTCGCAGCTGCCTGCGCTGCCTGCGGCCCGGCGGCATTGCCATCTTCTCGGTACGCGACTACGCCCGCATCGAGCGCCGCAACCCCGACCTGCGTCCGCACGCCGTGCGGGTGGAGCCGGACGCGCGGCTGCTCGCTTACCAGCTGTGGGAATGGGACGGGGACCAGTACGACCTGCACATGTACCTGACGCGCGATCCGGACGAGGGCCCGTGCGAGACCCGCGTCTTCCGCAGCCGCTACTACGCGATCAGCGTTGCGCGGCTGTTGCAGTTGCTGCAGGAGGCCGGGTTCACGCAGGCGCGACGGCTCGACGAGGTCTTTTTCCAGCCGCTGCTGACCGCGCGGCGCCCGGGTTGATCCGGCCGAGGGGATGTCATGTCGAAACTGCGGGTCCAAAGCTTTGCGATTTCCATCGACGGCTTCGGAGCCGGGCTGAACCAGGATCTGCAGAATCCGCTCGGCGTCAGGGGTCCGGAGTTGATGGAATGGTTCTTCCAGACGCGGTTATGGCGCCGAACGCACGGTCTGGACGACGGAGAGAGCGGGGTCGACAACGGAATTGCGGAGCAAAGCCTTGCCGGGCTGGGAGCCTGGATACTCGGGCGCAACATGTTCGGTCCCGTTCGGGGTCCGTGGCCGGACGACAGCTGGAAGGGCTGGTGGGGCGACGAGCCGCCCTATCACACGCCGGTGTTCGTGCTGACCCATCACGCACGGTCGCCGCTCAGCATGGCGGGGGGCACCGAGTTTCGCTTCGTCACCGAGGGCATTCACGCTGCCTTGGAGCAGGCGAAAGCTGCAGCGGGCGGCCGCGATATCCGGATCGGAGGCGGCGTTTCCACCATCCGGCAGTATCTGCGCGCCGGGCTGATCGACGAGCTGCATCTGGCCATCCGACCCGTCTTGCTTGGTGCGGGCGAGCATCTGTTGAACGGCATCGACCTGCGTGCCCTGGGCTATGACTGCGTCCGGTCTGTCGCGGGCGAACGTGCGACCCACGTCTTTCTGCGCAGGGCGGCGTGACCTGCGCGCAGACGCCATCGGGCGAGGCACTCGTCGGCGGGCTGTTTTCGGCGGCGGGCATGCGCAAGCCGCGGTGCGGCATGCTGTGGCGGATCGTTCTGGCGTTGGCCTGCATGCCGATTGCTGCGGCTGCCGCCGAATTGCCCAGCATCGCTGTGATGCCGTTCGAACTGATCGACGAGCAGCACGAGCTCGCACCGGCGACCGCCGAGTACGGGCGCCTCGACGTCATCACCACCCGGCTTCGCTCCGAACTTCAGTCCAGGGGCTTGTACCGGGTCCTGGACTCGGCTGCGGCTCAGCCGATGATCGACGAACTGCGCGCCCGGCAGAACCTGCGTGATTGCAACGGCTGCGAGCTGGATATCGGCAGGGCGCTGAAAGCCGACCGCGTGCTGCTCGGCTGGGTGCAGAAAGTCAGCAACCTGATCCTGAACATCAACATCCGCGTCGAAGACGTTGCAACCGGGGCGGTCGTGCTTCAAAAGTCAGTCGACATCCGCGGCAACACGGATGATTCCTGGCGGCGCGGCATCGATGCGCTGGTGAGCGATATGGTCGAAAAGGGTCAGCGCGGACGCTGATGCGCCAACCCGGCCGCAGCGAAACGGGCGAGGATCCCGGCCCGCCGATCACCCCTTTCGCGCGTCGCGCCACGGAGACAATGTGGCGACCTGCGCATCACGGGCCCGTTGGAAACTGTGACAGACTGCAAATCACGGCACCAAACGACAACCCGGGAGGAATCCATGGCGATGGCGAGGAAGCTCTTTGCAAGGTCCCTGACTTCGGCCTTGGCGCTCGTCGTTTCCGCTTCGGTCGCGGCGGACGATACGCCGGTCACGACGCAGATCGTGGATGCGCTGAACAAGGTGTACGGCGTTCATCCTGGCTTCCGCGCCAACCACGCAAAGGGAGTCGTGGCAGAGGGCAGTTTCAAGGCCTCGCCCGGGGCGGCGCAGCTCAGCCGCGCCGTGCTGTTCGATGGCCGCGCGATCCCGGTGACGGTGCGCTTCTCCGACTCCGGAGGCCTGCCGGATGTCCCGGACGGCTCCGGCGGCGCCAATCCGCATGGCATGGCGATCAAGTTTCACCTGCCGGGCGGAACCGACACCGACATGGTCATCAACTCGCTGAAGTTCTTCCCGATCGCCACCGGGGAGGAGTTCCGGGATCTGCTGCTGGCCATCAGCGCAAGTCCACCCAATGCGCCCAAGCCGACCAAATTCGATCAGTTCATGGCCAGCCACCCGAGCGCACCGAAGGCGTTTGGCACCATCTCGACGCCGGACAGTTTTGCGGACGAGGTGTACTACGGCATCGACGCGTTCATCTTCGTTGCAAAGGACGGGAAAAAGCAGCCGGTGCGCTACATCATGGCGCCGGAGAAGGTGGTGCACCTGACGCCGGCGGAGGCCGACAAGCAGGCCCCGAATTTCCTGGTGGACGATCTGCCCAAGCGCATTGCGAAAAAGCCGGTGGTGTTTCATTTGAAAGCCCAGCTGGCCGAGCCAGGCGATCAAACCAAGGACCCGAGCCAACCGTGGCCTGACACCCGTAAAGTGGTGGAGCTGGGCGTGCTGACGCTGAACAAGCCAGTGGCGGACAGTCTGGCCGCTCAGAAGAAGTTGCTGTTCATGCCAACGCAACTGACGGACGGCATCGAGCTCTCGGACGATCTCCTGCCCATCGTTCGGGCCGGCGCCTATACGGTTTCGTTCGCGCGACGCCAGTAAACGCAGCTGCGACGGTGCGGCTATGGCGCCGGGGATGCCGCATAGGGCACGGCGTCCCCGGGCAGCTCAGCCCACGAGCTCGCGGATGACGGCCGCGAGTTGCACCTTGCCTTTGACGCGGGACGCCTCACCCCCCTCGAACCGGATCCAACCTTCGTTGAATCCGTCGAGCATCTGGATGCGCGGAATCGGATCACGCATTCCCTGGGCGCGAAAGATCGCGCCCCACCGCTCGCGGGGAACGGCCTGCGCGCGAACCGGACGATGCAGCGCTCTGGAGAGCTCTGCTGCGATCATGTTCTGACTCACCCACTCCGGGCCCTCGAGTTCCACCACGCGCCGGCCCGTCCAGTCGTGCAGCAGCAGATCGGCCGCGACCCGGCCGACGTCGGCGGTGGCGACCATCGGGAGCGCCTTGTCGAGGGGCTGCAGGAAACAGGACAGGACGCCTTGCTCGCGGGCCTCGGCAATGTCCCAGCTCACGTTTTCCATGAACCAGGCAGGCCGCAGGAACGTGACGGCCAGGGGCAGCGTCGAGAGCGTTTCTTCCATCAGCGTGCGCTGGCTCAGCAGGTTCGACTCCACGGCCTGCGCACCGATGGTCGACAGACAGACGGTCCTGGCGGGACGGGTCGCAGCGAGCGCTTGATGCACGGCGCGGATGACGGCCCTGGCCTCCGGGAACCCGGGTTGCGGATCGAAGATCGGAGGGGGGAGTACGAAAACACCCTTGCAGCCGGAGAAGGCACGGGTCAGCGCCTCGCCATCCTCCATTTCGGCCATCGCGACCTCGCAGCCCAGATCGGACCAGGACCTGCCCCGGTCCGCATTGCGGACGACCGCGCGCACGGGCTGGCCCGCGCTCAGCAAGGTGCGCGCGACCCCGCCGCCGACCTTGCCGGTGATACCGGTAATGGCATACATGACAAACATGCCTCAATTGGAATGGAATGGAACGAATGGTAGAAAGGGCGGGCTGTTGAGTAAAGCGACCTGGTGGCATATCATTCATGACATCAAATCACTGATCCACCATGGCCCTGAACGGACGACTTCTTTCCAATGTCGGCGTGCTGGCGGCGGTCGTCGAAGCGGGCAGCTTCGCCAGGGCTGCCGAAGCCCTCGGCCTGACGCCTTCGGGAGTCAGTCGCGCGGTCGCGCGCCTCGAAGGGCGCATCGGCGTGCGGCTGCTGGACCGAACCACGCGCTCCTTGAATCTCACGGACGAAGGTCGGCTCCTCTACACCAACATCAACCCGTTGGTGCTCGGAATCGAAGATGCCGTGACGGTGGCGGCCGGTTCATCCGGCTCCGTGCGGGGCCGTTTGCGCGTCAACACGGACGCGTTTACTTCCCGCCTGTTGCTCTCTCCCCATATCCGCCGGTTCCTGGATCTTTACCCGGAGCTGTCGCTCGAACTGATCGCGCGCGATCAACTGGGCGACCTCGTCGCCGAAGGATTCGACATCGCGGTTCGCTTCGGCGAGCCGCCGTCGTCATCGCTGGTCGCGCGCAAGCTGATCGACACCCGCATGGTCACGGTGGCGACGCCCGACTATCTGAAACGACATGGGCGACCTGCCAGACCGGCGGAGCTGGTGAACCACGTGTGCATCCAGGTGCGCAACCCGGTGACCGGGCAGCCCTATGCATGGGAGTTCCAGCGCGGCCGAAAACTGCTCAAGGTGCCCACTTCCGGGCGACTCATGCTGACCGAGGTCGGCACGATCCTCGGCACGTGCCTCGCCGGCGTCGGCGTGGCTCAGATCAAGGCGCTGGGGATACAGGAGCAACTTGATCGCGGCCAGCTCGTCGACCTGTTCCCGGATTGGCCCGACGAGCGACTGCCCCTGTATGCGCTGTATCCCTCGCGGCACTTGCCTGCCGCGAAGGTGCGTGCCTTCATCGACTTCGTGATGGCGGCCATCGGACCAAAGCCGCAGCGACCGCTTTGACCGCGCCGTAAGCGCGACGAAACGGCCGAACTCCAGGTCAGTGTGCCGCTCCGGGCGAAAGGTTCACCCTTGTTCGGTTGCAGGTGTGACTCATCGGACGCTGCCGTAAACCCACCCGCAATCCGCGCCGCGTCAAATGCAGGTGCGGAGCGGTCGCCGCAAGCGGGGCGGCGCGCGGGCGCAGTGCGCGCCTCTGGCGCCGCGACGGATCGAATATGGCAACGACTACTGACATCCTCGTCATTGAAGACGACGCGATCATGCGCGAAGCCCTGTCGGACTGGTTGGAGGGGGCCGGTTACTGCGTGCGGACGGCTGCGGACGGCGGCGCCGGGCTGGCGGCGGCGAAGGTCGCGACACCGGCGCTGGTGGTGACGGACATCCAGATGCCCGGAATTGATGGCGCTCTCGTAATCGCCCAGTTGAAATGGCGATGTCCCGACGTCCCGATCATCGCGATCTCGGGTCTTTTCGACTCGGGGCACGGGATGGACGCGCGGGCCGCTATCGCGCTCGGAGCCCGGCGAACGCTGGTGAAGCCTTTCAAGCGCGACGAGCTGCTGCGCGTGGTGGCCGACCTGATCAAGGCGTGAGCGCAATCGGCCTGAGCGCTCCCGTGAGGGTGCGCTCGCCGAAGGCGAGATAGACCTCGCCACCGCTGAACGACACCGCGAGTTTCATGCGCCGCTGCAGAAGGGCGGTCCATTCGGCGAGCAGCCCGCGGTCGACCTCGATCAGCGTCAGCGCTTCGGAGCGGTGAATGGGTTCGCCGGCCAGGGCCTTGCGCAGCTGCTCGGCGGGCTTGTGCGTGTAGACGGCCACGCGCGGGGCTGCCTTGCTGGCCCGATGCACCCGGGCCGCGTCGGGCACGCCGATGTCGACCCAGGCCAACAGCGCTCCGGTGGCGTCGCGCACGTGAATGGCCGGCTCGTCCGGGGTCGACAGCCCCGGCGAAAAACCGATTCCTGGCGCGTGCTCCCGGCAGTACGCCAGCACGCGCGTTGCCAGGAAGTCCGGCGCTTCCGAGGGGTGGCAGGCGACCCGCAGGTTCAGGCGCTCGTAGACGTGGCGATCGGCATCGGCCAGGTCGATGTCGAAGGTGTAAACCGTTGCGCCCAGGGCCATGGTCGCATGATGCCGCAGTGCGGCCGAAGCCGGGCCCGTCAGCCGGTACACTTGGACTGCAGGGACTCAGGCAGTGGGAAGGAAACCGATGGCCAGCACCCCCGAGCAGCCGCGCGCCGAATCGGAACTTGACCTGGAGGCGATGCGCGAGGTGGAAGCGTCCGTGACGCGGCTGGCCGACCGGTTTGCGCAGCGCGACCCGAACATGGCGGCCGCCCTTAAGCGCGAGGCGCAGGTGCTGCGCAATCTGCTGGCCGGGGGCGCGCCCCCGCGCGAGGGCGCGCACGGCAGCCTGCACCGGCTGCGCGAGCTTTACGACTCGGCCCTGGTCGGCGGGATGTACGAAGAGAGCAAGGACGCGAGCCTTTTGATCCTGCTGAACCGGCTGCTCGGCGTGTAACGCGCGCCTGCGCCGGCAGCAGATCGCGGGTGCATCATTTGGTGGCGGCCGCGCCTTGCTCGACCAGCCTGCGCACCACGGCGGCGACGCGGGCGTCCATATCCACATCTGCCTGCGCCGGGGCTGCGTACAGCCGGGCCAGCAGATCCTCCGCCCGCGGCGGTTGCAGGTGGTCGCCGCGAAAGCGCACCTGCAGGCGCTCGAGCTGACGGCGCCGGCGCGCCGCCGCGAAGGCTTCGGGCGTGGGCAGATCCAGCGCGATCTCCAGGTCGATCAGCAGCTCTTCGCGCTCCTTGCGGCCAGCGGCGAGCGCTTCGGCGTCTACACCGTCGGCCGGGGCGGCCCGCTGTGCCATCTGTTCGAGGCGCTCGCGATAGGCCTGCCGCTGCACCTCGTCGATCCGGCGCTGCGCCTGCTGCTGCAAAGCGCGCGCCCGCTGGTCCAGCGCGTCGGTTGCTTCGCCGCGGCCGGTGCGGCTGGCATCCCAGTCGGTGCGGAACTGCGCCAGCGCACGCTTGATCTGGGCCGCATCCGTTGCGGACAACGCGGCGGCCAACCCATCCAGCAGCGCCGCGCGCGTGTGCGCTCGTTTTTCCCGTTGCGCCACCTGCTCGGCGCGCTCGGCATCGCGGCGCGCGAACACGGCGTCGCAGGCCTTGCGGAAGCGTTGCCACAGTTTCTGTTCCTCGAAGCGGGTCAGCCGCAGCGGGCCGGCCTCGTCGCGCCATCGCTGCTGCAGCGTGCGGGCCTCGCTGATGGCGCCGCGCAGGTCGGGCGCCTCGCGCAGCGCCTCCACTGTGGCGATCAGTTGCTCGCGCCGGCCGATCTCCGCTGTGCGCGCCGCCGCCAGACGCTGGGCGACTTCGCCGAGCGTCTTTTCGAAGCGTTTGCGCAAGGCGCGTTCATCCCGAAACCCCGCGAACGGCGCGCCGCGCCAGCGGTCCTGGAACTGCTGGCGCTGCACTTCGACTGCCGTATGGTCGACGCGCTCCCAGTCGATCGCCGCCGCGGCCGCCTCCCACTCTGCGCACAGCGCCTCCTTGTCCGCGCGCGCCTTCGATCGTCGTGCCGCCTCTTCGGCGCGATGCGCGGCCACCGGCCGGTAGGCCTTCTCTAGCGCGGCATCGAAGCGTCCCCACTCGGCCTGCGTGGGCTGACCATTGAGCCGCTTCCATTCCTCGCGCAGCGCGGGCACGGCCCGGGTAAGGTGCTCTATGTCGTAGCTGCCCGTGAGCAGGTCTTGCGCGGCGGCGATCAAGTACTCGCGCTTTTTCTGCGCGCCCCATTTTGCCCAGTCGCTCAATTCGGCCAGCCGCGCCTGGGCGCGCTGCAGCCGCGCCGCCAGCGGGCCGTGCAAGGCGCCAAGCGCTTTGATCTGCTTGGCGGCCGTGTCGGCTTCAGCCACATGTCCCTGCTCGAGCGCCTGCTCCAAACGCTCCAGCTGGGCGCGCACCGCCGCCAGATCGGCCTGCGGCTTGGCGGCCGTTTGTGGCTTGGGGGCCGTCTCGACCACCGGCGCCAGCAGCTCCGGCGCAGCGGCCCGCTCCTGCGCAGCGGCCCGCTCCTGCTCCCGCTCCCGCTCCGATCCGAGTGCTGCCAGGCGCGACTCCGCCTGGCGCAGCGATGACTCCAGCGCCTGGTAAGAGGCCTTGCTGGCCAGCCATTGCGGAAGGCCCGCATGGACCTGCGCCAGGCCCGACAGCCGTTCACGCCAGGCGTCGAGCTGGTCGGCGGCAAGCGTCGGCGCCTCAGCCGCGGTGCAGTGGGCCAGTAACTCGGCCGCCTCGGCGCGGCAAGCCTGCAGCGCGCGCCGCGCCTCCGACTCCTGTCTTAATCGCGCTTCGGCCTGCTCCAGCAGCAGGTTGCATTGGGCCGGCGGGGCCTCGCTTCCGTGGGCGAGCGCGTGCAACTCGCGCTGCAGATCCAGCAGACACGAGACCGACAGCGGCGCGTGGTCGAGCAGCTCACGCAAGTCCGCTTCCAGCTGCGCCGTGCGCTGCGCCCGGTCAGCCGCTTGCCGGTCCTGCCTCAGAACGTCCGAGCAGCGCCGGAACACCCCCTTGTCCTTGCCACGGCTCAGCTGGGCCAGCTGCCGCAGCACCGCGCGATCCTCGATCCGCTGGGCTGCGGCCAATCGCACTTCTGCGAAACGGCCGTTGGCGGCGACCTCGCCGAGAAAGCCGTCTCCGCTGAGCCGTTCGATCCACTGCAGGGCGACCGATTTGTCGGCCAGGTGCGATATGGCGGCCGACCACACGGCGGGCCCGTCTTCCGGCAGCGGCGCTTTTTGCAGTGCAGCGAGCGCGCAACCAAGCGCCTCGGCGTGCCGCCGCTGCTGCTCCTCGTCGGTGGCGCCGGCCAGCGCAGCGCGCGCCACATCCGGATCGACCGCGCGGTGCGCTACGGAGGCAGGCGGTCGGTCCGACGGGTGCTCCGGGGGTTTGGCGGCCGGGCCACGCAAAAGCTCATTGAACCAGATCATTGCACCGGCGGTTTCCGCACACGGGAGGGCAGATCGTACTTTTTTTCGGCGCCCCCCAAATGGGGACTTGCGTCCCCGTCAGCCGGTTTCAGCCCGGCGGGGTGGGGGCCACCCGCACCCAGGGCACCGGGCACTGCGACACGTAGGGGTAGTACACCTTGGCCGGCGGACAGTAGTACCAATACGCCGGAGGCGGTGGCGCCGAGGGCAGGGGATCGGCGTAAATCGGATAGGCCGGCTCGTAGTACGGCCCGTAGTACGGGTAGCCGTATCCCCACGCCCAGGGGTCCCCCCAGTACGGTCCCCAGCCCCAACCCCATCCGACGCCCCAGCCGCCCCACCAACCGTCGTGATCGTGATGGTGCCAGCCACCGCCGCGGCCGGACCAGCTTCCACCGTGGCCGCTCCAGCCGCCACCGTGCCCGGACCAGCCCGAGCCAGCGTGTCCGCCCGAACTGGCATGTCCACCACCCCCACCCGAGTGTCCGCCGCCGGATGATCCTCCGCCGTACGCGGCGGCTGGCCGCGGCGCGACCGCCAGCAAGACGGCCGCGAGCATCGTTCCGAATACAGCCGAGTACCTCTTCACAGCAGTCTCCCGACGGGGCGAGTTGAATCGATTCAGGTCCTATCTATCGCGTTTAGGCACTCACAGCGTACTCCGAGTTCCCTTCGAGGGCACCCTTAAAGGCGCCGGGCGGGAGCGCCGCCATCGTGCAGCGCGGCGAAACCCGACGGAGCGAAAAGGAACCCGTCGTCGCGACGGATGCCGACCCACCCCAGCATCCGATGTTAATTCCCGGCAGCTGGAAAAAAGTTCAATCGGCTGCACCCTTCGGTCGACCGACAGCCTCGACTCGCGAAAACCGGGCTCATCGTCAAGTTGATCAACTCGGTGCATTCTCAACCGGCGCGGCGAGGAGGTTCAGACAATTCAGGGCCTGGCAGACGAAGGCCGGTGTCGTTACGATCGCGGCAAACCGACGGAGGATGGCTTATGCCGGCCTCGCTGATCCTGACGATCGTCGGCCCGGATCGTCCGGGCCTGGTCAACCTGATATCGGACAAAGTGGCCGCCTTCGGCGGCAACTGGCTCGAGTCGCGGATGGCCAATCTGGCCGGCCAATTCGCCGGAATCGTCCACGTACACGTTGCACCCGCCAAGGTCGAAGCCTTGCTCGTCGCGTTGCGGGAGCTCGAAGCGCACGGGCTGCGGATCGTCGTCACCCGCGGGACCGATCGAGCCGGCGAGGCGCACGGCCGCAAGATGCGGCTGGAGGTCGTCGGCCAGGATCGGCCCGGAGTGGTGCGCGACATCTCGCATGCACTGGCGAGCCGCGGCGTCAGCATCGAGGAACTCGTCACCGACTTCGTCAGCGGCTCGATGTCCGGTGAAAGCCTGGTGCGCGCCTCTGCGCGTCTGCTGGTTCCGGCGCAATTGGGCACGTCTGAGTTGCGCGAGGCGCTCGAAGCGCTCGCCAACGACCTGATGGTCGACCTAATCCTCGAAGACAGCGAACGCGCAGGATCGGCGCCTACGTAGAAGTACCAGCGCGCAACGCTCGTGCAGCACAAACCGAACGTTGAGTCCAGCCGTTCAAGTTCCCTCGACGATCGCGACGCAGCAACCGTGCGGGTGCGTCGGCACAGTAAATCTTCCTTGAGGTGTCGGGTTTGAGTGCGCTTTAGCGTCTAAGTTGATTCGAATATCGGACGAGGCGAGTCACACATCACTCAGGAGAATTGCATATCACATGAGGTATTTCACGGTGGTCTATGTAAATGGCACTTGAATGGGGACACGGTCGGCATGCGCTTACATTGCATTGACGCCGAGATCCCACGACCTATGCATGGTCGAGAATCTTAACGCGTGATATAAGG
>DASZFP010000068.1:0-5939 GCA_035939615.1 Burkholderiaceae bacterium | reverse complement strand
TCGGCGAACTGCAGTCCCGGGATGTCGTCGGTCGGCTCGAGCAGGTGGGCCCACAGCTGGCCCCAGTCGTCGTTGTGCCAGATCACGTCATACTGGTCGGAATTCGAGGTGAGCGACGCCGTCATCTTCTCGACGTAAACGCCGTAGGAATTCGGCACCTTGACGATCTTGATGCCGTTCTTGGCGCCCCAGGTCTCGAACATGGCGATCGACGCGTCTTGAATGGGGCTCGGCTGGTAGCCGATGCGCAGTTCCTTGACCGCCTGTGCGCTGGCGCCGCCGGCGGCGAGCAGGCCGGCCGCGGCCACCATGGTGGTTAATGCCCTTCGTCTCGTCTTGTCCATATCGTGTCCTCCTCTGTGATTGTCGTCTTCTTAGATCCGCAAGCCGCGGATCACGTACTTCTGGCCGAACAGCGCCAGCAGGAAGGCCGGCACCAGCGCCAGGACCGCGGTCGCGGCCATCAGGTTCCAGCGCAAGCCCATTTCGGTGACGAACTGCGCCATCACCACGGTGATCACGGGGACGCGGTTGCCCGTCAGGATCAAGGCGAACAGGAACTCGTTCCAGGTGAACAGCCAGCATAGCACTGCCAACGCCGAGATCGCCGGGATGGCCGACGGCAGGGCGACCCGCACGAACGCGCCCCAACGGGTGCAGCCGTCGATCAGGGCGGCATGTTCCATCGACGGGTCGATGCCGTCGAAGAAGCCCTTCATCAGCCAGGAGAAGAAGCAGATATGCACCGCGATGTGCGGCAGTAGGAGCCCGACATAGGTGTCGTAGATGCCCCAGCTCTGGGCCACGAAATAGAGCGGCAGCACCCACGAGATGTAGGGCACGCAACGGAACACGTAGATGGTGCCGAACCAGGTGCGCGAGGCCGGCCCGCGAAAGCGCGACAGCATGTAGCCGCTCGAGACCGTCACCAGCAGCGAGAAGAAGGTCGCCAGCGTGGAAATCAGCGCCGAATTGACGAAGGCCTGGACCAACCGGTCGTCGAGCAGCACCTCGGCGAAGTTCCCGAGTGTGAACTCGGTGCCGCGATGGACGTAGTAGACGCCCGATTCGGGCCGCAGCGACGTCAGGATCAGCCACAGCACGGGAAAGGCGAAGGCGAAGCAGGCGCCGGCGAGGGCCAGCGCGAACAACGCGCGCCGCGCCCCGGCCGGCAGGCGGGCGAACATCAGCGGCTGGCGGACCATCGCCATCGGCTCAGGCCTTGGTGATGCGGTCGACGAGGCGATAGAGCCCCACACCGACCACCAGGATGATGAGAGCGCCAATGATCGCCGCCGCGGAGCCGCGGCCGAGATCCAGGCTGAGGAAGGCCAGCACGTAGGCGTAGAGGCTGAACAGCTCGGTCGACCGACCGGGCCCGCCGCCGGTCAGCGTCCACACGATGTCGAAGGTGCGGAAGGCGTCGATGGCGCGGATCACGACGCAGACCACGATCACCGGCCGCAGCATCGGCAGGGTGAGGTGGCTGAACACGCGCCAGGTCGAGGTGCCGTCGATCGCCGCGGCCTCGAACGGCTCCTTGGGCAGGCTCTGCAGGCCGGCCAGCAGGAGCAGGGTGAACCAGGGCGTCCACAGCCAGATGTCGGTCAGCACGATGATGCCAAAGGCACTCCAGCGTTCGACCAGCCACGGCTGGCCCTCCAGCCCCAGCCCTTCGAGCACGGCGTTCACGATCCCGAACTGGTCGTTGAACATCCAGCGCATCATGATGGCGGCGATCACCGGCGCCACCATCAGCGGGACCAGCAGCACGGTCTGCACGATCTTCTGGCCGCGGAACGGCCGGTTGAGCAGCAGCGCCAGCGCGAGGCCCAGCGCCAGCGCGCCCGCCACGCTCAGCACCATGAAGATAAAGGTGTTGGGCAGGACGACTTCGAGGAAGGCGGGATCCGTGATCACCGACCGGTAGTGGTCGAGCCCGACCCAGGTCTTCTTGGGATTGTAGAGCGCCCAGTCGCGGAAGCTGGCATTGGCGCCGATCGCGATCGGCAGGACCTGGAACAACCCCAGGAGCAGCGCGGCGGGTGCGATCAGGAATAGCATGAAGCGCTGCTGCTCGCCGAACATGGGACGTCGCCCCACAGCCATCGGTATCCTCCCAGCCCGCCCTTTTTCGGCCCGAATGATGGTGGTTTTCCGAACTGGTTGGAAGCTGCGTTTCAAGCTATTGAGCGCCGCCATGCAAACCTTGCGCACGCTCGAAGCCCTGGAACGCGAAGGGCTGCTGACGCCCGACCCGCGCCTGGCGGCGGCTGCCCAATCGATGGCGATCGCCATCACGCCCGAGATGCTGGCGCTGATCGATCGCGGCGACCCCGCGCACGATCCCATCGCCCGCCAATTCGTGCCCAGCGCCGCCGAGACCGAACTGTCGCCCGAGGAGCTTTTAGACCCGATCGGCGACGAAGCGCGCTCGCCGGTCAAGGGTATCGTGCATCGCTATCCCGACCGGGTGCTGCTGAAGCCGCTGCACGTCTGCCCGGTCTATTGCCGCTTCTGCTTCCGTCGCGAAAAGGTCGGGCCCGGCGGCGAGGCACTGTCGGCCGCCGAGCTTTTGGCCGCCCTCGCCTATATCCGCGAACGTCCGGAAATCTGGGAAGTGATCCTGACCGGCGGCGATCCGCTGATGCTGGCGCCCCGCCGCCTGGCCGAGCTTTTAGCCAACCTCGACGCCATCGGGCACCTCGGCGTGATCCGCATCCACAGCCGCGTGCCGATCGTCGATCCCGACAGGGTAACCGGCGAGCTGGTGGCGGCGCTGAAACCCCGGCGCGCCACGCTGTGGTTCGGCGTGCACTGCAATCATGCCCGCGAACTCAGCCCCGCGACGCGCGCGGCGCTGGCACGGCTGGCCGATGCCGGCATTCCGCTGATGGGCCAGACGGTGCTGCTGGCCGGCGTCAACGACGAGGTCGAAACCCTCGACCAGCTCATGCGCGCCCTCGTGATGGCGCGGGTGAAGCCCTACTACCTGCATCATCCCGACCTGGTGCGCGGCACCGGCCATTTCCGGGTATCGGTCGAGCGCGGACAGGCGCTGATGAAGGCGCTGCGTGGCCGGCTGTCGGGCCTCGCCCAGCCGACCTATGTGCTCGACGTACCGGGCGGCCATGGCAAGGTGCCGATCGGCCCGAGCTACCTCGGCGACGATCCCGGCGCGCTATTGATCGAGGACGCGTTCGGCGGACAGCACCGCTATCCGCGCTGACGCTCCTCGACCAGGACTTCCGCGCCGACCGGCCCCGGCGCCTCGACCAGGAGCTCGACGTCGATGCTGCCGGTCTTGTCAAAAATCAGCGTAACGGGCAGGCCGTCACCCGGGATCGGCGGTGTCCTGACACCGATCAGGAGCAGGTGATAGCCGCGCGGCTGGAGCGTAAGCGTGACGCCGGCGGGAAGGGCAAGGCCGTCGCAGCGCGGGCGCATGCCGATGTCGCCGCCCACTACCTTGATGGCATGGATCTCGACCTTCTCGGCCGCCGGGCTGCTGGCCCCGGCCAGCCGATCCGGTTCCTGACCCGTGTTGGTGAGCACGAAAAAGCCGCCCGCTCGTTCAGGCGTCTCCAACGACCGGCGTGCCCAGGGGCGGCGAATTTCGATCGATCCCCGCGTCGCGGCCGGAGCCGCTTGGGGGGCGCCACGGAGCCACTTCAGCAAACTGCGTCCTCCCTTAGTTTTTCTCTTAGGTCGAGCCGAGCCGGCACCCGGCATGACTGACATTTACTATTGGATCACCCGGAATGACCACAAAATCACGATGTGCCTCGAGAAGGCGGCATGACCTGCACTCTCGAGCCGGCCACTTTCGCCAGGACGCACGGTGCAGGCCGAATTTCTCTCGGTCCAGCAACAATCCGCGCGCGGGCGGTCGATGCGACGGCTGGGATCAGCGACGCCCGCTCGCGACAAGGGCCGTTCGGCCAGACCGCGTCTGTGGTGCGCTGAGCTCCTCGATCAGCCACTCCTCGAACGCGCGGGTTTTCGGCCGGTTGACCGAGGCCGGCGGACACACGAACCACCACGCCTTGCCCGAGTCGACGATCTGCGGAAAGGGCTGGAACAGCCGCCCCGAGGCCAGCTCCTCGCGGAAAAGCTGGGGCGGTCCGACGGCCACGCCGGCTCCTTCCATTGCCGCTTCCACGGCGATCATGGTCGAATCGAAGGTGAGCACGCGCTTGGGCTTGAAGTCGCCCATGCCCACGGCGCGCAGCCAGATCGCCCATTCGGGATCGTAGGTCATGTCGATGAACGGCACGCGCTTTAGATCGTCGAGGGTCCTGAGCTTGTCCTTGTAGCGCTTGCCGCAAAGCGGCGTCAGGACGTCGGAGAACAGACGGGTTGCATGCAGCTCGGGCTCGGGCTGGACCGTGAAGCGGATGGCGCAGTCGAAATCCTCGCGCGCGAAATCGATGCGCCGCTGCGTCGTCGTCATGCGCACTTCGATCTCGGGATGCTTGGACTGGAAACGATGCAGGCGCGGCGCCAGCCAGCCCAGCGCGAAGGTGGTGACCAGGCTGACGCTGAGCGTGCCGGAATTGGCCTTGCGGCCGACCCGCTCCAGCGCGTTGGTCATGCGGTCGAAGGCATCGCGCAGATCGGGCAGCAGCGCCTCGCCCTCGCTGGTGATCTCGAGCCCGCGCGGGCGACGCACGAACAGCGCCACGCCCAGCCGCTCCTCGAGCGCCTTCACCTGGTGGCTGACGGCGGCCTGGGTGACATGCAATTCCTCGGCGGCATGGGTGAAACTTGCGTGACGGGCCGCCGCTTCGAAGGCACGCAGGGCATTCAGCGGCAGCTGAGAGCGGCTCATTTAAGGCACCCGTTCATATAAATTCTATCCCTCACCCGAGGTTTCGTCCTTTGAATACCGAGGCATCGTAGCGCAAATACCCTATAGAAACGAGGCTCAAGGAAAACCCTTCGGTTCCCCGTCGCCTCAAACGGAGCTAAGTCATGTCGACCCTGTCCAGCGTGCGGGAAATCGCCCGCGCGGAAGCCTCTCCCTTCACCTTTGGCCGCGCCATGGCGCGGCTGGCCGGTGCGGTCGTGGTCGGGATCGACAACGTCATGACCCGCGCCGAACTCGCCCGTTCGCGACGCCAGTTGGCCCAGCTCGACGAGCGCCTGTTGCGCGACATCGGGCTCGACCGCGGAACCGCGCGGTTCGAGGCTTCCAAGAGCTTCTGGTCCTAAGAGGTCCCTCGCGACCGCTCGGGAATTGCCGGCGGCAGCCGGATAGAGCAGGTTGGGTCATGGTGCTTTAATGCAGCCATGACCCAACACTCCCTTTCCCTTCCGACCTTGGCTCTCGCCACCTCAACTCTTCCCGACACGTTTCCCGACGAGGGGACCTGCTGGCAGGCCGTTCAGCGGCGTGACCGGGCCTACAACGGGCGGTTCTGGTTCTCGGTCAGGACGACCGGGGTCTATTGCCTGCCGTCTTGTGCGGCCCGTGCACCGCTGCGCCGCAACGTGACGTTCCACGCCTCGCCCGATGCGGCCGAGGCCGCGGGCTTTCGCGCCTGCAAGCGCTGCAAGCCACGCGACTGGCAGGCCGACCTCGGCCTCAGCAAGCCGGTTGCCCGGGCCTGCGCGCTGTTCGATTCGACCGACGCCGACACGCCGCCCTCGCTCGCCGAGGTGGCGCGCCGGGTCGGCCTGTCGAGCGGCGCCCTCAGCAAGCGCTTCATCGCCGAGCTGGGCGTCAATCCGCGCGACTGGCTGGTGGCGCGCAAGCGCCAGCGTTTCCGCAAGGCGTTGCGCGAGGGCGAGTCGGTGGCCGACGCGCTCTATGGCGCGGGCTACGGTTCGCCGAGCCGCGTCTATGAGACGAGCGACAAGGCGCTCGGCATGACGCCCGCCACCTATGCCAAGGGCGGCGTCGGGGCTCATATCGACTACACCACGGTCGATTCCGA
>DASZFP010000067.1:0-33972 GCA_035939615.1 Burkholderiaceae bacterium | reverse complement strand
ACAAATGCCAGCGTCTCGTCGATCACCGCGATCTTGCGGTGCAGGCGCCGGAACAGCCGCCGTTGCATCCGCCACCAGCGCTCCGACCGGTAGATCCGGATCTGCACGCCGTACGGCTGCAGCTCCCGGGCCAGGCGGCGCGCGTGGTCGCCGCCGCCGAAGCCGTCGATGATCAGCCGCACCCGGACCCCGCGGCCGGCCGCGTCTACCAGCGCCTCGGTGACGCTGCGGCCGATCGGATCGTCCTCGTACAGGTAGGTCTCGAGGTGAATCGAGCGGCGAGCCGATCCGATGGCCCGCAGGAGCTCCGGGAAATATTCCTGCCCGGTTGCCAGCAACCGGATCCGGTTGCCGTCCATGAACTGTCCCCGCCGGGGCAGCTCGAAGCGTGCCCGCGTGAGCCGGGCGATGCGCTCCGGCAGCCGCGCGTCGGGGTCCCGGTTCAAGGAAGCTCCAGGTCCGCGATCAGTGGAACGTGGTCGGATCGGCGGGCCCAGGACCGTCCCCGCGGAACGCGGGTGTGGCGCACGGCGAGTCCCCGAACGTAGATCCGGTCCAGCCGCAACCAGGGTGCCATGCTCGGAAACGTGCGGGCCGGTCGGCGGCGCTGTCGCCACGGCAGCATGCGCTCGAGCCAGCCGGCCTCCCGCGCATCGCTGACCTCGGTCACTGCCAGGCGCCGGCGCAACTCCAGATCGACCCTCTGCTGCCAGTCGTTGAAATCGCCCGCCAGGATCAGCGGGACGCCGGCCGGAATCTCCTGCTGGACGAAGTCGGTGACGAAGCGCGCCTGGCGCAGGCGACTCACCTTGACCAGTCCGAGGTGCAGACAGATCAGGTGGATCGGACCCAGATCGGGAAGCTCGACCACGGCGTGCAGCATGCCGCGGCGCTCGAGTGCGTGGTCGGATATGTCGTGATTCGCGTAGCTGGTGATCGGATAGCGCGACAGGATCGCATTGCCGTGGTGGCCGTGAGCGTAGATGGCGTTGACCCCGTAAGCGCTGTGCGCGTAGCCGCTGGTGGCCAGATAGTCGAGCTGCGCGGCCGGGGGCCGCTGCAAGCGGCCGGGCAGGTGCCGATCGTCGCGATCCTGCACCTCCTGCAGGAATACCAGGTCGGCATCGATCAGGTGCAACGCCAGCCGCACATCGTGCACGCGCGAGCGGCCGGCGATGCCGGTGGCGCCTTTGGCGATGTTGTAGGTCGCGGTGCGGAACTTCATCGAGCGGGCACCCTCACCCCCGGCCCCTCTCCCGCGAAGCCGGAGAGGGGAGCTCTTGATTGGCTCTATGCGCGAGTGTCCGGATGGCCTGCGCGTTGGTCCAGGAAAAGCAGGCCTCGGCTGCATCGCGCCAGTCGAGCCAGCCGGATGCGGTGTGCTCGGGCGAAAGGCGCGGTTCGAAGGCGCGCGCGACGAGCAATCCGAACACGTGCTCGCGGTTGATGGTCACGCCGGGGGCGTAGCGATAGCGCCACTGTGGAAAGATGGGGTACTCGTGCTCGACCTTCCAGTCCTCGAGGTCACTGCTGGCGGCCCGCCAGCCGGTTTCCTCTTCGACCTCCCGGGCGCAGGCCGTTGCAAACGCCTCCTGCGGATCATCCAGGCTGCCGGTGACCGACTGCCAGAACCCCGCGTGATCGGCGCGTTCCAGCATCAGCGTAAGAAGCTGGGGCGTGTAGATCACGACCAGCACGGATTCCGGCACCTTGAATCCCACGGTAGCCACCCGGGTCGCGTCGAGCAGGCCGGCGCCAGGCTCACCGATCCGACGCGGCGACTTTGGGCTCCAAGCGCAGGCGGATGTGCAGCTCCTTGAGCTGGCGCTCGTCCACCGGCGATGGCGCCTGGGTCAGCAGGCACTGCGCGCGCTGCGTCTTCGGAAAGGCGATCACGTCGCGGATCGATTCCGCGCCTGCCATCATCGTGACGATCCGGTCCAGGCCGAACGCGATGCCGCCGTGGGGCGGCGCGCCGTACTGCAGCGCGTCGAGCAGGAAGCCGAATTTAGCGCGCGCCTCCTCGGCGCCGATCTTCAGCGCCTCGAACACCCTGCTTTGCACGTCGGCGCGGTGGATCCGGACCGAGCCGCCGCCGATCTCCCAGCCGTTCAGCGCCATGTCGTAGGCCTTGGCGAGGCATCGGCCAGGATCCGACAGCAGGTAGTCCTCATGGCCGTCCTTGGGCGAGGTGAACGGGTGATGGGCGGCGACCCAGCGCTGCTCCTGCTCGTCGAACTCGAACATCGGAAAATCGATCACCCACACCGGTCGCCAGCCAACCTCGAACAGCCCGTTGCTGCGGCCGAATTCGGAATGCCCGATCCGGCTGCGCAGGGCGCCGAGGCTGTCGGCCACCACGCGCGCCCGGTCGGCGCCGAAGAAGATCAGGTCTCCGTCCCGCGCGCCGGTGCGCTCGATGATCGCCGCCAGCGCGCGGTCGTGCAGATTCTTGATGATGGGCGACTGCAGGCCGTCGCGCCCGCGCGAGCGCTCGTTGACCTTGATGTAGGCCAGACCGCGGGCGCCGTAGATCGCGACGAACTGGGTGTAGGAATCGATTTCGGAGCGCGGCATCTGACCGCCAGCCGGCACGCGCAACGCGGCCACGCGCCCGTCGGCCAGTTCGGCGGCGGAGCGGAACACCTTGAAGTCGACGTCGCGCATCACGTCGGTCAGTTCGGTCAGGTGCATCATCACCCGCAGATCGGGCTTGTCGGAGCCGTAGCGGCTCATCGCCTCCTGATAGGTGATCACCGGAAACGGGTCCGGCAGCTCCACTTCGAGCGTCTGCGCGAACACGGTGCGGATCAGGTCCTCCATCAGCGACCGGATCTCGACTTCGTTGAGAAACGAGGTTTCCACGTCGATCTGGGTGAACTCGGGCTGGCGGTCGGCGCGCAGATCCTCGTCGCGGAAGCACTTGGTGATCTGGTAGTAGCGGTCGAACCCGGACACCATCAGCATCTGCTTGAACAGCTGCGGCGACTGCGGCAGCGCGAAGAACATCCCCTCGTGCACCCGCGACGGCACCAGGTAATCGCGCGCCCCCTCCGGCGTGCTCTTGGTCAACATCGGCGTCTCGATGTCGATGAAGCCGTGCGCGTCCAGGTAGCGGCGCACTGCGCTGGCGACCTTGAAGCGCAGCCTCAGATTGCGCTGCATCATCGGGCGCCGCAGGTCCAGCACCCGGTGCGTCAGCCGGGTCGCCTCGGACAGGTCCTCCTCGTCGAGCTGGAACGGCGGCGGCACCGACGGGTTCAGCACCGTCAGGCGCCCGCACAGCACCTCGACCTCGCCGCTGATCAGCGCCGGATTGGCAGTGCCCTCCGGCCGGCGCCGCACCGTGCCCTCGACGCGGACGCAATACTCGCTGCGCACGCTCTCGGCCGCCTCGAACACCTGCGGGCGGTCCGGATCGCACACGACCTGGACCAGGCCCTCGCGGTCCCGCAGATCGATGAAAATGACGCCGCCGTGATCGCGCCGGCGATGTACCCATCCGTACAGCTCCACCGGCCGACCGATGAAGCGCTGGTCGACCAGACCGCAGTATTCGGTTCTCATCACGGACCTTTCGAGATTTGCGCGGGTCTGGGCGCCGCCTCGGCGCCGACCACGCCCAGCGAGATCACGAACTTCAGCGCTTCGTCCACGCTCATCTGCAGTTCGCGCACTTCGCCAGGCGGCACGATCAGCGTGTAGCCCGAAGTCGGATTGGGAGCTGTCGGTACGTAAACGACCAGGTGATCGCGGCCCAGGCCGCCGCCCAGCCGCTCGCTGGGCGAGCCCACCACGAACGCCACGGCCCATTGGCCGCGCTGCGGAAACTCCACCAGCACCGCACGGCGGAACGACTGCCCGTCGGACGCGAGCAGCGTGTCCGATACCTGTTTGACGCTCGAGTAGATCGTACGCACGATCGGGATGCGCGACAGCAGCCCTTCCCACCACCGCACCAGGCGCTGGCCCATGATGTTGGCGGCGGCCATGCCCGTGAGCAGCAGCACCAGCCCCGACAGCAGCGCCCCGGCTCCCGGCAACGGGAAGCCCAGCCAGCTTTCAGGCCGCCACGGCGGCGGCAACAGCAGCAGCGTGCGGTCCATGCTGGAGACGATCAGATCCAGAACCCAGAGGGTGAACGCCAGCGGGATCCAGATCAACAGCCCGGTGATCAGGTACTTTTTCAGTGGCATGGTTGGGTCGGCCGACAGCGCCCGCAAGTCGGGCCAGCGGACGCAAATCCCCCGGGCTCCCCGGCCCTTTGTTCGGGCGTCGAGAACCTAATCTAGCAGGCCGGAGCTTCGGATCGAAGTCAGCTGCAGGCGGAGCAGCCTCCGTGCCCGCAGGCGCCGGCGGCTGCCGTGTCGGCGCTTTTCTCGGAACTTTTCTCGGCGCTTTTTTCGGCGCTCTTTGCGGTCCTGTCGGCGCCGTCCGATTCGCCCGATTTGGCGGCGGTTGCGCCGTTCTTGCTGCCCGAACCGTTTTTGAAGTCGGTCGCGTACCACCCGCTGCCGCGCAACTGGAATCCGGCCGCGGTGAGCTGCTTCGCGAAGGTCTCGGCCTGGCACTGCGGACAACTGGTCAACGGTGCGTCGGACACCTTCTGCAGCACGTCCCGGCTGTGGCCGCAGGACGAGCACTTGTAGGCATAGATCGGCATCTGAAGTCTCGCGTCGTTAACTGGCTGAATTATAAGGGACAGCACCATGTTCCCAAGCCCGAATGTTGGGGCGATTTGTGCGGCATCAAGGGCTTTGAGACCGCCTCCCGGACGGGGCCGGGGTGGCGCCTGGGATACCCGCCGTCAGTCTTCTTCTTCCTTGCGGTGCGCCTTGTGGTCGGCGGCCAGCTGCTGCTGCATGTTCGGCGGCACCGGTTCGTAGTGCGAAAGCTCCATCGAGTAGCTGCCGTTGCCCTGCGTGATCGCCTTCAGGCGGCCGGCGTAACCATCCAGCTCCGACAGAGGAACGGTGCCCGCCACGGTCATCAGGCCGCCGGCCAGATTGCCGGTGCCGGTGACCTGCCCGCGCCGCGACGACAGATCGCCCGTGATGTCGCCCATGTTCGAGTCCGGGCACACGATCTCGACGTTGACGATCGGCTCCAGCACGATCGGGCGCGCCTTGGTGAGCGCATCCAGAAAGGCCTTGCGCCCGGCCGAGACAAAGGCCACCTCCTTGGAATCGACCGGGTGGTGCTTGCCGTCGTAAACGATCACCCGCACGTCCTGCATCGGATAGCCGGCCACTGGACCCTGGGTGAGCACCTCGCGCACGCCTTTTTCGACGGCCGGAATGTACTGGTAGGGAATCACGCCGCCTTTGACCTGGTCGACGAACTCGAAGCCGGCGCCCCGCGCCAGCGGCTCCACCCGCAGGTAGACCTCGCCGAACTGGCCCGCCCCGCCGGTCTGCTTCTTGTGGCGGGCGTGTCCCTCGGCGTTGGCGG
The DNA here is from genome assembly GCA_035939615.1 of Burkholderiaceae bacterium. Classification (GTDB taxonomy): domain Bacteria; phylum Pseudomonadota; class Gammaproteobacteria; order Burkholderiales; family Burkholderiaceae_F; genus VBCK01. Next base: position 28,521 of record DASZFP010000067.1, on the reverse strand, counting down.
TGATCGTCTCGCGGTACGGTATCCGCGGCGGCCGGGTCGAGACCTCCAGCTTGTACTGCACCGACATGCGCTCCAGCACCGAGCGCAGGTGCAGCTCGGACAGCCCGCGCAGCACCGTCTCGTTCTGACCCACGTCGTGCTCGATCAGCAGCGTCGGATCCTCGGCGGCGAGCTTGGTCAGCACCTCCGAGATGCGCCCCTCGTCGCCGCGCCGCACCGGCTCGACCGCCAGGCCGAACATCGGCCGCGGAAACTCCAGCGGCTTCATCCGGATCAGGTCCTCGTCGTGCGAATCGTGCAGCACGCAATCGAACACGATCTCCTCGACCTTGGCGACGGCGCCGATGTCGCCGGGAATCAGGCGTGGCACCTCGACCGTGTCCCTGCCCATCAGCAGCAGCGGGTGCGCGACCTTGAAGGGTTTTCTGCCGTCGCCCACGTACAGCTGGGTGTCGCGCGTGATCGTGCCCTGATGCACCCGGAAGGTGCCGATGCGCCCGATGTACGGGTCGTTGACGATCTTGAACACGTGGGCGAGCACGTGCCGGGCCGGGTCGGGTTCGGAGCGGAACGAGCGCGCGTCCGGCTCCGGCCCCGTGTAGAACAGGGGCGGGTTGCCTTCGCCCGGGTGCGGAAGGTGGCGCACGAACACTTCCAGCAGGTCCTGCACGCCGGCGCCGGTGCGCGCCGAAACGAAACAGATCGGCACCAGGTGGCCCTCGCGCAGAGCCTTCTCGAGCGGCGCATGCAGGGTGGAGGGGTCCACGCTGCCCTGCTCCAGGTAGCGCGTCATCGCCTCCTCGTCGACCTCGACCACCTGTTCCATCACGCGGCGGTGCACGTCGGCCACCGACATGAAATCGGCCGTGCCATGGTCCTCGGCGAAGCAATCGATCACGCGCGCGCCGCGTTCGGCCGGCAGGTTCAGCGGCAGACACTCGGGGCCGAACAGTTCCTGCACCTGTTCCAGCAGCGCCGGCAGATTCAGGTTCTCGGCGTCGATCTTGTTGATCACGATCATCCGGCACAGGTTGCGCTGCTTGGCCCACTCCATCGTGCGGCGGGTGGTCAGCTCGATGCCGGAGGACGCGTTGATGACGACCGCAACCGTTTCGACCGCATCGAGCGCCCCGATCGCCTGCCCCACGAAATCCGGGTAGCCGGGCGTGTCGATCAGGTGGATGCGCGTGTCGCGCCAGTCCAGATGCACCACCGCCGAACGCAGCGAATGCTGTGCGGTCTTCTCCAGCGGATCGAAGTCGCACACGGTGCTGCCTTTTTCGACCGCGCCGGCGGCGCCGATCATTTTCGACTTGACCAGCAGCTGCTCGACCAGGGTCGTCTTGCCGGCCGCTCCGTGCCCGACCAGCGCTACGGTCCTGAGCCTGTCGGTCGTGTATTCGGCCATTGCGCGCTCCCCTCGATTGTTCTGATCGGACGGCCCGTGTCCGGCCGGCGCGCGAGAAGCGGACCCGGCAGCGCTAGTTTACGTCGCAGCCGGATCCATGCCGCACCGAGGGGGCGGCAGCGAACGGCCGTCAGGGTGGGCTACCGCGGGGAGCGCGGCGGACAGATGGCGCCGGCCGGATCCGACGACAGTTGCACCGTCGTCAGGGACAGACGCAGGCGGCCGGCCGTATTCAGCACGAAGGGCTCCGTCACTTTCGATACGTCGGCGCCGGCGTCGCGAAAGCACGACAGCTTCACCTTGACGCTGCGCCACTCGCCGGGCGTGGCCTGGTTCAGCGTCGAGGTCAGGTCCAGCGCGCCGCCGCAGCTGGGTCCACATCCGATCGCGAGGTGCGTCGCGGCCGAGGGCTTCTCGTCGAGGCGATAGTCCAGCACCAGGGCGGCTTCTCCATTGCTGAGCATGCGCATGTCCAGGGGCGGCCCGGCAATGGCCACTTCGCCCCGCCCCTGCCCGGACCAGCTGAGCTGACGGCCGCCCTCCTGCACCCCGTCGGCATCGACCGCGCGGATCGACACGACGCTGTCGACCTCGCCCGCGCCGCCCGCCAGCGGCACGGTCCGCTCGCCGTGGCGCAACAGCAGGCTCCACGGGGGCTGGGCGCGGCCTTGGATCAGATAGTTCGCGAAATTGGTCTGGGTCGCGGTCACGCCCGATGTTTCGGACAGCGCGAGCGTGGCACGATGGTCCCGGTAGGTGAGACCGTAGCCCAAGGCGAACTGGGGCGGGTCGGAGCGGGCGGCGCCGCGGCCGGTCTGTGCCCCCGTCCTGGGCCAGGAGAAGGCCAGCTTGCCGACGAAGTCGTGGCGCGCGACCCCGGAGGCATCGCCCACCAGCACGTCGGCCACGCCCCCGCCTTCCGTGCCGGGCAACCAGGCCGCCACGAAAGCGTCGGACGCGTTGATCTCCGGATTGACCCACAGCGGCCGCCCGGACAGGAACACCGTCGCAACCGGCACGCCCTGCGCCTTCAGGCGCCGCAGCAACTCGAGGTCGCGCTTGTCGCCTGCCTGGTACTCGAGCATCTTCAGGTCGCCCCAGCCTTCCGCATAGGGCTGCTCGCCGAACACCACCACCGCAACGTCCGGACGCACCGCGTAGCGGCCATCGACGCTGAGCTCGGCGCTGCCACCGCCGGCGGCCACCGCCTCGCGGATCGCAGCGTAGATCGACTGGCCCTGCGGGAAATCGCCGTTGTGGTGCTCGGCGCCCTGCCAGGACAGGGTCCAGCCTCCCGACTGCAGCCCAATGTCGTCGGCTCCCGGCCCGGCCACCAGCACGCGCATCGAGGCGCGCAGCGGCAGCACGCCCCCGTTGTTCTTCAGCAGCACCAGCGACTTGCGCACCGCCTCGCGCGCCAGGGCGCGGTGCTCGGGCGAGCCCAGCACGCCCGGGCGCCCTTCCCAAGGGCGGGCTGGATCGAACAGTCCCAGTTTTGCCTTGACCCGCAGGATGCGCCGCACCGCGTCGTCGACGCGGCTGAGCGGAATTTCGCCCGCCTTGACCTGCGCGAGCGTGTTGGCGTACAGCGCCTTCCAATCGTTCGGCGCCATCAGCATGTCGATGCCGGCATTGATCGCGGCCGGGCAGCTCTGGTTGCTGCAGCCGGGCACCTGCCCGTGACTGTTCCAGTCGCTGACGACGAATCCGGCAAAGCCCATTTTCTGCTTCAGAACGTCCGTGAGCAGACTGCGATTGGCCGTCATCTTGGCGCCCTGCCAGCTCGAAAACGAGGCCATGATCGTCATCACGCCGGCTTCGATCGCCGCCGGGTAGCCCTGCGCGTGGATGCCGATCAGCTGGGCTTCGCTGATGTCGACGTCGCCCTGGTCGACCCCGGCCCGCGTGCCGCCGTCGCCCAGGAAATGCTTGGCCGAAGCGGCGACGTGCCCGGCCTGGATCAGCCCGCCCGCACCCGCCTCGCCCTGCAGTCCGCGCACGATTGCAGCGGCATAACGACGCACCAGCGCCGGGTCTTCCGAATAGCCTTCGTAGTGGCGGCCCCAGCGCTCGTCCTGGGGCACGGCCAGCGTCGGGCCGAAGGCCCAGTCGAATCCGGTGGCGGCCGTCTCCTGCGCGGTCGCCTCGCCGATGCGGCGCGCGAGCTGCGGATCGCGCGCCGCGCCCAGACCGACGTTGTGCGGAAACACCGTGGCCCCGACTACGTGGCTGTTGCCGTGCACGGCATCGACGCCGAACATCAGCGGAATCGGCGTGTGGCCGGGCCGCGACTCGAGCGCCACGCGGCCGAAGGCCTGGGCCGTGGCGACCCAGGCTGAGGCCGTCGCACCGGTTGCGTCCGATCCGAGCGCCAGCGGCGGCGAGTTGCCGCCGGCCAGGATCGAGCCCAGCGGGACCTGGCGAAGGTCTTCCGGACGGATGCTCGAAACGTCGGCCTGCACCATCTGGCCGACCTTCTCTTCCGGGCTCATGTGCGCCAACAGCCGCGAGACGAAGGCCTCGGTGCGCGCATCGACCAGCCCACGGCTGCTGGCGCGCGGCCACAGGTTGGGATGGGCCTGGCCGGCGGCGGCCTGCGCTGCCCCGGAAGCGCCGAGAGCCGTCAGGACCGGCACCAGGGTCAGCAGGCACAGCGAGCGGATGGGCCGGGAGGTTGTCGCAGACAGCGCTGTCAACATGAGATGATAACGCTGTCTCATTCGGTGCTGACCAAGCGATGGCATCGAGCCGGGTTGCAGACCGGTCCGCTTCAGCCGCGCGGGGCGCGCGCCAGCGGTGGATGGGGCTTGGTCCACACGTCCTGGATCGCCTCCAGACTGCGCCCAGCCGTCTCGGGCACGAAGCGCCAGACGAACAGACCCGCCAGCAGGCTCATCACCCCGTACAGGCAGTAGGCGAAGCCGTGGTTCAACGTCTCGTTCAGAAACGTGTTGCCGTCCAGCACCTTGAACGACCAGGACACCGCCAGGTTCGCAATCCACTGGGCCGCCACCGCCACCGCCATCGCCTTGCCCCGGATCGCGCCCGGGAACATCTCGGACAGCAACACCCACACGACCGGACCCCAGGACATCGCAAAACCGATGATGTAGAGGACCACCAGCGCCAGGGCGACCGCCCCCTGCGACTTCAGTGCGAACAGGAACCCCAGCGACAGCATCGTCACCGCCATCACGGCGGCGCCGGCGATCAGCAGCGGCTTGCGGCCGAGTCGATCGACCCAGGCGATGGCGATCAGCGTCGACAGCATGTTGGCCGTTCCGACGATGACGGTCTGCAGCAGCGCGCTGTCGTTGCCGGCCCCCAGGTTTCTGAACATCAGCGGCGCGTAATACAGCACGGCATTGATGCCGACCAGCTGCTGGAAGATCGACAGCGCAAGACCCACCCCGATCACGGGCCAGCCATACGTCAGCAGGCTCGCAGCCTGCGTCGTCTTCAGCTTCAGCGATGCGCGGATCTCGGTCAGGATGAGGTCCGCGTCGGCCTGCACGCAGACCCGTTGCAGCAGCTGCAGCGCCTGCACGTCGCGACCCTTCAGCACCAGCCAGCGCGGCGTGTCCGGCACTTTGGCCAGCAGCAGCAGGAAAATCAGCGCCGGCACGAACTCGGAGCCGAGCATCAGGCGCCAGCCGATCCGGTCCAGCCACGCCGCATCGCCCCCGCGGGCGATCATCCAGTTGACGAAATACACGCCCACGATGCCGATCACGATCGCCATCTGGTACAGCGATACCAGTCGCCCCCGATGCTGCCGGGGCGCGATCTCGGCGATGTACAGCGGCGACAGCATCGAGGCGATGCCGATGCCGGCGCCGCACAGCAGCCGGTAGACATTGAACGCAACCAGCGCCGGCAGGCCGGTCGTGCCCAGCGGAGCCAGCCCCAGCTCGGGAACGGCCGAGCCGAGCGCGGAAAAAAGGAACAGCACCGCGGCCACCATCAGCCCGATCTTGCGGCCGAAGCGGTCCGCCAGGGCGCCCGCCACCGCGCTGCCCAGCACGCAGCCGAACAGGGCGCTGGAGATCGTCAGGCCCGACAGCGTGTTGCGCCAGGTCTCGGGCAGCTGCAGCGGCGCGATGAAGTCGGCATCGATCGACCCCACTGCGCCCGAGATGACGGCCGTGTCGTAGCCGAACAGCAGGCCGCCCAGCGCTGCGACCAGCGTCAGCCACAGGCTCGCTGTCCGTCGAACCGGGACGGCCCGCGCTGGCTGCGTCATCGGTTCGCGGGCCGCCATCGATCCAGCCGCGGGGATCATGGCCCAGCGGCCTAGAAATCGATCCCGGCGTTGAACCCCAGGGTCAGCGGCGGCAGGTACTGTGCCTGCCAGGGTCCGAAGCCGTCCTGCGCGTTGGTCTTGACTCTCTTGTTCTCCAGGTTCTGAACGTAGCCGTCGACCCACCAGGATTTGTGCGCGCTGTAGCGCAGCCCGAGATCGGTGCGCGTGTACGACGCCTGCTGATCGGGCGGACCCAGGTTGAACACGCTCAGCCAGCTCGAGGTCTCGAAGTGCACGCTGGCACGCGGTGCCAGCGTGGCGCCGTCCTTCAGATGAAAACGGTGCTCGTACTGCAGTTGCGCCGCGAAGGTCGGCGCATGCGGCAGTTTGTGATCGGTCACGTCCAGGCAAGTCGAAATCCCCGGCACCGTGCAGGGTGGCAGCGCGTAGTCGTTGCTGCCGGCGATCAGGTGGCCGAGTTTGGTGTGCGTGAACGCCAGCGTCAATTGCACGTGGTCGTCGCGCGTCAGTTTTGCGGCCAGCTCCGACTCCAGGCCGTACACCTTGGCTCCTTCCGCGTTGGAGGTGGCGAGCGAGTGCGATCCGTCCGGATTGGTCACCGGGGCGCTGAACTGGAAGTCCTTGAAGTCTTCGTAATAGGCGGCATTGTTGAAGCGCACCTTGCCGCCCAGCAGCGTGTTCTTGGTGCCGACCTCGTAGTTGGTCAGGGTTTCCGGACCGTATTTTCGGCCGCCGTCCTGCAGGCCGCCTGACTTGTAGCCGGTCGAAACGCTGGCGTAACCGAGGAAATCGCGCGTGATGTCGTAGCTGGCACGGGCCAGGTAAGTCGTCTTGCTGCCGGTGAAATGGCCGTCATTGTGCTGATAGGTGGTGAAGCCGGATCCGGGTAGCAGAGGATTCAGGCTCGGATCGATCGGCACGTTGCCCGAGATGGTCGGCGGGTTGTGGGTCGGGTCCCAGCCGTTGTTGGTGCCTCCCTCGTTGCGGCGATCGTCGTAGGTGTAGCGCAGGCCGCCGGTGAGGTGCACGGCGTCCGTCAGATTCCAGGTCGCCTGCCCGAAGGCCGCTTCGGTCGACACGGTCTCCTTGGGCTGGATGAAGGAGCCCTGCCAGCCGACCGTACCCTGTTGCGTGCCGTTGAAAATGGGGATGTCGAAGCGGATGCTGTTGTCCTCGGCCGCGTAGTACAGCCCGAGGATCCAGTCGACCGTCTTTTTGCCGGCCGACTGCAGCTCCAGTTCCTGGCTGTAGTTCGAATAATGGGAGTAGTTGGTGCGGTCTTCCTGGTACGTGGCGCCGGTGGTGAAGCTGGTGGGTACTTTGGCGCCGCCCGCCTGGTCGAAGTCCGACGATCCGCTGAAGCGCGAATAACCCGCGATGTAGGCCAGGTTCATGTCGTCGTTGATGCTGTAGTCGACCCGGCTGCGCATCGTATTCACGGTACGATCCAGATACGGCCGCACGCTGATCAGCGCCGACCAGGGACTCGTTCCCGGCCGCGGATCCTGCAGCAGGTTCATGTCGGGCGTGCCGCGATCGAGGAAATATTCGTACGAGATGTTCCACGCCAGCGCCCCGGACGGCTTCCACAGCAGGCTCAGGCGCGCGGCGCTTTGATCCTGCGCGTTGTACCGGGGTCCAGCCTGCACGAACAGGTTCGGATTGAGCGGCTGGAATGGCACTTGAGTGCTGGCCGTACTGGCGTTGTAGGCGGCCTGCTGGCTGACGACGGACGGATGCGGCGCTGGCTGATAGTCGACGTAACCGTCGTGCTGCTCGTGAACGAAGGCCAGCCGCATCGCCAGCGTGTCGGACAGCGGGACATTGAAGGCGCCCCGGGCGCCGAACCGGTTGTAGGTGCCGAGCCCGCCCTCGAAGCTGCCGGACGTGTCGTTCAGCACCGGCTTGACGGTCTGCATGTTGACCGCTCCGACCGTGGAGTTTCGACCCCACAGTGTGCCCTGCGGGCCGCGCAGCACCTCGATCGAGCTCAGGTCGAACAGCAGCGCGGAAGCGCCCTCCGCCCGCGGCGAGTAGATGCCATCGACGAACAGCCCGACCTCCGGATCCGCATATTCGGTCTTGGCGCTGTCGTTGCCGATGCCGCGCAGCGTCATGGTGATCACGCCGTGGTCGCCTTGCGTGGTCGCCTGGAAACTGGGAACCAGATGGACCACGTCCGCGATGGTCTGGACGTGAGCGTCTTGCAGGTCCGAGGCGCTCAGTGGGGTGACCGCGACCGGGGTGTCCTGCAGGGAGGTCGCGCGCTTGGTCGCCGTGATGACGATCTCCTGGATCGGGCCATCCTGAGCGGCGAGCGGCGGTGCAGCCGCGAGTGCACTGGCCGGCGACGCCGGGGTCGCCTGTGCGGTGACTTCGGCGCCCGATGTCTGCGCATGCGAGGTGTGCGCCCCGGCAAACAGCGCCAGCACGGCCAATTGGATCGGGGACCGCAGTTTCCTGCGGAACTTCGGCGGCCTGCTTCTCATTCCGTCTCCTCGCTTGTGGTGCGCACGCTCGGTTTTGGTGGCGGCGCTGTCAACTTCGGTGCATCATGCGCTATGTAGACAGCGCTGTCAACAACAATTGACAGCGCTATCTAAAAGGCGGTCTATCATGGTGCGTGCCTGCAATTTCCCGGAGCGAGGGGCGATGCGTCCGATCCAAAGCGTGTTGATTGTCGGCGGCGGCACCGCCGGCTGGCTGACCGCGGCCTTTCTGGCGCGCGCTCTGGGCACCGCGTCGGGTCAGGGTGTGCGCATCACGCTGGTCGAATCCAGCGACATCGGCATCATCGGTGTGGGCGAGGGAACGTTTCCTTCGCTCAAGGGCACGCTGGCGGCGATCGGGATCGATGAAGCCCGCTTCCTGCGGGGCAGCACCGCCACCTTCAAGCAGGGCATCAAGTTCGTCGACTGGGTGCGACCGCCGGGCGGTGCAGGCACCGATCACTACTTTCACCCCTTCAGCCTGGCCAGCCAGAGGCCGGGCGGGCCGGAGCTGCTGCCCTACTGGCTGCTGGGCGCCGCCGGCCCCGGGGTCGCCTTCGCGCAGGCGTCGACCCTGCAAAAGCGGGTGGCCGACGCCTCGCACGGACCCAAGCGCTTCAGCGATGCCGATTTCCTGGGTCCGTTGAATTACGCCTACCACTTCGACGCGTGTCGTTTCGCGGCCCTGTTGTGCGAGCACGCGCAAAGTCTTGGCGTCGACCGGGTGCTGGCGACGATCGAACGCGTGGAGCTGGACTCGAGCGGGGCGATCGCGGCCGTCGTCACGCGGGAGGGTGGAACGCTCAAGGCCGACCTGTATGTCGACTGCTCCGGCTTTCGCGGGGCTTTGATCGGCGCCGCGCTGGGGTCGCCCTTCCGCAACATCAACGACATCCTGTTCGTCGACCGTGCCGTCGCGATGCAGGTGCCGTATCAACGGCCCGACGCGCCGATCGCCTCCTATACGATCTCGACGGCCCAGGAGGCCGGCTGGACCTGGGACATCGGTCTGCAGCGGCGGCGCGGCGTCGGCTACGTGTACTGCAGCCGATACACCGACGAGGCGCGGGCCGAGCAGGTGCTGCGCTCCTACATCGGGCCGGCCTGCGAGGGCCTGAGCCCCCGGTTCCTGAAGCTGAACGTCGGCTACCGCGAGACGCAATGGGTCAAGAATTGCGTCGCCGTCGGTCTGTCGGCCGGATTCCTGGAGCCGCTGGAGTCGTCCGGCATCGGCCTGATCGAAACGGCCGCCTACCTGATCGCGTACCTGTTTCCCTTCGACGGCGACACCGTGCCGGTGGCGAAGCTGTTCAACCACCTGATGCGGGCGCGCTTCGAGCGGATTGTCGACTTCGTCAAGATGCACTACTGCCTGACCCAGCGCACCGATACGCCGTTCTGGATCGACAACACCGATCCGACCTCGATGCCGCAGTCGCTGCGCGAAAAGCTCGCGATGTGGCGCTGCCGGCCGCCGCACCGCCTCGATTTCATCTCCGACCTGGAGATGTACCTGCCGTCGAGCTGGCAGTTCGTGCTGTACGGCATGGAATTCAAGACCGACCTGGCGGCGCAGCGCGCGTGCTATCCGCGCTTCGAGGAGGCGCAGCGCGAATTTCGCACCATCGCGCAGGTGTCCGAGCGCGCGCTGGCCGATCTGCCGCTGCATCGCGACCTGGTCGAGCAGGTCTGCGCGCGGGCGCCGGCCCAGGCGATGGCCCCGGAAAACGCCTAGCGAACGGTACGGCGCGGCGCGGCCGACCTCAGGCCTCGACCGCCGCCGGCAGCTGGCGCCCGCTGCGCCGAAGCACCAGCCGCAGCAGCGGCGCAGTCGCCAGCGTGGTGACCAACGCCATGATCACGAACATCGTGAAGACCTTCTGCGGCATGAAGCCCAGGTCCAGTCCGATGTTCAGCACCACCAGTTCCATCAGCGCCCGCGTGTTCATCAACACCCCGCTCGCGACCGACTCCTGGCGTGGCAGCCCCGTCAGGCGCGCGGCGCAGTAAACCGGAACGATCTTGGCGACCGAAGCGACGGCGACCACCAGCAGGCACCAGGCCCAGTCCGACGGGGTGGTCAGGCCGAGCACGTTGGTGCGCAGCCCCGTATAGGTGAAAAAGATCGGAAGGAACAGCACCAGCACAAAGGCACCCACCTGGCGCTGCCAGGCCTCGACGAAGTCCCGGTACCGATGGAACAGCAGGCCCGCGGAAAAGCCGCCGAAGATCGCGAAGATGCCCAGTCGGTAGGTACAGATCGCCGCCGCGAACATCGCGGCGATCACGAGGGCCATCAGGCCGTTCGGAAGCTGGCCCCGCTCGATCGGAAACCGCCGCATCAGCAAGCGCACCAGCGGCCGCCCGGCCAGCCACAGCACCGCGGCGAAGGCGACGATGCAGGCGATCTGCACCGCCAGGTGCTGCGGTGAAAAGTGCGCGGTGGCCACGGCCGACACGGCAGCCAGCAGCAGCCAGCCCACCACGTCGTTGACGGCTGCGGCCGTGATCGTGATCACGCCCAGGGGCGTCTGGGTCAGACCGAACTCGCGCAGGATGCGCCCGAGGATCGGAACGGCCGTGATGGCGAGCGCGACCGCAAAGAACAGGCTGTAGACGCGGGCGTCCACACCCGAGGCCAGAGCCGGGGCCGACCAGCGCCCCACCAGCAGGCCCAGGGCCAGCGGCGCCAGCAGGCTGGCCGCCGCTACGGCGGCCACGGCGCGCCGGTGCTCGGTGCGCTCCAGGTGCGCGAAGTTGAAATCGCTTCCGATCTGGAACATCAGGAAAATCAGCCCGATCTGGCTGATCAGGTGGATCGGCGCGGCCGTGGCCGCCCCGAACACGAACCCGGACCATTCGGGAAACACAGCGCCCAGGAACGAGGGCCCCAGCAGCAGGCCGGCCAGGATTTCACCGACCGCGCCCGGCTGACCGATCCGGCGCAGCCAGACGCTGGCGCCGCGCGCCACCAGCACGATGACGATCAACTGCAGCAGCGTGGCCGCAAGGATGTCTTCGGGATTGCCAGTCGCGTTTTGCATGAGCCCTCCTCCTGCTGCCCGCGGCGGCCGTGCGCGGCCGTCTGCTTTCTTGGCGCAGGTTAGTCCGTATTGACAGCGCTGTCTACAGCCCTCTTTTTCGGTGCACCCGCCCGGTCGCGCGCCCTCAGCCGCCCTCGGCCGCCGCCGTGGACTGCCGCACCACCAGCTCGTAGTCGAGCTCGCGTCGCGGCATCGGCACCGGCCAGGTCGGGCTGCCCTTGCCGGCCACGGCCGACAGCAGCAGGTCGGCTGCCACCTCCGCCATCTGCCCGATCGGCTGACGCACGGTGGTGAGCGCCGGCCACACGACCTGCGCGATGGGGGCATCGTCGAATCCAACCACCGACAGCTGCTCGGGCACGCGCAGGCTCAGCGCGTGCGCCACCGCGATGGCGGCCGCGGCCATGTCGTCGTTGCTGGCGACGATCGCGCTCGGCCGCAGCGGCCGCTGCAGCAGGCGGCGGGCGCATTCCAGTCCCGACGAATACGAGAAAGAGCCCTGCTCGACCAGCGCCTCCGGAACGTCCAGCTCATGCGCCTGCATGCCGCTGCGGAAGCCGTCGAAGCGAAGCCGCGCGGCCGCGTGGCGCGGATCGCCCTTGATGAAGCCGATGCGCCGGTGACCGAGCCCGATCAGGTGTTCGGTCAGCTGGCGGGCGGCCCGGAAATCATCGATCCGGACTTGCGGCGAGCTGTCGGAGTCGATATCCGGCGCGATCCGGACGTAGGGCACGTGGGCTTCGTCGAGCACGCGCAACACATCCCGGTCATCGGTGATGGGGGCGGTCAGGACGACCCCGTCGAGGCGCAGCTGCGACACCAGGGCCGAGGTGCGCTCCGTGACGTCGGCGGCAGCGGCGTCGATCTGTTCCACCATCAGGTGATAGCCGGCCTGGCGGCAGCGGTTCAGCAGGCTCACTTCGACGCGATGCGTGTAATCGCCCCCCGGATCGCCGAACAGGTACCCGATCAGGAACGAACGCACACCGGCTAAGCTGCGCGCGGAGAAGTTGGGCCGATAACCGAGCATGGTGGCGGCCCGCCGTACCCGCTCCCTCAACTCGTCGCGTACGTTCGGTTCCTTGTTGATGACCCGCGATACGGTCTTGATCGAGACGTCGGCCAGTCGGGCCACGTCCGTGATGGTGGGCTTGCCGTTGCCGGCTCTGATGGTTTTTCGGCTCATACGGTTGCGGTGCCGGCGCGGCCGCCTGGCGTTGCAGCAGCGCCGACCCGCCTCTGCGGCATCATAGCGGCCACGGGGGAGAAAACGGAATGCAGCGGCCAGCGGGCGGCTCGCAGCAGGCAGGCGCCATGACGCCCGGCCCGATCACGGCCCGCGCGCGCTATGGCTTCGCCATCGGCGATTTCGGATTCAACCTGTACTGGCAGGGCCTGGGGCTGTTCCTGATCTACTTCCAGACCGACGTGCTGGGCATACCCGCAGCCTGGGCCGGGGCGTGCTACCTGATCGCTTCGGTGTGGGACGGAATGACCGATCCGGTCATGGGCGTGATCGCCGACCGCACGCGAACCCGCTGGGGCAAGTACCGCCCGTTTCTGCTGTTCGGTTCGGTGCCGCTGGCGATTGCGTTCGCGCTGACCTTTTCGGCGCCCCGGCTGTCGCTGCAATGGTTGATCGTGTACACGCTGGTGGCCCAGATGACGGCGCGCGCGCTGTACACGGCGCTCGCCATCCCCTACTCCTCGTTGTCGGTCGCCATCACGCGCGACAGTGCGGAACGCACCCGGCTGATCGGGCTGCGCATGCAATGCGCGTTCCTCGGCGGCGTTGCGGTCGCCTACCTGATGCCCGCGCTGGCCGACGGGTTCGGCAAGACGCAGCCGGGCAATGCGTACGCTCTGGCCGCCCTCGTGATCGGCGCGCTGGCGACCGCTTCGTTCCTGCTGTGCTTCGTGTCGGTGCGCGAGCCCGATGCCGGCGGCACCACCGCGCCGCTGATGCTGCTGCCGGACGCCCGGGAGTTCCTGCGCGTCGCGCGCGGCAGCGGGCCGCTGCTGCGGGTGCTGCTGGGAAAGTTCCTGATCACCTTCGCCCTGAGCATGCAGGCCCGCAACATGGTGTACTTCTTCAAATACGTGCTGGGCGCGGTGGAGGCGGTGCGCTACGCCCTGCCGCTGCTGACGGCGGCCAGCGTGATCAGCGTGCCGCTGTGGGTGTGGGTCATCCGCCGCAGCAGCAAGCGAACGGCCTGGATCCTGGGCAGCGTCGCCACCGCCGGCTTTGCGGCCTGTCTGCAACTGCCCGTGCAGCTGCCGTTGCCGGTCGCGATCGGTCTGCTCGGCGCGGTGGCCGCCGGCTCCACCGCGTATGGCGTCTGTTTCTGGGCGATGCTGCCGGACACGGTCGAATACAACGAATGGCGCTTCGGCCGGCGCGACGAGGCCAAGGTGTTCGGCATCGCCTCGCTCACCCAGAAGATCGCGATGGGCCTGTCGGCGATCTGCGCCGGCGTCTACCTGGAGGCGTGCGGATTTGCCGCCAACCAGGCGCAGAGCCCCTCATCGCTGGAAGCGATCCGGTCGGTCATGGGGCTGATCCCGGCACTCGGTGCCGTGCTGTCGCTGCTGGTGATGCGCGGCTATCGGCTCGACGATGCGGCGCACCGCACCATCGTGATGGCGCTCGAAGCGCGCCAGCGCGATCAGGCCGGCTGCGAGTCGAATGCCCAGGCGCCGGCTCCGAGCAGACCCGGCTGCGCGTGAGCGATGGCGGAGGTCGGGATCGTTTGCATCAGCGAGCTGAAGCGCCCCTTGTCCTCGAAACGCCGGCGGAAGGCGCCTGCGCAAATCCACGGCAGCAAAGTCCCGGTCAAGCCGCCGCCCAGGTAGACGCCGTCCCACGCCCCGAACATCAGCGCCACGTCGCCGGCGAACGATCCCAGGATCGCGCAGAACAGTTCCACCGCGCGCGCGCATGCGGCGTCCGTGCCCTCGCGCGCGCCGGCCGTGATGCTCTCCGGCGTGTCCATCGCCGCCGCCATTCCGTCGATCGCGCAGATGGCCTGGTACAGGTTATGCAAGCCCGGCCCGGAAATCAGTCGTTCAACCGATACGCGCGGGCGCCGTTTCATCAGGTGTTGCAGAATCGCGATTTCGTAGTCGCTGCCCGGCGCGAAGGCGATGTGACTGCCCTCGGACTCGATCACCACGGCGCGCCCTTCACGCAGCATCAGGCGGCACACGCCCAGGCCCGTTCCGGGTCCCAGGATCGCGTAGTGCCGGTCGGCGCCGTGGAGCTGCGCCCGGGGCGAGGCGCTGCCGATGGACGACAGTTCGGTCGGCTCCAGATGCGGCACCGCCCGGCCGATGGCCGCGAAATCGTTGATCACATGGATTTCATCGAGGCCCAGCTCTTCCTTCAGCGCCGCGATCGAAAACGACCAGGGATTGTTGGTGATCCTGATCCGGTCGCCGGTGACGGCGGAGGCCACGGCGATGACCGAGCGGCGCGGCCGGGGCGCATCGACCCGCGCCAGATAGTGCTCGGCCGCTTGCGACAGCGAGGCGAACTGCAGCACGGCAAATTCGCTCACGCAGTTCAAGCGCGGCCGCCCCGCGCGGTCGGCCTGGGCCAGCGCGAAGCGCACATTGGTACCGCCGAGGTCGGCGACCAGCGCCGAGGGAGCGGATTTTTCTTCCATACCCGATTGTGCGTCAAGCCCGCAGCTGGCGCGCCTGCGATGCGAGGCGCGTGATCGAGGTCCAGTCGTGGCTCCGGATCGACGCGAGCGGAGCGATCCAGGAGCCGCCCACGCAGCAGACGTTGGGCAAGGCCAGGTAATCCGGCGCGGTGGCCAGGCTGATGCCGCCGGTGGGACAGAAAATCACCTGCGGGAACGGGCCCGCCAGGGCCTTGAGCATCTCCACTCCGCCGGCCTGCACCGCAGGGAAGAACTTCAGCGTGTCGTAGCCTGCCGCGGCGGCGGCGGCCACCTCGGACGGCGTCATCACGCCCGGCAGCAACGGCAGGCCGCCCGCGCGCCCGGCGGCGAGCAGCTCCGGCGTGGCTGCGGGACTGACGGCGAAGCGGGCCCCCGCGCTGCGCGCCGCTTCCAGGTCGGCGCGGCCCAGCACCGTGCCTGCGCCCACGATCGCCTGCGGCACTTCGCGCGCGATCGCCTCGATGCCGTCCAGGGCGGCGCCGGTGCGCAGCGTCACCTCGAGTACGGGCAGACCCCCCGCGAGTAGCGCGCGCGCGAGCGGCACGCCGTCGGCCGCGCGCTCCAGAACGATCACCGGAATGACCGCGGCGACGGAAACGATCTGATCGATCCGCATCACAGTTGCCCCTGGAACCGGCATCAGGCCACCGGGAGCGCCGCCTCGGCCAGCGCTGCCGGTTCGGGCGCACAGAAGATCACGGCGCCCTGCTCGGCGCTGGCCACCAGCGAGCGGGCGCCCGCGAACAACTCGCGGCCCAGGCCGTGATGGTGCCGCTCCAGGTCGGGAGCCGGCACCGTGCGCCGCGCCCACTCGGCGGGCTGCACGCGCACCTCGAGCACCCCGCGCTGCGCGTCCAAGCGGATCGGATCGCCGTCGCGCACCTTGGCCAGTGGCCCGCCGCACAGGCACTCGGGCGTGACGTGAATGGCGGCGGGCACCTTGCCGGAGGCGCCGGACATGCGGCCGTCGGTCACCAGGGCCACCTTGAAGCCCTGGTCCTGCAGCACTCCCAGCGCCGGGGTGAGCTTGTGCAGCTCGGGCATGCCGTTGGCGCGCGGCCCCTGGTAACGCACCACCGCGACGAAGTCGCGCTGCAGCGCGCCCTTCTTGAACGCGTCCAGCAGCTCATCCTGACCGTCGAACACCAGGGCCGGCGCCTCCAAGGCGCGGTGCGACGGGTCTACCGCAGAGATCTTGATCACCGCTCGGCCAAGATTGCCCGTCAGCAGCTTCAGCCCGCCGTCCGGGCTGAACGGATGGTCGGCATCGGCGAGTATCTGCGAGTCCAGGCTGTGCTCGGGCGCCGGGCGCCAGCGCAGCACGCCGTCGTCGAGCCAGGGCTCCTGCGTGTAGCGCGCCAAGCCCTGGCCGGCGACGGTGCTGACGTCGGGGTGCAGCAGCCCGTCGGCCAGCAGCTGGCGCACCAGCAGGCCCATGCCGCCGGCCGCGTGGAACTGGTTCACGTCGGCGCTGCCGTTCGGATAGATGCGCGCCAGCAGCGGCACCACGCGCGAGAGCCGGTCGAAGTCGTCCCAGTCGATCAGGATGCCGGCGGCGCGCGCGATCGCCACCAGGTGGATCGTGTGGTTGGTCGAGCCGCCAGTGGCCAGCAGACCGACGATCGCGTTCGCGATCGCCCGCTCGTCGACGACCTCAGAGATCGGGGTGTACTCGGCGCCACCGTGCGCGATGGCGGCGGCGCGCTGCGCCGCGGCGCGCGTGAGCGCATCGCGCAGGGGCGTGTTCGGGTTGACGAAGGCCGCTCCCGGCAGGTGCAGCCCCATCACTTCCATCAGCATCTGGTTGCTGTTGGCAGTGCCGTAGAAGGTGCAGGTGCCGGGTCCGTGATACGACTGCATCTCGGCCTGCAGCAGTTCCTCGCGCCCGACCTTGCCCTGCGCATACTGCTGCCGGATTCTGGCCTTCTCGTTGTTGGGCAGGCCCGAGGTCATCGGCCCGCCCGGCACGAACACCGCCGGCAGATGTCCGAACTGCAGCGCGCCGATCAGCAGCCCCGGCACGATCTTGTCGCACACGCCCAGGCACAGTACGGCATCGAACACGTTGTGCGACAGCGCGACCGCGGTGGCCATCGCAATCACGTCGCGTGAGAACAGGGACAGCTCCATGCCGGGCTGTCCCTGCGTGACGCCGTCGCACATCGCCGGCACACCGCCTGCGAACTGCGCGACCGCCCCGACCTCGCGCGCGGCCTGCTTGATCAGGTCGGGAAAGCGCGCCAGCGGCTGGTGGGCGGACAGCATGTCGTTGTAGGAAGACACGATCGCCAGGTTGGGACTGCGCTGGCTGCGCAGCACCAGCTTGTCCTGCTGCGGGAACGCCGCAATCGCATGGGCCAGGTTGGTGCAGGACACGTGCGCGCGCGCCGTCCCCGCCAGCCGCGCCGCCTCCACGCGCCGAAGGTAGGTCGCGCGTCCGGCGGCGCTGCGCTGCCGGATGCGCGCCGTGGTTGCCGCAAGCTCCGGATGAAGACCCATGTCACACCTCTGCCGCAGCGCGTTCGAGTTGACGCCGATGTATGAATACTACAAGATCGGACGCTGCCGGCGCATTCCGCATCGCGAAATCACCCGGTCGGCGCGGGTGGATCGACCCCGCCCGCGCCCGGCGCGCTCGATCGCGCCAGCGGCGGCCGGACCCGCGCGCCGGGAAATTCTGTAGTATTAATACATATTTGCACGGCAACCGGCGCGCCGTTGCGCGACGAGGAGCGCATGTCAACGTTGGGAACGTTCGATTTCATCCTGTTCGGCGGCAGCGGCGATCTGGCGATGCGCAAGCTGCTGCCGGCGCTGTATTACCGGCACCGCGACGGCGGCGAGGCTCGGGGCTGGCGCATCCTCAGTCTGGGCCGGCAGCACATGACGCGCGACGAATACCTGAATCTGGCCCTGCAGCATTGCCGGCAGCACATCGCCGCCAAGGACTTCAGCGAGGCCGCGTGGGCCGGATTTGCGCAGCGCCTCGACTACCGGCGCCTCGATGCGAACCGGCCTCAGGACTACGCTTCGCTGGTCGAGTGGCTCGGCGATACAGCCTCGCGCGTACGCGTGTTCTACCTCGCCACCGAGCCTGGCCTGTTCTCTGCCATCTGCGCCGGCCTGAGCGCCGCCGGTGTGGTGACGCCGGCCAGCCGGGTGGTGCTGGAAAAGCCGCTCGGTCGCAACCTGGCCTCGGCGCGCCGCATCAACGAGGAGGTCGGCGCGATCTTCAGCGAGCCGCAGATCTTCCGGATCGATCACTATCTGGGCAAGGAAACGGTCCAGAACCTGATCGCGCTTCGCTTCGGTAATGTGCTGCTGGAGCCGCTGTGGAACCGCTCCTGGGTGCGCGACGTTCAGATCACGATCGCGGAAGTGGTCGGTGTCGAGGGCCGCGGCGACTCCTACGATGGAATCGGCGCGCTGCGCGACATGGTGCAAAGCCACCTGCTGCAGCTACTGTGCATCGTCGCGATGGAACCGCCGGCCAACATCGAGGCCGACACGATGCGCGACGAGAAGCTGAAGGTGCTGCGCACACTGCGGCCGATCGCCGGCGACGACGTGCCGGCCCGCACCGTGCGGGGCCAGTACCAGGCCGGCGCCATCGACGGCAAGCCGGTGCCGGGGTACCTCGAGGAACCGGGCATCCCGGCGGGCAGCCGCACCGAGACCTTCGTCGCCATCAAAGCCGAGCTGGGCAACTGGCGCTGGGCCGGCGTGCCGTTCTACCTGCGCACCGGCAAGCGGATGCAACGGCGGCTGGCCGAAATCGTGATCAACTTCCGCGGCGTGCCGCATCCGATGCTGCGCGCCGCCTCCGGCGAGGCGGCCAATCGGCTGGTGATCACGCTGCAGCCGGACGAGAGCCTGCGGCTGGATCTGATGGCCAAGGTTCCCGGCGAGGGCATGAACGTGCAGCCGATCTCGCTGGACGTGGCGCTGTCCGAGACCTACCAGACGCGCCAGTGGGATGCCTACGAGCGACTCATCATGGACGCGGTTCACGGCAAGCTGACCCTGTTCATGCGGCGCGACGAGCTGGATGCCGCCTGGCAGTGGCTCGAGCCGATCCTGGCGGATTGGGAACGGTCCAGCCAGCCGCCCCGGGCGTATGCGGCCGGAACCTGGGGGCCGACCGCGTCGAGCACGCTGATCGCCCGCGACGGCAACGCGTGGCGCGAAGAGAGTTGAGCTTGGCGCCTCCGGCACCGCTGCGCCTGCCCTCCGCCGTGCAGCAACACCGGTTCGCCGCGGCTGCGCAAACGGCGCAGGCGCTGGCGATCGCGGTGGCCCGGAACCTGAAAGACGGCGTGCAGCGTCGCGGCCGGGCAGGGCTGATCGTCGCCGGAGGGCGCACGCCGATCGCATTTCTCGACCGCCTCGCCCGGCAGCCGCTCGCCTGGTCGGACGTCAGCGTCAGCCTGACCGACGAGCGCTGCGTGCCTGCGGATCATCCCGACCGCAACGAGGCGCTGGTGCGCCGGCACCTGCTGCAGGACTCCGCGGCGTCGGCGCGCTTCGTTCCGCTGCTCGGGCCGGGTGCCGACTGCGAGCAACTGCAGCTCGCGCAGCAGGCATTGGCCAGCCTGCCATGGCCGTCCGACGTCGTGGTGCTGGGCATGGGCGAGGACGGGCACGTCGCATCGCTGTTTGCGGGCGCCGAGGGCAGCGCGCCGGCGCTCGATGCGCGCAGCGCCGAGCGCGTGGCGCTGGTCGCGCCGTCGACCGCCCCTCACCGGCGCATCAGCCTGACGCTGTCTGCGCTGCTCGACACGCGCGCCGTGATGATCCTGATACAGGGCGAAGGCAAGCGCATTGCGATCGAGCGCGCCGCCGGCGCCGATCCGGTCGTGCATCCGATCGGCGCCTTCCTGGGCCAGCAGTCGGTGCCGGTGCACCTGTACTACAGCCCATGAAGAACGAATCGCTGCCCGTGCGGACGGCGCCGACCGACGTCGCGGGGCGTCGCAGCCCGCTGCTGACGCGCATCGCCGCCACGCTGCCGCAGTTGCGCAAGTCCGAGCGGTCGGTCGCCGAGCGCGTGCTGGCTCAGCCGAACGAGGTGCTGCACCTGTCGATCGCCGAGATGGCCAGGCGGGTCGGCGCCAGTCAGCCGACCGTGGCCCGCTTCGCCGCCGCGCTGGGCTACTCCGGCTACAAGGAATTCAAGCTGCGCCTGGCCCAAAGCCTGGCTTCCGGCGTGCCGTTCGTGCACCAGGACGTCAAGCCCCGGGACACGCCCGAGTTGATCGCCGCGAAAGTGTTCGACCGAACCGTGGGTGCGCTGATCGACGTGCGCAATCACCTGGATGCGGCCGCCTTGAAGCGCGCCATCCGGATCCTGGCGGTGGCGCGCCACATCGAATGCTACGGCGTTGGAAATTCCGGCATCGTCGCGCTGGACGCGCAGCACAAGCTGTTCCGCTTCGGAGTGCCCACGGTCGCCTATGCGGACGGCCACACGATGGCCATGGCGGCAACCGTGCTCAAGCGCAGCGACGCCGTGCTGGCCATTTCGGCGAGCGGCCGCACGACCGACGTCCTCGGGGCCGTGCAGGTCGCGCGCGAACGCGGCGCCCGCGTCATCGCGCTCACCGCCGGCGGATCGCCGCTGGCCCGGCTCGCCTCGGTCGCGCTGTACGCGGACGTGCGGGAGGATCCAGACATCTACGCGCCGATGACCTCCCGCATCGCTCATCTGGCGATCATCGACGTGCTGTGCGTCGGCCTGGCGCTGGCGCTGGGGCCGTCGCTGGCGAAACAGCTGCAAGGGAGCAAGCAGGCCTTGCTCGATCGGCGCCTGCGCACCGCCTGAGGTAACCCCTGTTGTGCCCGCAACAGCGCGTGCGACAATCGCGCTGCCGCCTGCCCCATCCGTCCCGGTGAATCCGATCGACCCGGCCGTCCGGGATCCTGCCTCGCCGACCTGGCACCGCTTCAGCGGTGCGTTGTCGGCCGCCGAGCAGCGTGAATTCGTTCCGTTCGTGCACCGGCTCATCGCGACCGCGTTCGCGACGATCCGGCCGCATTTCCTGCGGCCGCACACGGTCGAGTCCAAGGCCGACGCCTCGCCCGTCACACGGGCCGACCGCGAAACCGAGCTGGCCTTACGAACGCTGATCCGGGACCGGTACCCGCACCACGGGGTGCTGGGCGAGGAGTACGGGCAACTCGACGGCGGCCCCTACCGCTGGGTGCTCGATCCGATCGACGGCACCCGGGCGTTCATCAGCAACTGCTTCCTGTTCGGAACCCTGATCGCGCTGGAGCGCGACGACGGCGCCGGCTTCGTTCCGGTGCTCGGCTGCATCGCCCACTGCGCGGCCGGCTCCGCGCTGATCGGGCATCGGGACGGCACGGCGCTCTTCGTTGCCGGTGCCGGCGAGCGGCCGGCGCGCGTGCGCGCCTGCGCCCGCCTGCAGGACGCCACCGTGCTGTCCAGTTCGACCTGGGTCGGCAGCGAGCAGCGCGAGGCGACGGGTATCGAATCGGTGGCGCGCGCGGCCCGCATGTACCGCTCCTGGGGGGACTGCTTCGGCTATTTCTCGCTGGCCACGGCGGGCGCGGACGTGATGCTCGATCCGCAGCTCGAATATTGGGACGTCGCGGCGATCGTTCCGGTGATCGAGGGCGCCGGCGGCCGGGTCACCAGCTGGCGCGGCGGCGACCCGCTGGCCGAACTGTCGCTGATCGCAACCGCCGGTGCGTTGCACCAGCAGGTGCTGGAACGGCTGAAGTGACGGGCATCCCTGGTTCGTCCGGGCACCGCAACTAGCGGTATATACATGATGCTGGCGAAACCTGGGCTTTGAGGGATCCGTGCTGTACTCCTCGGCTGCCAGGCTATATCAGAGCCTCAAGGTCAAGGCTGCCGGAGGATCTCCGCGATAAACGCGTCTCCGTAGTCCTCGAGCTTCTTCTGCCCCACGCCGTACACGTTCAGGAACTCGGTGCGCGTGCGCGGCTTGCGGGCGGCCATGTCCTGCAGCGAGCGGTCGCTGAAGACCACGTAGGCCGGCACGTTGCGTTCGTCGGCGAGCTTCCTGCGCAACGCGCGCAGCCGGTCGAACAGACCCTGGTCCGGGACCGCCCCGATCGCTTCCGGCGCGTCGCCCTCCGATTCCCAGGACAACGAGCCTTCGAGCAGCGTGCGTTTGATCCGCCGATCCTTCTTCGCCGGTGGCGTGGCCACGGAGCGCGTGTCGGCGACGATGTCGCGCCCCAGGCAATTCCCGCAGGACTGCCCGCAGGCCTCGATGCCTTCGGCGAAATGGCCGGCCAGACGGCGCCACAGGCAGGTGGGGCCGTCGGCGAGGTCGAACATGCGGCGCACGGCGCGCCGCGCTTGACCGGCGATCTCAGGGTCCTGGATCTCGGAGTTCTCGAGCAGGCGGTCGTGCGACATGACGTCAGCCCACGAGTAAAAAAGGACGCAGTCGGCGGCAGCGCCGTCACGCCCGGCCCGACCGATCTCCTGGTAGTACCCCTCGATCGAGCGCGGCATGTCACGGTGCAGTACGAAGCGGACGTTGGATTTGTCGATGCCCATGCCGAAGGCGATCGTCGCGCAGACCACATCGAGGTCGTCCCGGCTGAAACCGTCCTGGGTCCTTGCGCGCTCCTCCGACGTCAAGCCCGCGTGGTAGGCCGCCGCGCGCACGCCCTTTGCCTCGAGGAACTGCGCCGTCGCCTCGGCTGCCTTGCGCGACAGGCAGTAGACGATGCCGGACTGGCCGCGCCGTTCGCGCACTAGGCGCAGGATCATGTCGCGCACGCCATCGCCCTGCCCCTTTTTCACCGCGAACAGGTTCAGATTGGGTCGAAAAAACGAGCCGCGGACCTCCAGCGGATCTTTCAGCGCGAGCTGCTCGATAATGTCGTTCTTCACGTGAGGCGTCGCGGTCGCGGTCAGGGCCAGCACCGTGATTCCTCCGAAGCGCTGTTTCAGACCGGCGAGGTTGCGGTAGGACGGGCGAAAGTCGTGTCCCCATTCGCTGATGCAGTGGGCCTCGTCGACCGCGACCAGCCTGAGCTCGAGCGAATCGAGCAGGCGGCCGACCGAGGCGTCGATTCCCTCAGGCGCCGCGTACAGCAGCTCGAACTCGCCCGCACGCAGCCGCGCTTCGCGCCGCGACCGCTCGGCCGACTCGAGGGAGGAGTTCAGGAACGTCGCGCGGATGCCGACCTCGCCCATTGCGTCGACCTGGTCCTTCATCAGCGAAATCAGCGGCGACACGACCAGCGTCACCCCGCCCATCAGGCGCGCCGGGATCTGGTACGTCACCGACTTGCCGGCCCCGGTCGGCATCACCCCGAGGCAATCCCGCCCCGCCATCGCGGCGCGGATGATCTCGAGTTGGCCCGCCCGGAACTTCGGATAGCCGAACACTTCCTTCAGCGTCGCCAGCGCGCGCTCGTCGCTGCCGGCGGCGTGGGCCTGCTTCGTGCGCTCCGCGGCATGGCGCAGCAGGCGAAGCGCTTCTGGCGTGAAGAGCAACGGCGCCTCGCGATAGCGCAACCGCAGCGTATGCAGTCTTACCTCTACAGCACCCGCCGGCAGGGCGGCCAGCGAGCGGGCTTCGGTCAGGATTTCGTCCGGCGTGCCGTGTTTCGGATCGAGCATTCCTGCCTGTTGGTGGAAATGCTGTGGAAAGGCGGTGGACAAGCTGTGGGTAAGCGCCGGCCCGCCGAAGTCACCGACTCAACAGCTTGAAGGCCCCCAAGATGATGCCGGTCATCGCGACCATCGATCCGAGACCCCACTTCATCAGATCGACCCTGGCGTGGGCGACCGCCGTCATTGTCTTCGCTTCGAGTTGAGCGATTGCAAGCTTGACCGAGCCAATGGCCTCCGCAAGGTCGGCCCTCGTCCCCGCAAGGTCGCCCCGCGTCTCCGCAAGGTCGCCCCGCGTCGCCAGCTGCGACGCGTGAAACGCATAGCGCTGATCGATCTCACGGCGCAGTGAAGCCGCCACGGCTCGAGCCTTGTCGTCCGGCACGCCGGCAGCTCTCAATGCGTCGACGACCTCCAGATCCACGCTCGTACGAATCTAAAACGGAATGTCGTCGTCCATGTCGGCCACCGCCCCCGCGCCGCCGGCCGGCTCCTTGGCGGGCTTGGCGGTCGCGGGCTTGGCCGCAGCGCGCGGCGCGCGCGACTCCTCATCGGGCTGCGCGCCGGCGCCCTGGCGCGATCCGAGCATCTGCATCACGTCGGCCACGATTTCGGTGGTGTAGCGGTCCTGCCCGTCCTTGTCCTGCCACTTGCGGGTGCGCAAGCGGCCCTCGATGTAGACCGGCGAGCCTTTCTTCAGGTATTCGCCGGCAATCTCGGCCAGCCGTCCGAAGAAAGCGACCCGGTGCCACTCGGTTTCTTCGCGCTTTTCCCCGGTCGTCTTGTCCTTCCACTGCGAAGTGGTCGCGACCGACACGTTCGTGATCGCCGCCCCTTCGGGGCTGTAGCGGGTCTCCGGGTCGCGCCCGAGATTGCCGATCAGAATGACCTTGTTCACCGATGCCATGTCGTTTTCCTCACCCTCTCCCGGCCACCCGTGTCCCGGGCCAATCGATACACTGCATCATAGTCCGTGGCGTCGCCAGATTCACGAATCAGCAAATGCTTTCAACCATACTACGCCGGCAGATTGCAAATCACCTCCCGGGAACGGGACACCCGCGACCACCTGCAGCGGCAGTGCCGGTTCGGCCATGAAGGACGCGGCTCCCCAATGGTTCATCGAAGCCATCTCATCCCCATTCCGGCAGCGCACGCTGGCGGTGACGGGGTGCGCGATCAATTACCTGACGTGGGGGGATCCGGATAAGCCGCCGCTGGTGCTGGTGCACGGGGGCGCCGCGCATGCGATGTGGTGGAGCGTGCTTGCGCCTCAGCTGTCGCGCCACTACTACGTCATCGCGCCGGACCTGAGCGGCCACGGCGACAGCGGGCACCGGGAGATCTACCCGGTGGAGGGCTGGGCGGACGAAATCCTGGCCGTGAGCGAGGAGGCCGCCAGCGGCCGTCCGCCGGTCCTGGTCGGCCACAGCATGGGCGGGCTGGTTAGCATCGTCGCGGCGGCGGTCTACGGTGAGCACCTGGCCGGAGCGATCATCGTCGACGCGCCGGTCAGGAGGCCGGATCCCGAGAGCATCGAAGGCAAAGGCGGCAAGGCCTTTCGCGAGCCGAAAACCTATCCCGACCTTCAGACGGCGATGTCCCACTTCAGGCTGATCCCGCCGCAGCCGAGCGAGCATGGCTTCATCCTCGAGCACATTGCCCGCCACTCGCTGCGCCAGACCGAGCAGGGGTGGACCTGGAAGTTCGATCCCATGGTATTCCTGCGCGCCTCGCCCAAGTCACCGCGCGACTATCTGGCCGATGTGCACTGCCGCGTTGCCCTGATTCGGGGCGAGTTCAGCGCCATCGTCCCCCCGGAAACGGGCGAATACATGTACGAGCTGCTGAACCGGAATGCCCCGCTGGTCGAAATTCCCCAGGCCCATCACCACCTGATCCTGGACCAGCCGCTCGCCTTCATCGCCGCGCTCCGGGCCCTGCTGGCCGACTGGGAGCACTCGGTGCCGCGTCCCCGCTCGGGATGATCGAGGCGGTTTCCGCCATCAGGATGACCGCGCGATGGGGTGCGCGGGTCCGATGGAGCACGCCTCGGCATAATGCGTCCATGCCATCCCGAGACGCGCTGGTGTTGTTCGCCCACGGGGCCCGCGACCCGCGCTGGTCGGCGTCGCTGCACGCGCTGGCAGCGGCGATACGAACCCGCGCGGGCGGCGCGAGCGTGCGCGTCGCGTTTCTCGAGTTGCAGAGCCCGACGCTGACGGAGGCGCTCGAGGCCGCCGCTTCCGAGGGCGCGCTGCGGATTCACGTGGTGCCGGTGTTCTGGGCTAGCGCCGGCCACGTCGAAAACGATCTGCCACCGATCCTGGCCTCATTCCGCGCGCGCTTTCCGCAGGTGGCGGTGCGCTCGCTGCCGGTGCTGTCGGAGCTGCCCGGGATGATGGATTTCATTGCGAGCACCGTAGCCGACACCCTCACCCCCGCCCCTCTCCCGCGAGGCGGGAGAGGGGAGTGATTTTTGTAGCCGCCCTCTCCCGCCAGGCGGCAGAGGGGCGTAGCTGGAGTCATTCCTACTTCGGCGGCGGCAGACCGGCATCGATCGAGAAGATCGCGCCGAATGCACGCTTGCCTTGGGCGTCAACCCCGCCGTTGTAGGTCGTCCCGTAGAGCTTGCCGTCGGAGAACTGCTTCAGACCGGTTGCAAGGGAACCGTCCGTCCCGTTGAACAGCACGGTCTGCAGCAAGGTGCCCGAGAGCGTCAGCGAACGCACACCGCCCCAGCCGCCGGCCCAGCTGTCGGTTTCCCACAGGTTACCGTCCGAAGCCAGGATCAGCTTGCTGGAGGGCCGGTTGCAGCAGCTGGAGCCGTTTTGATAAATCTCCTGATAGGTACCCGACAGGCTGATCTGGAAGATGCTGGCGACGCCATTGCTCTGATAATGAACCGCGGCGCCATAGAGCAGGCCGTTGGGCGCCTGCACCAGCGCGCTCACCGGCACTTGCGGAAACGGGAAGTTGTGAATCATCGTGAAGTCGCCGTTCGGGGTCATCCGGAAGATCCCGCCGAATATCGGCGCACCGGCCCCGTTGAAGAACGACGCCGGTCCATAGAAGTTGCCGTCCGAGGCCAGCGTCAGACTGCTGACATCGCTCCCATCACTGGTGCCGTTGACGGTGTGCAGCACCGTGAAGGCGCCGGTCGGCGTCAGGCGGAAGATGGTGCCGCAACCGAAGCTCTGGCAGCTCTGCCCCTGAAACGTCCCTCCGCCCGCTGCCGTTCCGTAGAAGTTTCCGTCGCTGCTCAGCATCAGGCTGTTCGGCAGCGCACCGTCCGTGCAGTTGGGCGCCGAACAGAACGTGTGAATGATCTGGAAGCCGCTGCCTGATTTGCCGATCTTGAAGATGTTGCCGGGCTGAGAAACAGCCGGTCCCGAAAACTGACCGCCCGAAGCAGCCACCCCGTAGAGCGAGCCGTCGGCACCTTCGACCAGGCTGGTGGGCTCTGCACCGTTGGGAAAGTGCCCGGCCGAGTTCGGCAAGAACGTATACAGCAGCGTGAACTGCCCTGCCGGGGTGAGCTTGAATATCGTGCCGCCATGGTCGAACGGGCGGCCGTAGGAGGTCTCTTCGGTGGTAAAGGCCGTGCCGTAGAAGTTTCCGTCCGACGCCTGAATCAGGGAACTGGGATCGGCGCCATCCGGGCAGGTATAGCCCGAATTGAGGCAGGGAAAGCCGAACAGTTCCGTGATCGTGGCGCCGTTGACCGCAGTGGTCGCCATCGCGATCGAACAGCCGGTCAGCAGCATGAGCAGGCGGGGCGGCTTCATGGTGGCTCCTTGGTCGTTGTTGCTTATAGGAGATCGTGCGTCGCCTGTGCCCTTTCTTGAATTGTTGTTCGAGTATCGACCGCGATCCTTGCGCGGCGGCCAGGCGACTTCAGTCTATTCCCGGTCACGCACCGAAGTTCAAGCGCCGCGCAAAATTTCCTTGTGACGATGGCCTTAAGGGCGCAGCCACCCGCCTGACCTATCGTTGTTCCCTGGGTGTAATCACCCGGTGCAGCAGCTTGCCGCCGCGCACCACGCGCACCGCGCACAGCCGCCCGATCCGTGTGTGATCGAGCAGCCGGCGCAACTCGCCGATCGATGAGACCGCCACGCCATCCAGTCCGATGATCCAGTCGCCCGACTCGATGCCGGCGGCCAGCGCCGGGCTGTCCGGCGCCACGTCCCCGACCCGCACGCCGTGGGCCTGCTCCACCCCGATGGCGCGCTGAAGGAGGCGCGGTATCGAGGCCGATGTACCGGTGAGGCCGATGAAGGCGCGGCGCACCCGGCCGTGCGCCATCAGCTCGGTCATCACCCAGTGCGCCGTATCGATCCCGACCGCGAAGCACAATGCCTGCGCGCCCGGGACAATGGCGGTGTTCACGCCGATCACCTCGGAGGCCGAGTTCACCAAGGGGCCGCCCGAATTGCCCGGGTTGAGCGCCGCATCGGTCTGGATCAGATCCTCGATCAGGTTGCCGTCGCGGGCCGGCAGCGAGCGACCCAGCGCCGAGATCACGCCGGCCGTGACGGTGTTTTCGAATCCATACGGGTTGCCGATCGCGATCGCCAATTGGCCGACCCGCAGCGCAGCCGAGTGGCCCAGGCGGGCCGTCGCCAGAGCGCTGGCGCCCACGCGCACCACGGCTAGATCGGTGGTCGGGTCATCGCCGATCGGGTCCGAATCGAATTCCGACCCGTCGGGGAAGACCACGTGGACGGCGCTGGCTCCGTGCACCACATGGCTGTTGGTCAGCACGAAACCGTCCGGCGTGAACGCGAACCCGGACCCGGCGCCCCCCACTTCGTGCATCCTGCCGCTGCGATCGGCCATCCGGCGCCGCACCGAGATGGCACCTACGGCAGGGCCGACGCGGGCGACGGTGTCGACCACCGTGCGCGAATAGGCGTCCAGCCGGTCCAGATCGCCCGCAACGCCTTCGGCCGCCGCGGCGGCCGCTACCGAGTGTCCGTTTTCCATTCTGGGAAGGTGGGTCCCGGC
>DASZFP010000066.1:0-11723 GCA_035939615.1 Burkholderiaceae bacterium | reverse complement strand
TCGAACAGCTCGGCCACGCGCGGCAGACCGCCCGTGATGTCGCGCGTCTTCTGCGACTCCTGCGGAATGCGCGCCAGCACGTCGCCCACCGCGATCTGCTGGCCGTCGCGCACGACGATCAGCGCGCCGACCGGGAATGAGATCGTCACCGCGTGGTCGGTGCCGTGGATCCGCACCTCCTCGCCGGCCTCGTTGATCAGCTTCACGTGCGGACGCACGCCCTTGGCGCTGGCGCCGCGCCGCTTGGCGTCGATCACCACCAGCGTCGACAGCCCGGTCACCTCGTCGATCTGCTTGGCGACCGTGACGCCCTCCTCGACGTTCTCGAACCGGGTGGTGCCGGCGTACTCGGTGATGATCGGGCGCGTCAGCGGGTCCCACTGCGCGAGCTGGGTGCCGGCCTTGACCGCCTTGCCGTCGGTCACGTTCAGGGTCGCGCCGTACGGAACCTTGTGGCGCTCGCGCTCGCGCCCGTTATCGTCGGCGATCGTGACCTCGCCGGAGCGCGAGATCACGATCTGCTCGCCCTTGGCGTTGGTCACGTAGCGCATCGTGCTGGTAAAGCGCACCAGGCCGTTGCTCTTGGCCTCGATCGCGCTCTGCACTGCGGCCCGCGAGGCGGCGCCCCCGATGTGGAAGGTGCGCATCGTGAGCTGGGTGCCGGGCTCGCCGATCGACTGGGCCGCGATCACGCCGACCGCCTCGCCCGAGTTGACCAGCACCCCGCGACCCAGGTCGCGGCCGTAACAGCCCGCGCAGATGCCGTAGCGGGTGTCGCAGGTCAGGGCCGTGCGGACCTTGATCTCGTCGATGCCGAGCTGCTCGATCCGGTCCACCGCGTCCTCGTCGAGGAGGCTCCCGGCCGCGAACAGCACTTCCTGCGTGTCCGGATGCATGATGTCGACCGCCGCCACGCGTCCCAGAATCCGGTCGCGCAGCGCCTCGATCACTTCGCCGCCCTCGACCAGGGCCCGCATCGCCACCCCGTTGGCCGTTCCGCAATCGTCCTCGGTCACGACCAGATCCTGCGTGACGTCGACCAGGCGCCGCGTCAGGTACCCCGAATTGGCGGTCTTCAGCGCCGTGTCGGCCAGGCCCTTGCGAGCGCCGTGCGTCGAGATGAAGTACTGCAGCACGTTCAGGCCTTCGCGGAAATTGGCGGTGATCGGCGTCTCGATGATCGAGCCGTCCGGCTTGGCCATCAGTCCGCGCATGCCGGCCAGTTGCCGGATCTGCGCGACCGATCCGCGCGCGCCCGAGTCGGCCATCATGAAGATCGAATTGAACGAGTCCTGATTGACTTCCACGCCGTGGCGGTCGATGGTCTTCTCGGTGGCCAACTGCTCCATCATCACCTTGCCGACCTGATCGCCCGCGCGGCCCCAGATGTCGACCACCTTGTTGTAGCGCTCGCCCTGGGTGACCAGGCCCGAGGTGTACTGCGCCTCGATCTCCTTGACCTCCTTTTCGGAGGCCCGGATGATCTCCTCCTTCTGCTCAGGCACCAGCATGTCGTCGATCGCGATCGACAGCCCCGCGCGCGTGGCGAGCGTGAAGCCCGACTGCAGCAGCCGGTCGGCGAAGATCACCGTCTCGCGCAGTCCGCAGCGCCGGAACGAGGCGTTGATCAGGCGGCTGATCTCCTTTTTCTTCAACGGCTTGTTCAGCAGCAGGAACGGCAGTCCGGCCGGCAGGATCTCGGACAGCAGGGCCCGGCCCACCGTGGTCTCGTAACGGGTGATGCGTTCGCTGCGCGCCCCGGTTTCGCGATCGACGTCGGCCTCGCGGATGCGCACCGTGATGCGCGTCTGCAACTCGACCTGGCCGGTCTCGTAGGCGCGGTGCACCTCGGCCACGTCAACGAAGAACGTGCCTTCGCCGCGGCCGTTGATCTTCTCGCGCGTCGCGTAATACAGACCGAGCACGACGTCCTGGCTGGGCACGATCGATGGATCGCCGTTGGACGGGAACAGGATGTTGTTCGACGACAGCATCAGGGCTCGCGCCTCGAGCTGCGCCTCCAGCGACAGCGGAACGTGCACCGCCATCTGGTCGCCGTCGAAGTCCGCGTTGAAGGCGGCGCACACCAGCGGGTGCAGCTGGATCGCCTTGCCCTCGATCAGCACCGGCTCGAACGCCTGGATGCCCAGGCGGTGCAGCGTCGGGGCGCGATTGAGCAGCACCGGGTGCTGCCGGATCACTTCCTCCAGGATGTCCCACACGATGGGCTCCTGCGACTCGACCATCTTCTTGGCTGCCTTGATCGTGGTGGCCAGCCCCATCAGCTCGAGCTTGTTGAAGATGAACGGCTTGAACAGTTCCAGCGCCATCAGCTTGGGCAGCCCGCACTGGTGCAGCTTCAGCTGCGGGCCCACCACGATCACCGAGCGGCCCGAGTAGTCGACCCGCTTGCCCAGCAGGTTCTGCCGGAAGCGCCCGCCCTTGCCCTTGATCATGTCGGCCAGCGACTTCAGGGGCCGCTTGTTGGCCCCGGTCATCGCCTTGCCGCGCCGCCCGTTGTCCAGCAGCGAATCGACCGCCTCCTGCAGCATCCGCTTCTCGTTGCGCACGATGATTTCGGGCGCTTTCAGCTCCAGCAGCCGCTTCAGGCGGTTATTGCGGTTGATCACGCGCCGGTACAGGTCGTTCAGGTCCGAGGTGGCGAAGCGCCCGCCGTCCAGCGGCACCAGCGGGCGCAGCTCGGGCGGCAGCACCGGCAGCGCCTCCAGGATCATCCACTCGGGCTTGATGGCCGAGCGCTGGAAACCCTCCAGCGTCTTCAGGCGCTTGGCGAACTTCTTGATCTTGGCCTCGGAGCCCGTTTCGGACAGCTCCTTGCGCAGCGACTCGATCTCCTTGTCCACGTCGATCGCGCGCAGCAGCTCCCGCACCGCCTCGGCGCCCATCAGCGCGCGGAACTCGTCGCCGTATTCCTCGGTCTTGGCGATGAAATCGTCCTCGGTCATCAGCTGCCCGCGCTTTAGGGGCGTGAATCCCGGATCGACCACCACATAGGCCTCGAAGTACAGCACCCGCTCGATGTCGCGCAAGGTCATGTCCAGCACCATGCCCATCCGGCTCGGCAGCGACTTCAGGAACCAGATGTGGGCCACCGGCGAGGCGAGCTCGATGTGGCCCATCCGCTCGCGCCGCACTTTCGACAGCGTGACCTCGACCCCGCACTTCTCGCAGATCACGCCGCGGTGCTTCAGCCGCTTGTATTTGCCGCACAGGCACTCGTAATCCTTGATCGGCCCGAAGATCTTGGCGCAGAACAGGCCGTCACGCTCGGGCTTGAAGGTGCGGTAATTGATCGTCTCGGGCTTCTTGACCTCGCCAAACGACCACGAGCGGATCTTTTCGGGCGACGCGATGCCGATCTTGATGACGTCGAACTGCTCGTCCTGCTGTACTTGCTTGAACAGATCCAATAGCGCTTTCATGTGCTTCTCCCGTTCTGGGCGGATTCAGGTCGGTCGGACCCTCCTTCGCGCTGTGCGCTACGGAGGGCCTTCCGCGTGATTGACGCCTGCGGCGTCATTCACGCTCCAGGTCTATATCGATACCCAGGGACCTGATCTCCTTGACCAGCACGTTGAACGACTCCGGCATGCCGGCCTCGATCGAGTGCTCGCCTTTGACGATGCTTTCGTAAACCTTGGTGCGGCCGTTCACGTCGTCGGACTTCACGGTCAACATCTCCTGCAGTGTGTACGAGGCGCCATAGGCCTCCAGTGCCCAGACTTCCATTTCGCCGAAACGCTGCCCGCCGAACTGGGCCTTGCCCCCGAGCGGCTGCTGGGTCACCAGCGAGTACGGCCCGGTGGAGCGCGCGTGCATCTTGTCGTCGACCAGGTGGTGCAGCTTCAGCATGTGCATGTAGCCGACCGTGACCGGCCGACCGAACACCTCCCCGGTGCGCCCGTCGTACAGCGAGGCCTGCGTGCGCGACACAGAAAGCTGAAGCCGGCGCGAGACATCCTCGGGGTAGGCCGCCTCCAGCATCGCGCGGATCTCGCGCTCGGAAGCGCCGTCGAACACCGGCGTCGCGAACGGCACCCCGCCGCTCAACTGCTCGGCCAGCTCGGCCACTTCCTCGTCGGTGAAGTGGTCGATGTCCTCGCTCTTGCCCGATTTGTTGTAGACGTCGCGCAGGAACGAGCGGCACTGCTCGATCTGAACCGACCGCACCAGCTCACCGATGCGCGCGCCCAGGCCCTTGGCGGCCCACCCGAGGTGGGTCTCCAGGATCTGGCCCACGTTCATCCGCGACGGCACCCCCAGCGGGTTCAGAACGATGTCCACCGGCGTGCCGTCGGCCATGTGCGGCATGTCCTCGATCGGCACGATGCGCGATACCACGCCCTTGTTGCCGTGACGGCCGGCCATCTTGTCGCCCGGCTGCAGGCGGCGCTTGACCGCCAGGTAGACCTTGACCATCTTCAGCACGCCCGGGGGCAGCTCGTCGCCCTGCGTGAGCTTCTTCTTTTTGTCCTCGAAGGCCTGGTCGAACTGCCGGCGCTTGGTCTCGATCGACTCCTTCAGCGCCTCCAGCTGCGCGGCGGCCGTCTCGTCGGACAGGCGGATGTCGAACCAGTGGTAATGCTCCAGCGATTCGAGATACTCGCGCGTGATCACCGTGCCCTTGGCGATCTTGCGGGGCCCTCCGGTGGCTTCCTTGCGCAGCAGCAACCGCTCGATGCGGGCAAACGCGTCCGCCTCGACGATGCGCAGCTGGTCGTTCAGGTCCTGACGGTACCTCTTGAGCGCGTCGTCGATGATCTGCTGGGCGCGCTTGTCGCGCTGGATGCCTTCGCGCGTGAACACCTGAACGTCGATCACGGTTCCGGTCATCCCGGACGGCACCCGCAGCGAGGTGTCCTTCACGTCCGAGGCCTTCTCGCCGAAGATCGCGCGCAGCAGCTTCTCTTCCGGAGTGAGCTGCGTCTCGCCCTTGGGCGTGACCTTGCCCACCAGCGTATCGCCCGCCGACACCTCGGCCCCGATGTACACGATCCCCGAGTCGTCCAGGCGCCCCAGTTGCGACTCCGACAGATTGGAGATGTCGCGCGTGATCTCCTCGGGACCGAGCTTGGTGTCGCGCGCCACCACGTTGAGCTCCTCGATGTGGATCGAGGTGTAGCGGTCCTCGGCCACCACGCGCTCGCAGATCAGGATGGAATCCTCGAAGTTATAGCCGTTCCACGGCATGAACGCGACCAGCATGTTCTGGCCGAGCGCCAGCTCGCCCAGGTCGGTCGAAGCGCCGTCGGCGATCACGTCGCCCTTGGCGATCTGGTCGCCCTTCTTCACGATCGGCCGCTGGTTGATGTTGGTGTTCTGGTTCGAACGCGTGTACTTGACCAGGTTGTAGATGTCGACTCCGACCTCTCCGGAGACGTTCTCGTCCTCGTTCACGCGCACCACGATCCGGTTGGCGTCGACGTAATCGACCGCGCCCCCGCGCAGCGCCTGCACCGTGGTTCCCGAGTCCACCGCGACCGTGCGCTCCACCCCGGTTCCGACCAGCGGCTTTTCGGGCCGCAGGCAGGGCACCGCCTGGCGCTGCATGTTCGAACCCATCAGCGCGCGGTTGGCGTCGTCGTGCTCCAGGAACGGGATCAGCGAGGCCGCCACCGAGACGATCTGGCTCGGCGCGATGTCCATGAATTCGACCCGGTCCGGCGTGTACAGAACGAATTCGCCGTTCTGGCGGCACGACACCAGCTCGTCGGTGAAGCGGCCGGCCTGGTCCAGCGGAGCGTTGGCCTGCGCGATCACGTACTTGCCTTCTTCGATCGCCGACAGGTACAGGATGTCGTTGGTCACGACGCCGCCGGTTTCGACGCGCCGGTACGGCGTTTCCAGGAAGCCGTACTCGTTCAGGCGCGCATACAGCGCCATCGAGTTGATCAGGCCGATGTTCGGTCCCTCGGGCGTTTCGATCGGGCACACCCGCCCGTAATGGGTCGGGTGCACGTCGCGCACCTCGAAGCCGGCGCGTTCGCGCGTCAATCCGCCCGGTCCGAGCGCCGACACCCGCCGCTTGTGGGTGATCTCCGACAGCGGGTTGGTCTGGTCCATGAACTGCGACAGCTGCGAGGATCCGAAGAACTCGCGGATCGAGGCCGAGATCGGCTTGCTGTTGATCAGGTCGTGCGGCATCAGGTTCTCGGTCTCGGCCTGCCCCAGCCGCTCGCGCACCGCCCGCTCGACCCGCACCAGTCCGGCCCGGAACTGGTTTTCGGCCAGCTCGCCGACGCAGCGCACGCGCCGATTGCCCAGGTGATCGATGTCGTCGATCTCGCCGCGGCCGTTGCGCAGCTCGACCAGGATCTTCATCGTGTCGATGATGTCCTCGTGCGTCAGCACCAGGGGGCCCGTGATCTCGTCGCGCCCGAGGCGGCTGTTGACCTTCATCCGGCCCACGCGCGACAGGTCGTAGGTTTCGTCGTCGAAAAACAGGCGCCGGAACAGCGTCTCGACCGCGTCCTCGGTGGGCGGCTCGCCCGGACGCATCATGCGGTAGATCGCGATCCGCGCCGACAGCTGGTCGGCCGTCTCGTCGATACGCAGCGTGTTCGATATGAACGCGCCCTGGTCCAGGTCATTGATGTAGATCGTGCGGATATCGCGCACACCGGCCGTGCGCAGCTTCTTGAGCTCGTCTTCGGTGAGCTCGTCGTTGGCGCTGGCCAGGATCTCGCCGGTCTGGGGATCGACCACCGCGGTCGCCAGCACCCGGCCCAGCAGGTAGTCCTCGGACACTTCGACCCTCGTCATGCCGGCCGCTTCCATGTCGCGGATGTGGCGCGCGTTGATCCGCTTGTCCTTGGCGACGATCACCTTGCCGCTCGGATCGACCAGGTCGAAGCGCGCCACCTCGCCGCGCAGGCGGTCGGGCACCAGTTCCATCCGGCCGCCGGTCGCCGGCGACAGCTCGAAGCTGTCGAACGCGAAAAAGTGCGCCAGCACCTGCTCGTTGTTCAGACCGAGCGCCTTCAGCAGGATGGTGGCCGGCATCTTGCGGCGCCGGTCGACCCGGAAATACAGGATGTCCTTCGGGTCGAATTCGAAGTCCAGCCAGGAGCCGCGGTACGGGATCACGCGCGCGGAGAACAGCAGCTTGCCGGACGAATGCGTCTTGCCGCGGTCGTGCTCGAAGAACACGCCCGGGGAGCGGTGCAATTGGGAAACGATGACCCGCTCGGTGCCGTTGATCACGAACGAGCCGGTCGAGGTCATCAACGGGATCTCTCCCATGTAGACCTCCTGCTCCTTGACCTCCTTCACGGTCGGCTTGGAGGCCTCGCGATCCATGATCACCAGGCGCACCTTCGCGCGCAGCGGCGAGGCATAGGTCAGTCCGCGCTGCTGGCATTCCTTCACGTCGAACGGCGGATCGCCCAGCGAGTAGCCGACGAACTCGAGCCGCGCCATGCCGTTGTGGCTGGAGATCGGAAAGACCGACTCGAACGCCGCCTGCAGACCGACCACGATCCGCTGTGACATCGCAACTTGCGCCTGCAGAAACTGCGCGTAAGACTCGAGCTGGGTCGCCAGCAGGAACGGCACCGACTGCACGGCCGGTCGCTTCGCAAAGCTCTTACGGATGCGCTTTTTCTCGGTGAAGGAGTAGGGCATGGATGCTCCGCTTGGTCACTGGCACTTGCCGGCCGCCCGCAGGGCACGACCGGCGTTAGGGACGAGCGCAACCGCACGGGATCCATTCCCGCGCAGCGCCGACTGCTTCGACGTTTCGCTCATCCGGAAGTCTTTGGTGCCGGCTCTCCGTTCGGAAAGCCGGCACCGAAGCCCCCGGGCTCCGGTACTTTTCTCTACTTGATCTCGACTTTCGCGCCGGCGTCTTCCAGCTTCTTCTTGGCCGCGTCGGCATCGGCCTTGTTCACGCCCTCCTTCACCGGCTTGGGCGCGCCGTCGACCAGGTCCTTGGCCTCCTTCAGGCCCAGGCTGGTGAGCTCGCGCACCGCCTTGATCACGTTGACCTTGTTCGGCCCGGTTTCCGTCAGCACGACGCTGAACTCGGTCTTTTCCTCGACCGGCGCCGCGGCGGCCCCGCCGCCGGCGGCCGGCGCCACCGCCACCGCAGCGGCGGCCGCCGAGACGCCGAACTTCTCCTCCATCATCTTGATCAATTCGCTGATCTCGAGCACCGTCTTGGCGGCGATCGCGTCGAGGATTTCCTGGTTCGAAAGTGCCATTTGGCTCACTCCTGTTCGGTTCGGTTGTGTCGTCGTGTTCGGATCGGAATCAGGCCGGCTGGCGGGCGTCGCGCACGGCTGCCAGCGTGCGCACCAGCCGGGCCGGTACCTCGTTCAGCGTGCGCACCAATTGCGCCGCCGGCGCCTGCATGGTCGCCATCAACTTCGCCAGCAACTCCTCGCGGCTCGGCATCGTGGCGAGTGCCTTGACCGCTTTGCCGTCCATCACAAAGTCGGCCATCGCGCCCGCCTTCAGCACGAGCTTGTCGTTGTCCTTGGCGAACCCCGAAAGGACCTTCGCGACCGCCACCGGATCGGGTCCCATTCCGTACAGCAGCGGGCCGACCAGGTGGTCGGCCAGCCCGGCAAACGGAGTCCCCGTCAAGGCGCGGCGCGCCAGCGTGTTCTTCAGCACACGCAACTGGACACCCACGCCCCGCGCCTGACGGCGCAGCCGGGTGACCGATTCCACACTCAGCCCACGGTATTCGGCCACAACGATCGCCTTGGCATGCGCCACCATGGCGGACACCTGATCGATCCTCTCGGCCTTCTCTTGCCTGTTCATAGCCACGGTACTGGCTCCACTCAAAGGTGCTCAGCTCGCGCCTCGCACCGGTTCAAGAACCGGCGTTCGCTGAGAAGCCTTCGAGTCACAGGGCCCGCATCCGGCACGGGTCCACGCAACACAACCGCTTCCTTCGACTGCGCCGTCTGCGCTGGGCGGGGGCTGGTCTCGCGACGCAGCCTTCCAATTAAGCAAGCCCCGGCGGTCTTTGACAGCAACCGCATCGTTTCCCCCTTCGCGCTGCGCGCTTCGGAGGGCTGGCGATGTGGCAGCCCAAAGCCTGTGAGATGGCCCGCAGCCGCAAGCGGGCCGATCGACTCCCGAATTAGAGAAGCACTGGTTAGGGTCGTTCCCAATTCCCGATATAACCCTTCGTGGCAAGCTCAGGCGTTAAGGCTCGACGGATCCACCCGCACGCCCACACCCATGGTCGAGGACACGGCCACCTTGCGCAAATAGATTCCCTTGACCGACGCCGGCTTGGCCTTCTGCAGCGCGTCGACCAACGCGGCCAGATTGGTGCGCAGAAGGTCGACCTCGAACGAGGCCCGACCGATCGAACAGTGCACGATGCCCGCCTTGTCGGCCCTGAACTGGATCTGGCCGGCCTTGGCATTGCGCACCGCGGCCGCCACATCCGCATTGACGGTACCGACCTTGGGGTTCGGCATCAGGCCCCGCGGCCCCAGGATCTGCCCCAGCTGGCCGACCACCCGCA
The DNA here is from genome assembly GCA_035939615.1 of Burkholderiaceae bacterium. Classification (GTDB taxonomy): domain Bacteria; phylum Pseudomonadota; class Gammaproteobacteria; order Burkholderiales; family Burkholderiaceae_F; genus VBCK01. The sequence goes on along the minus strand of DASZFP010000066.1, from coordinate 2,215 downwards.
TCGCGTCCGGCGAGGCGATCACCACGTCGAACTCGAGAAAGCCGCCCTTGATCTTCGTGGCCAGGTCGTCGAAGCCCACCAGGTCGGCGCCGGCGGCGCGCGCTTCCTCGGCCTTGGCTCCCTGGGCAAACACCGCCACCCGCACCGAACGGCCGGTTCCGGCCGGCAGCACCACCGAGCCGCGCACCGACTGGTCGGACTTCTTGGAGTCGATGCCCAGCACCACGGCCGTGTCGATCGACTCGTCGAACTTGGCCGTTGCCGTCTCCTTGACGATCTTCAAGGCGTCGGCCACCGGGTAGACCCGGTTAGGCTCGACCTTCGTGCGGATCTGGCGCACCCGCTTCGATACGGTGCTCATCGTCACTGCCCCTCCACCGTGATACCCATGCTGCGGGCTGACCCGGCGATCGTTTTGACCGCGGCATCCAGGTCCGCGGCGGTCAGATCCGGCATCTTGGCCTTGGCGATGTCCTCGGCCTGCGAACGGGTGATTTTTCCCACCTTATCTGTATGGGGCTTACTGGAGCCTTTTTCAACCTTGGCGGCCTTCTTTATCAGCACCGTGGCCGGCGGCGTCTTCATCACGAACGTGAAGCTCTTGTCCGCGAAGGCCGTGATCACGACCGGAATCGGCAGGCCCGGCTCCATCGCCTGCGTCTGGGCGTTGAACGACTTGCAGAATTCCATGATGTTCAGGCCGCGCTGCCCCAGCGCCGGGCCGATCGGCGGCGACGGATTCGCCTTGCCGGCCGGCACCTGCAGCTTGATGTAACCGACGACTTTCTTTGCCACGACTGGCTCCTGGCTAGACCTTCTCGACCTGGCTGAACTCCAGCTCCACCGGCGTCGACCGTCCAAAGATCGTCACCGATACGCGCAGCCGGTTCTTCTCGTAGTTGACCTCCTCGACGTTGCCGTTGAAGTCGGTGAAGGGCGGCTCCTTGATCCGAACCATCTCACCCACCTCGAACAGCACCTTCGGGCGCGGTTTTTCGTAGCCTTCCTGCATCCGCTGCAGGATCTCGTCGACCTCGCGCTGCGACAGCGGCGAGGGGCGGTTGGCGGTGCCCCCGAGAAATCCGGTCACCTTGGGCGTCGTCTTCACCAGGTGCCAGGCCTCGTCGGCCATTTCCATCTCGACCAGCACGTAGCCCGAATACAGGCGCCGCTCGGTAATGGCCCGCTTGCCGCCCTTGATCTCGACCACTTCCTCGGTCGGCACCAGGATCCGGCCGAAGTGGGCCTGCAGGCCCGCACGGTCGATGCGCTCCTGCAGCGCGCGCGCCACGCTCTTTTCCATGCCCGAGTAGGCATGCACCACGTACCAGCGCTTGCCGGCCGCGCCGTGGGACCCGGCCGCCGGCGCCGCCTCCGGCGTGCCCGCACTTTCGGTCGATGTCGTATTCATCATTTCCACCCGAGCACCCAGTCGTACAAGACCTTCTCGACCGCCTTGTCCACCAGGAACAGAAACACCGCCATCACGCCGACGAACCCGAACACGACAGCGGTCGTCTTCAGCGTCTCGTCGCGGGTCGGCCAGGTCACGCGCTTGGCCTCCTCGTAGCTCTCGTGCGCGAACGCGATGAACCGCTTGCCCGGCTCGCTGAACCACGCGACCACCAGCCCCAGCACCATGCCACCCAGCAGCAGCGCCAAGCGCAGCACCATCGGCTGCTCGGCCCAGAAGCTGAAGCCCACCACGCCGACCAGCACCAGCGCTACGGCGATGCCGACCAGCACCTTGTCGCCGCGACCCGAAATCGTCTGTACGTCCGTCTTGTTCATCAGACCTTCGCAAACGTGGCAGGGGCAGAGGGAATCGAACCCCCAACCTTCGGTTTTGGAGACCGACGCTCTGCCAGTTGAGCTATACCCCTAGCAAGCCGTGATGCCTATTCATCGGACGCAGCTTCGACCGCACCGCGGCCTGCGACGAGCGCTCGGGGAGGATCGGCTTCGAGGGGGATCTGCGATCCCCCTCGAGCACCCCCTGCGGCCGTAACAAGCTTTACAGTTGCGGACAAGGCATCGTCCCTGAGCAACGTTCTTCCCTTATTCCAAAATCTTTGCCACCACGCCGGCGCCGACGGTCTTGCCGCCCTCGCGCACCGCAAAGCGCAGCCCCTGGTCCATCGCGATCGGCTGGCCCAGCGTCACCACCATCTTGATGTTGTCGCCCGGCATCACCATCTCCGTGCCCGCCGGCAGC
>DASZFP010000065.1:0-5097 GCA_035939615.1 Burkholderiaceae bacterium | reverse complement strand
GCGGCGTGAGCACGAAACCCTCCAGCACCTGGCCGAACCCGTACACCAGCGCGACCATGGCCGGCCCGAACCAGCCGTCGAACTGCAGCACCGCCGCGCCCAGCGCCAGCAGCAGCCCGATGCCGTAGCCCACGTACGGCACGAAGCTCAGCGCCCCGGTCAGCACCCCGATGGGCAGGGCCGACTCGAAGCCGGCCAGCGCCAGCGCGGCCGAGTAATACACCGCCAGCGCGGCCATCACGCTGAGCTGGCCGCGCAGGAACTGCGACAGCACCGAGTCGATCTCGCCCAGCATGGCCATCACCTGCTCGTGCCAGCGGCGCGGGATGGCCGCCTCGAAGCGCCGGGTGAACTCGTGCCACTCCACCAGCAGGTAAAACAGCACCACCGGCACCAGCACCAGCAGCCCCAGCGTGTTCAGCAGCACGGCGCCGCCCGAGCGCAACCGGGCCAGCAGCGAGGCCGCCAGTGCGTCCTTGTCGCCCACGTGCGAAGCCACCAGGTCGCTGAGCGCGCGCGAGTCAAAGCTCACGCTCCAGCCGAACCACTCGTGCAGGCGCGGCGCCACGTACGTGTTCAGGCGCGTGATCAGCGCCGGCAACTGCTCGCGCAGCTGATCGGTCTCGCGCTGCAGCACCGGCACCAGAATCAGCACCAATCCGAGCAACACCAGGGCGGTGAGCGCGATCATCAACAGGGCGGCGGCCCCGCGCGGCAGCCCGCGCCGCTGCAGCCAGTCCACGCCCGGCACCAGCAGATAGGCCAGCACCGCGCCCAGCGCGAACGGCGTGAGCACGCTCGACAGCAAGGCCATCAGCGTCAGCAGCGCCAGGCCGATGCCGACCCACACCGCAGTGGCCACCCGCTCGTCGTTCAGTACCGTCATTCCAATACAATCGGTGCCTTGGCCGCCCGCAAAACCACGTAGTCTAAGTCCCGGATCGCGCATCACCGCCGCCCGTGCGCGAGACCCACACGAACCGGGCAGAGCATCGATGACCAAGCCCCTGACCTACGCCGCCGCCGGAGTATCGATCGATGCGGGCGATGAGCTGGTGCGGCGCATCGGCCCGCTGGCCGAGCGCACCCGGACTGCGGGCGTTCTGGCCGGAATCGGCGGTTTCGGCGCGGTATTCCGGATGCCGTCAGGGTTTCGCGAGCCGGTGTTGGTGTCGGGAACCGACGGCGTCGGCACCAAGCTGAAGCTGGCGGTGGCGCTCAATCGCCACGGCACGATCGGGCAGGACCTGGTGGCGATGAGCGTGAACGACATCCTGGTGCAGGGCGCCTCCCCCCTTTTCTTCCTGGACTATTACGCCTGCTCCAGGCTGGACGTGGACGTGGCCGAGCAGGTCGTAGCCGGCATCGCGCACGGCTGCGAGCTGGCCGGCTGCGCGCTGATCGGCGGCGAGACGGCCGAGATGCCCGGCATGTACGCGCCGGGCGAATACGACCTGGCCGGATTCGCGGTGGGCGTGGCCGAGCGATCGGAACTGGTGAACGGGGCCTCGATCGTGCCGGGCGACGTGGTGCTGGGCCTGGCCTCGAGCGGCGCCCATTCGAACGGCTATTCGCTGATCCGGCGCATCGTGGAAGCGAGCGGCGCGCACTATTCGGACGACCTGGACGGGCGCACGCTGGGCGAGCGGCTGCTGGAGCCCACGCGCATCTACTGCAAGCCGGTGCTCGCGGTGATGCAGACGATCCGCCTCAAAGGCATGGCGCACATCACCGGCGGGGGCCTGATCGAGAACGTGCCACGCGTGCTGCCGCCCGCTGTGCAGGCGGTGATCCGGCGCGACACCTGGCCCAGGCCGGCCATATTCGACTGGCTGCAGCAGCACGGCAACGTCGAGGAGGCCGAGATGCACCGGGTGTTCAACTGCGGCATCGGCTACGTCGCGGTGGTTGCGGCGGCCGATGCCGCGGCGGCCGCCGAGGCATTCGGCGCGCACGGCGAAACGTGCTGGCAGGTGGGCACCATCCGCAGCCGCGATCCGGACGAGCCCGGCTGCATCGTCACCTGAGGCCCGGTTCGTCGCTGTAATGCGCGACGGCGGCCCGCAGCGCGGCCAGCGCGCCGGCGCTCTGGCAATCGATCATGGTCGCATCGCGCATCGAGCGCAGCCAGGTGATCTGCCGCTTGGCGAGCTGACGGCTGGCGGCGAGGGCGGCCTGGCGGAACTCGGCAACGGTGCTCGACCCTTCCAGGTGGTCCCAGGCCTGGCGGTAGCCGACGCTGCGCATCGAGGGCAGGGCCGGGTTCAAATCGGCGCGCTGGCGCAGGCCGCGCACCTCGTCGAGCAGGCCCGCCGCCAGCATCGAATCGAAGCGCGCTTCGATGCGCCGGTGCAGCTCGCTGCGGTCCGACGGCATCCAGGCGATCGTGCCCAACGGCGTCGGATCCTCGCCCGATCCCTGCTGCAGCTCGGAGAGTGGCTCGCCGGTGAGCTCGAACACTTCCAGGGCGCGCTGGATGCGCTGACTGTCGGTGGGAGCCAGGCGCGCCGCCGTGCGCGGGTCGATCGCCCGCAGCCGCTCGTGCAGCGCCGGCCAGCCCAACTGCAGCGCCTCCCGCGCCAGCCGCTCGCGCACCGGCCGATCGGCCGGCGGCAGCTCGGCCAGGCCTTCGCGCAGCGCCTTGGCGTACAACATCGTGCCGCCGACCAGCAACGGCAGGCGGCCGCGGGCACGGATCGCGGTGATCGTCGCTCGGGCGTCCCGCACGAACTGCGCGGCGCAATACGACTGGGCCGGATCGATGAGGTCGATCAGATGGTGCGCGACCCGGGCCCGCTCGGCCGCCGAGGGCTTGGCGGTGCCCACGTCCATGCCGCGGTACACCTGGGCCGAGTCGACCGATACGATTTCGAGGGCAAACTCCTCGGCCAGCTGCAGCGCCGCACGGCTTTTGCCGCACGCGGTCGGACCCAGCAGGGCCACGGCCTGCAAGCGGGGCCGGTTGGACCGGGCACGCCACATCAGCGGCCTCTGAGAAACAGGCGATCGAGCTCCTGCATGCCCAGCTGCACCCAGGTCGGTCGGCCGTGGTTGCATTGATCGGCCCGTTCGGTGCTTTCCATCTCGCGCAGCAACGCGTTCATCTCAGCCAGCGTCAGGCGCCGGCCGGCGCGGACGGCGCCGTGGCAGGCCATCGTGGCCAGCAACTCGTCGCGGTGTTCGGTCAGGGCCCGGCTGGCTCCGTACCTGCGGATCTCGTGCAGCACGTCGCGCACCAGGCTCGCAGCGTCGGCCTGGGCCAGGCTGAGCGGAACCGCGCGCACCGCCAGCTCGCCGGGCGAGGCGACCGACAGCTCCAGGCCCAGGCGATCGAGCGCCTCGCGGTGCTCCTCGACGGTGGCGAGCTCGACCGGATCGGCCGCGAACACGTGCGCGATCAGCAGCTGCTGGCGCGGCATGCTGTGAGCATTCAGAGCGCGCTTGAGGCGCTCGTAGACGATGCGCTCGTGGGCCGCGTGCATGTCGACCAGCACCAGGCCCGAGCGGTTCTGCGCCAGCACGTACACGTCGGCCAGTTGCGCAATCGCAAATCCAAGCGGCGGAATGCCATCGGCCCCGGGCTCAGGCACGCCGGGGGAGGCGCCGTCCGGCGCCACCATCTGCAGGTACTCGGCCGTCGGCTGCGCGATCCGCAAGGTGGGCTGCAGCCAGGGCTCGAAGCGCGCCGAAGCGCCGGCGGCGCCGCCAGCCGCCCCCGCCATTGCCGCGATCGGTGCTGCGTCCAGCCGCTCGGCGCCGGCTGCGGTGGCGATGGCGCGCGCCACCGCCTGGGCGACGAACCGGTGCACGGCCGGCGCGTCGCGAAAGCGCACCTCGGTCTTGGTCGGATGCACGTTGACGTCGACCAGGCCCGGCTCGATCCGCAGGAACAGGCAGTACACCGGCTGTGCTTGGCCGTGCAGCACATCGGCGTAAGCCGAGCGGGCCGCGTGCGACAGCAGCCGGTCGCGCACGCTGCGGCCATTCACGTAGAAGAACTGCGCATCGGCGCGCGGGCGCGAAGCAGTCGGGGCGCCCACCCAGCCGGTCAGCGCGAGTGTGCCCGCATCGGCCTCGATCGGGCGCAGCGCGGCTTCCACGCCCTTGGGCAGCAGGCCCCGCAGGCGCTCCAGCGGCGTGGACGGCGGCGCCGACAGCACCGTGCGGCCCTGGTGCACGACCCGGAAGCCGACCTGCGGAAAGGAGGCGGCGATGCGCTCGACCTGCGCGATGCAATGGCCCAGTTCCGTGGGCTCGCTCTTGAGGAATTTGCGGCGCGCCGGCGTGTTCAGGAACAGGTCGGCCACCTCGACGCGCGTTCCGGGGTTTCCAACCGCCGCGTCGATGCGGCCGCTGGCCGGCTCGATGCGCCACGCGTGGGCGGCCTGGGCGGTGCGCGAGGTGATCGACACCGAGGCCACCGAGGCGATTGCGGCCAGAGCCTCGCCCCGGAATCCGAGCGAGGCCACCGCTTCCAGGTCCTGCAGGCTCGCGATCTTGCTGGTGGCGTGGCGGGCGAGTGCCATGCTCAACTCATCGCGCTCGATGCCGCAGCCGTCGTCGCTGATGGCAATGCGGCGCACACCGCCGCCGTCCAGCCGCACCTCGATCTGGCGCGCGCCCGCATCGAGCGCGTTCTCCAGCAGCTCCTTGACCACGGAGGCCGGCCGCTCGACCACCTCGCCGGCGGCGATCTGGCTGATCAAACTCTCAGAAAGGCGGCGGATCGGCAAGCAGCAGTCCGTAAATGAGCGCAAATGCGCATAAGTGAGTACTTGGACGCGCGCAGCAAATTATAGAAACACGGCCGGGACAGCCCGGCTCAAATGCTATTCGGGCGTCGCACCATCGCGTAACATAATGCAACACTTTAGTGCGGCCCGGCCTCGACTTGCGGGATTTCGAAGCGTTCGATCGCGTTTCTGGCGGGTGGGGCAAGCGATGTCGGCAGTGAACTGGGGTGACCTGTTCGGGGCGATGGACCGCTTCCTCGTCACGTTCGCCCACCACTACGGCCCGTTCGTCTACGTCGCGCTCGGGTTGATCTACCTGATGCAGACCGGGGTCGTTTTCATGGCCTTCCTGCCGGGCGACTCG
>DASZFP010000064.1:0-14705 GCA_035939615.1 Burkholderiaceae bacterium | reverse complement strand
AGGCGCTCAGTTCGGCCGTGCAGCAGAGCAACGGCGGCCTGCAACTGAATATGTGGGGTACGATCGTCAATCGCGAGGGTTACGTGTGCGCGGTCGCCTTTACCGGCGCCGATTACCAGTCGCAGTGGCCCGGCAGCCGGGTCATTTCGGCGCAGAAGGCCAACACCGCCAACGCATTCAACCTCGGCCCGAACAGCAACGCCAGCAACCACGGCGGCTTCGGAGTTGCAGGCCTGGCGCTGTCGACCGCAAACCTGTATTCGGCGGTTCAACCCGGCGGCTCGCTGTACGGTCTGCAGCACAGCAATCCGGTCGACACCGAACGCGCCTACGAGGGCGACGCGAACGAATTCGGCACCGGCGCTGATCCGATGGTCGGCAAGCGGGTGGGCGGCGTCAATGTGTTCGGCGGCGGGCTGGGCCTGTATGCCGCGGACCACAGCGTCGTGGGCGGCGTGGGCGTCAGCGGCGACACCTCGTGCACCGATCACGAGATCGCCTGGCGGGTGCGCAACAACCTCGGGCTGGACCACTTGAAGGGCGTGAACGGCGTCTCGGGCGATGCGAACCGGCCCGACAACATCATCTACGACATCACGAACGGCGCCAGCGCCAACGGCTTCGGGCACCCCAAGTGCCTGTTCACGGCTGACCAGACTGCGCTGCCGGCCGTGCAGTAGGGCGGCGCGCGGGCGCCGCCTCGTCAATCGCCCGAGGCGAGCGGCCGCCCGCGCAGCTCTTCGCGCGCCTGCCGGATCATCTGCTCGGTGGTGGCCCAGTCCACGCAGGGATCCGTCACCGAGACGCCGTATCTCAACATGGACCGGTCCTGCGGGATCGGCTGGCTGCCCCATTCGAGGTTGCTTTCGATCATCCAGCCCACGATCGACCGGTTGCCGTGCGCGATCTGCGCCAGACAGTCGCTCAGCACCAGCGGCTGCAGCTCGGGCTTCTTGTAGGAGTTCGAGTGGGCGCAATCCACCACCAGGTTGGGCGCCAGCCCGGACTGCCGCAGCGCAGCCTCCGCCAGCGCGATGCTGACCGAGTCGTAGTTGGGCCGTCCGCCGCCTCCGCGCAGGACCAGGTGGCCGTTGGCGTTGCCGCGCGTGCGGATGACCGCCGTCGCCCCGTCGCCGTTGATGCCCAGAAAACTGTGGGGCCGCGAGGCCGAGATGATCGCGTTGATGGCGCCGCTCACGTCGCCATCGGTGCCGTTCTTGAATCCGACCGGAGTCGACAGTCCGCTGGCCATTTCCCGATGGGTCTGCGACTCGGACGTACGGGCGCCGATCGCGGTCCAGGCGATCAAGTCGCCCAGGTACTGGGGTGCGATCGGATCGAGCGCCTCGGTGGCGGCCGGCAGTCCGATCTCGGCCACGTCGACCAGGAAGCGGCGCGCCCGCTGCATGCCTTCGGCGATGCGGAACGAGTCGTCCATCCTGGGGTCGTTGACGAAGCCTTTCCAACCGACCGAGGTGCGCGGCTTTTCGAAATAAACGCGCATCACGATCAGCAGCGTATCGGCAACCTCGCGCGCCAGCGACCTCAAGCGGCGCGCGTAGTCCAGCCCGGCGTCCGGGTCGTGAATCGAGCAGGGCCCGACGATGACGAATCGCCGGCCGTCCTCGCGCCGCAGGATGCGGCACAGCTCAGCGCGACCGTCGAGCACCGTTCGCGCCGCCGCATCCGACAGCTCAATTTCGGCCTTGATCCGGGCCGGCGGCGGCATCAGTTCCGATGCCGCGACATTCAAGTCTTCGGTCGGCGCGTGGCTCACGGCCAACAGCCTGCTCAGGAATCTGGAGCGGCGTCGGCCGCCGTGAGCGCGCTCAGCCGTTCTCGCCCCGACACGGCCAGATAGATTTCGCGCAGGAAAAGGCTCAGCGACGTGATCACCGAAACCATCGCGAGTATGAAAAATCCCGCCAGGAATCTGCTCAGATCCATTTCCAGCAGCACCCCGATGAACGCCAGGGCCACGACCAGGCAGATGAAAAGGCCCGCCACGCCCGCTGCCAGGATGGCGAGGTAGGACAGGTGGATACGGCTGTGCAGCAGCGCGAATTCGCGCTGCCGCGCCTCTAACACGTCGCTCGCGGCCGTAACCGCCTGCGCCTGCAGCGCGCGCTGCCGATCGACGATGCGGCCGAGCCGGACGTTCAGGGACGAAATCAGCGTCGCGATCGCGGTAAGAAGGAACACCGGTGCGACCGCGAGCTGAATGACGTGCGTGACGCTGGTGACATGATTTTCCATCCGGCGTCCGCGCGCGGCTGCATCGGCACCCGCATTACCGAATTCGCACCCGCCCGTCCTTCAACCGTGTCGCGTTGCCGGCCTTGACAGCGTTCGACACTGCCATGTAGGCCGTTCCTTGGAAGCGCTTGAGTTGTTCCGGCGGCAGGCCCTTGTCGTAACCCTTCGCGTGCGCCAGCGCCTTGACGATGTCGGAAGCGGTCATCGGCGCGCGCACGATTTTCTTCATCAGGCCGATCGCTTCGCCCGATGCGAACCATTGCCGCAGCTTGCGCACTTTCTTGCGCCCGGTGCGCTTCGCTTCGGTCGCGGGCTCCGAAACGGATGGCGAGGCGCGCCCTGCGCCGTTCGACTCCGATCGAGTCGACACATCCAATGCCTGCTGGATGGCCTTGAGTCGCGAATTGACCCTCGCCAACTCAAGTTCGAGGGCCTTGCGACGGGATTCCAGTTCCGATACAGCGCTGACGATTGAAACCATCTGACCGACCTCTCTTGTTCACATCGAGTTGCATAATCCGCACCACCCGTCCGCGTCCTCAAACGCCGACAGACCGGTGGCGAGGATACGCGCTGAGCGGCGCGCTGGCAAATCAAGAAACGCTCACGCAAGTGCGGTCATGCCGACGGCCGGGCGGTCGCCGGCTCGCCGTGCGCGGCTGCGCGCAGCCAATTCAACAGGCGGTCGATATCCTGATCGCAATGCGCCGCACTCAGAGAAATGCGCAGGCGGGCCGTGCCGGCCGGAACCGTGGGCGGGCGTATCGCCGGCACCCAGATGCCAGCGTGCCGCAGCGAGTCCATCAACGACATGGCCTCGGAGTTTTCGCCGATGATCAACGGTTGGATCGCAGTGGGCGAGGGCAGCAGCGGCCAGCGCAGGCCCGCCAGTCCGGCGCGGACGCGCTCGATCAGCGCAGTCAACTGCTGGCGTCGCCAGCGCTCGGTTTCGATCACCTGCAGCGCGGCCAGCAGGGCGGCGGCCAGCACCGGCGGCGTCGAGGTCGTGAACATGTAGGTGCGTGCGCGCTGAAGGAGCCACTCGATCACGTCCGCCTCGGCCGCGACGAACGCGCCGAACACGCCGGCGGCCTTGCCCAAGGTAGCCATGTAAACGATCCGTTGCGAGCTCAGTCCCCAATGAGACAGGCTGCCGGCGCCGTTTTCTCCCAGCACACCGAAGCCGTGCGCGTCATCAACGACCAGCCAAGCGTCATGACGCTCGCACAGTTCGACGAGTTTCGGCAACGGGGCCAGATTTCCGTCCATGCTGAACACGGCATCGGTCGCGATCAACTTGGAGCGGCCCGCGTACTGTGACATCAGGCGATCGAGCCCTTCGACGTCGCAGTGCGGGTAAATCACCACATCGGCCCGCGACAGGCGTGCGGCATCAATCAGGCTGGCGTGGTTCAGGCGGTCCGAAAAGATCACGTCGCCCGGCCCGGCGAGCGCAGGCAGCACCCCGAGGTTGGCCATGTAGCCCGTTGAAAAATGCAGCGCGCGGGGCAAGCGGACGAAGTGCGCCAGGCGCTGCTCCAGCGCCTCGTGCACGCGCGTGTGCCCGCAGATGTGGGCCGATGCGGCGGCCCCCACGCCGAAATCGTCCAGCGCGCGGCGCGCCGCCTCGGCCAGCGCCGGGTGGTTCGCCAGGCCAAGATAGTCGTTGCTGCAGAACGCGAGGTAAGTTGCGCCGTCTACGCGCAGGTGAGGCCCGTGCGGCCCCTCGATGCGGCGCCGGCGTCGCATCAACCCGGCCTGCTCGAGCTCGCGCAGGCGGCTTGAAAGCTCAGAAGGCCGCATCGAGCCGGCCGCCCGATCGATCGGCCCGTTGTGCGGCGGCGAGGTGGTTGGCGTTCACGCCGGGGCGGTTTGTGACCGGACCAGCAGCACGTGCGCCGGTGCGATCCGCGCAACCGCCTCCGCGACGCTGCCCATCAGCAGATGATTGATGCCGCGCCGGCCGTGCGTTCCGAGCACGATCAGGTCGGCTTTCCAGCGCCGCGCCTCGTCGGCCAGCACGACGGCGACGCGGTCGTCGACTGCATCGTCGCCGACGATGGCGACGTCGGCCTGCACGTCGTTGCGCTGCGCGATCGCGCGGCCCCGCTCGAGCGCGGCTTGACCGGACTTGCGCAACGCTTCCAGGATCGCCTCCAGGTCGACCGCGACGGGGCCGGCCGCCGCGAAGGCCAGACGCGACTGCTCGATCACGTGAACGATCCTGAGCTTCGCGTTCTGATCCTTGGCAAGGCGCACAGCCTGTTCAATCGCCAGCTCCGAGGTCTCGCTGCCGTCGGTAGCGGCCAGGATTCGAGAGTACATGCGACGCCTCCTGTTTGAGAGTCACCTTGAATCGCTGCCGTTAACATACACTGGTTTTTTGACTGCGCTGTCCGACCATGACAACTCCCGATCCGAGCGCCGGCCGTGCGGCACCCGCCGATGGGCGTGGGACGCTGCACGAGGTCGTGGTCGTCGGCGGAGGGGCGGGCGGGCTGGAGCTGGTCACGCGGCTGGGCAACCGGCTGGGCCGGCGCGGCCGCGCCCGCGTCACGCTGGTTGAGAAAACCCGGGCCCATTTCTGGAAGCCGCATCTGCACGAGATCGCCGCCGGCAGCATGGATCTGGCCAGCTATGAAACCAACTACCTGGCGCAGTCGCACTGGCACGGCTTTCAGTACCGGATCGGAGAGATGACCGGGCTGGAGCGCAAGGCCCGCCGGATTTGCGTTGCGCCGTTCGTGGACGAGGACGGCGATCAGGTCACGCCGGCACGCACGTTCCGCTACGACACGCTGGTGATCGCAGTGGGCAGCCTGACCCACGATTTCGGCGTGCCCGGCGTTGCGCAATACGCGTTCCGGCTCGAGACCCCGTCCGAGGCGGACCGGTTCCATCGTAGGCTCGTCAACACCTATATCCGGGCCCAGGCTCAGGCCGCGCCGCTGCAGCCGGGGCAGCTGCAAGTCGTGCTGATCGGCGCTGGGGCAACCGGAGTTGAGCTGGCCGCCGAATTGAATCGCACGACCCGCACGCTGGTCTCCTACGGGCTGGACCGGATCGATCCGGACAAGGACATCCGGCTGGTTCTGCTGGAGGCCTCGCCGCGGATCCTGCCCGCGTTACCCGAACGCCTGGCCAAGGCGGCGACCCGCCTGCTGGAGCAGCTCGGAGTGCAGGTGCGGACCTCGTCCCGTGTGCAGGAAGTCCTGCCCGACGGCGTCCGGCTGGTCAACGGCGAGGTGATCCGCGCCGAGCTGGTGGTGTGGGCGGCCGGCATCAAGGCGCCCGAGTTTCTGCGGGACCTGGATGGCCTGGAGGTCAACGCGATCAACCAGCTGGTGGTGACGCCCACCTTGCAGACCACGCGCGATCCGAATGTGTTCGCGATCGGCGATTGCGCCGCCTGCCCGTGGATCGGTGCGCAACCGCCCCAGACCGTCCCGCCGCGGGCGCAGGCGGCGCATCAGCAGGCCTCGCACATGGTGGGCCAGGTCGAGCGCATACTGAAGGGGCGGCCGTTGCGTCCGTGGCGATACCGGGACTTCGGATCGCTCGTTTCGCTGGGCCAGTACTCGACCGTGGGCAACCTGATGGGCAGCCTGGTCGGCGGCAACCTGTGGATCGAGGGCTACTTCGCCTGGCTGATGTATGTGTCGCTGTACAAGCTGCACGAGTTGGCGCTGCATGGGTTTTGGAAGGTGGCGCTCGATACGCTGGCGCGGATGATCACGCGCCGCACCGAGCCGCATGTGAAGCTGCATTGAGACAGGAGCCTTCGGCTCGCCAGGAACCCGGTTGCGGCAACTCGTCAAAATGTGCATTAATCCGGTTTCGCCATGAGTCGACCCGTTCCCCAGTCCGCGATGACCGAAGCGCCTGCCTATCAGAGCGGATTCGGCAACACCTTCAGCAGCGAAGCGCTGCCGGGCGCGCTGCCGGTCGGCCAGAATTCGCCGCAGCGCTGCCCCTACGGCCTGTACGCCGAGCAGCTGTCCGGAACGGGTTTTACCGCGCCGCGCGCGTCGAATCGGCACTCCTGGCTGTACCGGATCGCCCCGAGCGCGCGGCAGAGTGCGTTCCGGCTGGTCGATGCGCGCCATTGGAGCAGCGACTTCGACGCGGGCGAGATGCCGCCGGAGCCGATGCGCTGGGACCCGCTGCCGGAGCCGGCCGGCCCCACCGATTTCGTCCAGGGCCTGGTCACGATGGCCGGCACCGGCAACCCCGCCACGCAAACCGGCTGCGGGGTGCATCTGTACGCAATCAACCGTTCGATGACGGATCGGGTTGTGTACGACGCCGACGGCGAGCTGCTGGTCGCGTTGCAGCAGGGCGGACTGCGCTTCTACACCGAACTCGGCATCATCGACGCCGAACCGGGCGAGATCGTCGTGTTGCCGCGCGGCGTGCGCTTCCGGGTCGAGCTGAAGCAGGCGGGCGCGCGTGGCTACGTGTGCGAAAACTTCGGGCCCGGATTCCGCCTCCCCGACCTGGGCCCGATCGGATCCAATGGCCTGGCCAATCCGCGCGACTTTCTGACCCCGGTGGCGAGCTTTGAGGACCGGCCCGGGGCGTTCGAGCTGGTGGCCCGCTTCCAGGGCAGGCTGTGGAGCGCGCCGCTGGATCATTGGCCGCTGGATGTGGTCGCGTGGCACGGAAACTACGCGCCGTACAAGTACGACCTGCGCCGCTTCAATACGATGGGATCGATCAGTTTCGATCACCCCGATCCGTCGATCTTCGTGGTCCTCATGTCGCCCAGCGACACGCCCGGGATCAGCTCGATCGATTTCGTGATCTTTCCGCCACGGATCCTGGTGATGGAACACACCTTCCGGCCACCCTGGTTCCACCGCAACGTCGCCTCCGAGTTCATGGGCCTGATCAGCGGCGTCTACGACGCCAAGCCGCAGGGGTTCGTGCCGGGGAGCGCGAGCCTGCACAACTGCATGACCGGTCACGGCCCCGATGCGGGCGCGTTCGAGCGGGGCTCGCAGGCCGACACCAGCAAGCCCGAGGCGATCCGCGACACGATGGCGCTGATGTTCGAGACCCGCCATGTGCTGCAGGCCACCGCCTACGCTTTGAGCGCGCCGACCCGGCAGAGCGACTACGCGGACTGCTGGCGCGGCCTGCGGCGCAATTTCGATCCGGCCCGCCGCTGAGCGCGGCCGGCCAGTCAATGCAGCTGAACGAGACGCACCAGGCCAGCCTGCGCAGCTGGGTGGCTTCGGCCAATGCGCCGGGGGCGGATTTTCCGATCCAGAATCTTCCGCTGGCGGTGTTCCGGCCGCCGGGCGGGCAAGGCTTTCGCCTCGGCGCGGCCATCGGCGATTCGATCGTCGATCTGGCGCATCCGAACGTGGCGGCGCTGCTGGAGCCGCACATCGGCCAGGCCTGCCGCAGCCCGACGCTGAACGAGCTGATGGCGCTCGGGCCGCAGGCCTGGTCGCTGCTGCGGCTGATGCTATCGCGCGCGCTCAGGGCGGCAAGCCCGCAGCAGGAGCGCCTGCAGTCGGCGCTGATCGACCAGCACGGCGTTCAATATGGATTGCCGGCCAGCATCGGAGACTTCACCGACTTTTACACTTCGATTCACCACGCGACCGCGGTCGGACGGTTGCTGCGCCCCGATCAGCCGTTGCTGCCCAATTACAAGTGGATCCCGATCGCCTACCACGGCCGGGCCTCGTCGGTCCGGGTGTCCGGCCACGCCGTGAGGCGCCCCTCAGGGCAGATCCGGCTGTCGGGGGTCGAGACCCCGGTCGTGGAGCCGACCCGCAAACTGGACTACGAGGTCGAACTGGGCGCGTTCATCGGTGTGGGCAATCCACCGGAGCAGCCGATCCCGATCGAGCAGGCCTGGAACCACGTGTTCGGCGTCGTGCTGCTGAACGACTGGTCCGCGCGCGACATCCAGGCCTGGGAGTACCAGCCGCTCGGCCCTTTCCTGTCCAAGAGTTTTGCGACGACCATCTCGCCGTGGGTCGTCACGTCGGAGGCGCTGCTGCCGTTTCGCACGGCGTGCAGCCGCCCCGCAGCCGATCCGCAGCCGCTGCCGTATCTGCACGACGCCCAGGATCGGTCGAGCGGAGCGCTGGACATCGTGCTGGAGGCGTCGATCCTGACGTCCGCGATGCGGGCCGACGATCAGCCGGAGGCGCGGCTGTCGCGCTCCAGTTCGAGCCACGCGTACTGGACGATTGCGCAGATGGTGGCGCACCACACGGTGAACGGGTGCAACCTGGTCGCCGGGGATCTCATCGGAACCGGCACCCAATCGGGTCCAACGGCGGCCGAGGCGGGCTCGCTGATCGAGCTCACGGCCGGCGGAAAGCAGCCCCTGACGCTGCCGAACGGCGAGCAGCGTTCGTTTCTGGAAGACGGGGACGAAGTGTGTCTGCGCGGCTATTGCGAGCGCGACGGCTTCGTCCGAATCGGGCTGGGGAAGGCAGCGGGGCGCATTTTGCCGGCCTTGGTTGGAGTGTCATCGGCGTGATGACGGCAACCGCAGGCCGGGCCGCCTCCTGGGGCGCCGTTGCCGTTGTCACGTTGTTGCTGGGCGGAATCGGCGTTGTCGTCAATCAGCACATCGCGAGCGCGGTCGACAATGCGACCGCGCTGGCGCGTCCGCACGAGGTCCAGGCGGCCGTGCAGTACATCGGCGCGGCGATCGACGCTCTGGACGATTCGGTGCAGGACTACATCATCGAGGGCGCAGAAGGCGCGCGGATTCGGTTTCAGTACGAGGATGCGGCGCGTTCGCTGCATGCACGAACGGCCGATCTGAGGGCGCTGGGCAGCTCCGCGATATCCGAAGCCGACCTTGCTGAAATCGATCGTCGCGTTGCGGACGTGCTGAGCGTCAGCCGGGCGGTGATCGATGCCGGCAATACGAACCGGGGGGACACGCTCCGACGGCTGGCCGAAGAAGGCCGGGCCACCAATGCCGCAAATCACAAGGTCGATGCTCTGATCGCAGGCCAGCAGCAGCTGCTGCGAACGCGCGAGTGGTCCTTGAGGCGAGACGTGTCCGATATTTACTGGGGCCTGGTCGCAACGGCCGCGATCGTGTTGTGCGTTCTGGCCGCCACGATCGTGCTGGTCGAGCTCGATCAGCGGCGTCAGGCGGCGGCTCGGGACCGTCTTCGCTCGGAGAACGAACGCCTGGAGGAGGCTGTCCGGGAGCGTTCGGCGACGCTGGCCGAGGCCAATCGCGAACTCACCTGGTTCTCCCGGCGGGCGATCCAGATCCAGGAGCGCGAGCGCCGCAGCCTGGCGCTGGAGCTGCACGACCAGATCGGCCAGGAACTGGCGTCGCTGGTACTGTCGCTGACGCGCCACCAGCGCGAGATTGCGGCGTTCGGTCTGACGGACGCGCGCGGCGTGGTTCAGGAGAGCATCGAGATCGCGCGCGCTGCCTATGGAGACGTCCACAACCTGGCCTCGGATCTGCGGCCGGCGATGCTCGATCGTCTGGGACTGGTCCCGACACTGCAATGGTATGCGCACCGGCAGGCCAAGCACTCCGGCTGTCAAGTGGCGGTCGAGGCGGACGCGTTTCCCGTCGTGCTTCCGTCCGAAATCCTGATCGCGGCATTCCGGATCGTGCAGGAGGCCGTCAACAACGCGGTGCGTCACGCCAAGCCGAAGCGGGTCGAGATCCAGGCCCGCTATCGCCCCTCGTGCGTCGAGTTGCACATCCGTGACGACGGCACCGGCTTCGATCCGGACGAGACCACCGGGCAGCAGGAACCCAGCGCCGGCCTGGGCCTGATGGGGATGCGCCAGCGCGCCCAGGGCGTGGGCGGAAACGTATCGATTCGCTCGGGTCCCGGGCTGGGCACGCAGATCGTCGCGCTGCTGCCGCTTCCCGAGACGGCTTAGTCATGTCCGTCTTGTCCGATGCTTCGCAGCCGCTAGCCGTTTGTTGCCCTGCATGTCAGATTCTTCCGATTTTCTTGTAGGAATAATTCTGGGTCATGTGTCCGCGTTTACGCCGCAGGGTGTGGGCCGCGCGCGTATCGGAGTTGCGCCGAGATTTGAGCTAGATTCTCATGACCGGGGCGAACAAAGATCCTGGCGGGAGCTGGGCGGCTTGGTGGACGAGCCGGTGAGGAGATGAAAAAACCCGGTGCGCGGCAGGTTACCTGGATCGCCGTCCTGGCGGTGGCGCTGTCGCTCGGCGGTGTCGGCTCGTTCCTGGCTGCCCGCATCGACAGCGCCATCGAGACGGCCACGCTGATTGCGCGGCCCCATGAGGTGCAGACTCAACTCGAGCAGACCAAGTCGACCTTGGATGCTCTTCAGGATTCGGTGCAGGACTACATCATCGACGGCGCCGAGGGCATGCGTTACCAGTACGAGGATGCGGTGCGGGCGCTCGCGGAGCGCGCGGCGGAGCTGCCGGCGTTGGGCGGAGCCGCCTTCTCGGCCGACGATCTGGCCGCGCTCGACCATCGGATCGCGGACGTGCGCAGCAGCAGCCGTGCCGTGATCGATGCGCGCAACAAGGAGCGGCCCGAGACCGTGCGGCGCCTGGCCGAAGCGGGGATCGTGGCGGTCAACGCGGCGCGGCGTGAGGTGGATCGGCTGATCGCCGCTCAGCAGGATCTGCTGCGAACGCGCGAACAGACCCTGCGGCGCAGCGTGGCGCAGATGTACAGCGGACTGGTAGCAACGGCCGCGATCGTACTGTGCCTGCTGGTCGGAGCGGTTCTCCTGGTCGAGAACGATCGCAGGCGCAGCCTGGTGCTGCAGGACGTGCTGCGCTTGGAAAACGAGCGCCTCGAGGCGGCCGTTCGCGAACGCTCCGCTACGCTGGCCCACGCCAACAGCGAACTCGCCTGGTTCTCCAAGCGGGCGCTTCAGATCCAGGAACAGGAGCGCCGCAGTCTGGCTCTGGAGCTGCACGACCAGATCGGTCAGGAGCTGGCCTCGCTGGTGCTCTCACTGACGCGCTGCGAGCGCGAGCTGGCCCAGGTCGACCGATCCGACGCGCTGAGCGCCGTGCAGGACAGCATCGAGATCGCACGGGCTGCCTACGGCGACGTTCACAACCTGGCGCTGGACCTGCGGCCGGCGATGCTGGATCGGCTCGGATTGGTCCCGACCCTGCAATGGTACGCACGTCGCCAGGCGAAACACTCCGGCTGCGAGATCACGGTCGAGGCGGACGCTTTCCCCGTTCTGCTTCCGCCCGAAATCCTGATTGCTGCCTTCCGGGTGGCTCAGGAAGCCGTCAGCAACGCGGTGCGCCACGCCAAGCCGCATCGAATCGAGATCGAAGCCCGCTATGCGCCGTCGCGGATCGAACTGCAGATCAGTGACGACGGGGCCGGCTTCGATCCCGGCCACACGAACGAGCGGCAGGAGCCGCGCGTCGGTCTGGGTCTGATCGGGATTCGCCAGCGCGTCCAGGATGTCGGCGGACACGTATCGATCCAGTCCGCGCCCGGGTCGGGAACTCAAGTGAAAGCCGTACTGCCGCTGCCGCAGGCCGCCTAGCGCCGCGGCGCTTTTCAGGGCACCAGCCAGTCGCCGTCCGCCACCACCCGCAGGCCGCCCGCGTCCGCGAAACGGGTGATGTACCCGCCCTTCGAGGCAAAATGCTGATGGTTCGCGAGCGTCAGCCGGGGATAGTAGCCTGTGATGACGCGGTGCTCCAGCATGGTCTGAAGCTGCTCGATCAGATAGGGGCGGGTGAAGTTGTCGACCATGTGGCTCAAGACTTCCGAAAGCAAACCGCACGCCAGATAGGTATCGGTCTGTACCTGCTCTGCGACAATCGGAATGTGCCGGATCGAGAACCAGCCGAGCGGATAGTCGACGCGGACCCGGCGCTTATCGGGTAAGTCGAAAGGGTAGGCGAGTTCGGTGCGGCTTCGCCAGTCCGCCGCCAGCGGCGCGCGTTCCAGGCCGCCCATCAGTCCGGAGATGAACACGGTGGTCGGCCCGGACGGCGCTTCGCCGAGCGCGGCGAGGTCTTTGGACCGGAGCCACAGCACCAGTACCTGGCCGTTCGCAGCCTTGTGCAGCGCCTCTGGCAGGCTCTGGCCCGCCCCGTCGCTGGCCACGACGTGATCGAGAACGGTGATGCCCTGGGGCTTCAGGGCCGCGGCGAGCGCCCGCGCGGCCGGCTCGCCGCTGTCCCCGCCCCGGAAAATCTGGTGCACCGTCCTGGCAGCCTCGGCGCGGCCCGGCTCGACGATCTTCTTTGCGATCAGCCCTGCTTCCAGCAGCACGCCGTTCGAGAAATACAGCGTATAGAAGTCGTCCGCCGAGTCGACCGGCACCTCGACGTTCGGGAAAAGGCAGGGCAGGGCCTTTTCTTCACAGAATTCGTGCACCGGTGCCCAGTTGCTGCCCGCCAGCCCGGATACGACCGCGAGCACAGGCTCTTTGGCCAGGTGCTGGCTCAGCTGAGCCTTCCAGGTCGAAGCCGGGCCGCTGAGTTCCCAGACGTGCAGCTGCCACTGCCGATGGACCATGTACATGGACTCGCTGTACATGGTCCGGCCCGAGGCCTGCAGGCGCCGGCTGGGCACCATCTGGCGGGCGTTTTTTTCGGCGAAGTAGTGGTCCATCACGTCGAGCATGCCGCCGCGCTTGACCGGATCCGCATCGGGCGTGACCACGGTGGCGAAGTGCAGCAGCGTATCCGTGACACCGGGCAGGCGCTGCGCATCGAGCGTCTTCAGGTAGGCGATCAGCGCGGCCATATCGCCGTCGCCCAGCGCAAAGCGGGGCATCAGATAGCTGAACGGCCGGCCTTCGGAGTCCACGCCTTCGCGGATGGCGCGCGCCAGGGTCGCCTCGGTGTAGGGCTCGCGATTGGCGCGCACGCCTTCGACGTACGGCAGATCGCGCTCGTTCATGTTGCGCGCGCGGGGGTGGAACAAGTACCGCCCGGTGATGGGCGGGATGCGGTTGCGTCCCTCGGTGGCACCGAAGCCGCTGCGCTGGTGGCAGTTCACGCAGGCTGCGTCCGCACCCCGGGTGATCAGGCCCCCGGCCTTCCGGGACGCCGGCAGCGGCGCGCCGGAGCCCAGGATGCCGCGCAGGTAGATGGCCTGGCCCACGGTCGTGGCTGAATCGGTCGGCCGCTCGCCGGCGGCCGCGCCGAATTGCGTGGCCAGCGCCGCCAGCGCGAAGCCGACGGCAACTGAACTGCGCACGCGCACCGACGCGTTCGATGCTGCCGGGCCGCTCACCGGGGTGCCGATCCGGGATCGGGAGTCGAGGCCGCAGGCGGACTCGCGGGGACGCTCTGGATCGGTCCGGCCTTCTTCATCGGTTCGGCCTCGATCGTGACCATGTTGCGCCGCTTCGGCATGCCGGGCCGGGCGAACAAGCGGTCGTCCAATGGCGGATTCACAGCGACTTTCTCGATCACCATCGTGTCGTGCGGCTTGCCCGCGCCGAACCCGGTTTCGATGGTCGAGGGGATCTGCAGCCCGTCGACATTGTGATAGTCGCGGTAGTAGACCGACACCGTCGTTGCGACCCCGGCGGCGTTGTAGGACGTGCGGTCGTACTTGATGTCGAGGAAGGTCTGCGCATCGACCCAGACGTTGTGGCGCTGACCGGAAGGCGTCCGCACGATCAGCCGGTAGGCCCTGCGCCCTTCGACCTGGTCGACGCCGTCCAGCTCCACGGCGACGCGCCTGGCGTCGGGGTCGATCAGCGGGCTGTCGATCACGATGGCCTCCTGCGCGAATCTGAGCTCCTGCGGGGTGAACGGTTGCACGTCCGGGCTGCCATCTCGGCTCGGATGCACTTTCCAGCCGCGCTTGCCGTCAAAAACGCGCAACGACCGCTCTCCCATCGCGTTGAGCTCGAAGCGGGTCTTGTTGGGCCGCTTCTGATCCAGCACGAAGGGTACCTGCGGCGCCGGGTTGCTCGGGCTTTCCATATGGCCGGCCCAGACCATCGTCTGGACTTTGCGCCAGGCCTCCACCCCGCCCCGGGCGGCCTGATTCTTTTCGACGAACTGTGCGGCGGTCAGCCCGGGAACCGGCGGAGGCGAACCCGCGGCCACCGCACCGGCCGCGCCGCACGCGGCCAGAGCCGCCATCGCAATCCAACGCATCGTCTGTCCTGCCTGCGAGAAAACCGGCGCCAATCGCGCCCTTACGCGTGCGGCTTGGTGAACCGGGCATCGTCCAACTTCGGATTGACCGCGATTTTCTCGATCAGCATCTTGTGCGTGTCGGGGTAACCGTCCACCGCGGTCTCCAGCACGAATGGCATCATCAGCCCCTGCACCGACCGGAAGTCGCGCTGGTAGACGTAGACGTTGTGCATGCGCCCGTCCATGCGTCGCGGTATGCCGTCGATTTTCACGTCCAGGAAGGTCTGCGTGTCGATCCAGACGTGCTGCACCTTGCCGCTCTTCATCGTCAGCTTCAGCTTGTAGGCATCGTGGCCTTCCACCGCCTCGA
>DASZFP010000063.1:0-2694 GCA_035939615.1 Burkholderiaceae bacterium | reverse complement strand
GCCATCGGCCTCGGCGACACGTTTCTCGGGTTTCAGGGCAAGAGCTGGGGCAGGCTAAGATTCGGCGAGCTGCTCACGCCCTACAGGACCACCACGGACCGGTTGAATCCCTTCGCGGGGCAGCTGGGCGACTACAGCGTGGTCATGGGTAACACCGGGGGCGATAACCGCGTGGAATTCGGCACGCGCATGGATCATCTGATCGCGTACACCTCGCCCACCTGGGCGGGCTTCAGCTTCGATGCCGCGTTCGCGCCCGGCCAGAACCCGGACCACAACACCCTGCTCACGCCACTCGGGTCTCCGGACTGCTCGGGCAGCAATAACCCGGGCAGCGGGAACCTGTTCCTGAACTGCGATGACGGCGGCTTCCAGGACGCCTTCAGCGTGGACATGAAATTCGAAACGGGCGGGCTGTATCTCACCGCCGCCTATGAAATGCACAAGAAGGTCAACCGCGCCAGCGACGGGATTGGCTCGAACCATCCGTACTATGGGTACGTGTACGGTCTGGGCCTCGCAAGCCAGCCGGGGCCAGGCCAGATGCCCACCAATGCTCTGAGCCTGCAGCTGCTCGACTGGGCGGACTTCCTCGCGTTCCAGGCGGAGTTCCCGGGTGCGGCCGCGGCCGGCTCTCCGGCATACAACGTCGGCGTCGACGTCGCCGATGAATGGGCGGCGAAGGTCGGCGGGCAGTACCGCTTCCCCTTCGGCCTGACCATCTCCTACTTCTGGGAGGAGATGCATCGCAACGTGCCGCAGATCATGCAGTTCCAGAACGAGCGGCAGCGAACCGGCGACTGGCTGGCCCTCGACTGGGTCTTCAATGGGGGCGCGGACCGGGTCGCCGTCGGCTGGGCGCATGCCGGTGCCTCGGTGGGCGATCCGGGTGGACAACACAACTTCAACCCGCAGCTGCTCGGCAACAATCAGGCGAACATGTATACGGCCGCCTGGTGGCACAAGATCGACAAGCAGCTCACCTGGTACGTCGACGTCGCCGACACCGCGAACGGTTACAACGCGCATTACGACATCGGCGCTGGCGTCCATGGCATCAAGACGGACTGCCACGACGCGACCCATGCGGCTTTCATCGACTACAGCAGCGCCGGTCCCACGACCTGGGGTGGCTGCCATCCGATCGGAGTCTCGACGGGCATCAATTACAAGTTCTGACGTGCGGGCGATACCGTTAAGCAGCGCGGCATGGCGGGGTCCAGACACTGTCCGAGCGGCCTGCTCCGGGCGGCGACGCTGGGAGGGGC
This sequence comes from Burkholderiaceae bacterium, assembly GCA_035939615.1. Taxonomy (GTDB): domain Bacteria; phylum Pseudomonadota; class Gammaproteobacteria; order Burkholderiales; family Burkholderiaceae_F; genus VBCK01. Next base: position 1,426 of record DASZFP010000063.1, on the reverse strand, counting down.
AGTTCTGGGGACCCCGCCGCCTCTCCCGGCGCAGGCAAACGCCGCCGGGACTAAGATGCAAGAGGTCGTCATCACTGCGAGGAAAGAGGCCGACGCGGCACTTAACCGCCAGGGTGCTGAAGGTGCTGCAGGATGATCCGTACGCGTTTGCGGATCGCATCGAGGTCGTGACGGAGAATGGCATCGTGAGGCCGCAGGGTCCTCCCGCTGCGGTATGCGTGATCGCACTGACGGCGATCAGGAGGATGTTTTGTCTGCAACCATGAACCGCGCCGTGTGCGCGGGATTCGCGCTGGCGTTGCTGGGCAGCGTCTTCGCGTGTGCAACGGGTCCCCGCAAGAGCGACGCTCAGCAGCAGGCCGACGGGGAAACGGCCGAGCGCGTGCAGGCCGCATTGGATGCGGACAAGCATCTGTACGCGAAACACATCACGGTGCGCGCCGACAACGGCGTGGTGCGCCTCTCCGGCTGTGTCTGGGATCCTCCCGATCTCCTCGAGGCGAAGAGCGTTGCCGAGCTGGTGCCGGGGGTCTCGAGCGTCGTGAACGACCTGGAACTGCAGCGCAACGGGATGGAGAACTCGGGCGTGACGCGCTGAAGGGGCGCCAGGCCGAACAACGGCCACGCCAGGTAGCGAGGCAGCTTCACCTGAACCGCGCGCTCGCCGTGAGCCCGCGCACGCGCGCGCGCCGCAAGGATGCTCGGCTTAGTCGTCGGGCGGGGAGCGATCCGCGTCGCGCTCCCCGGGCGGCCGGTCGAGGATTTCGTACCAGATGGCGTTCAGTACGCCGAAGGCAAGCGCGAGCCCGGTTCCCAGTATCCAGCTGAAATACCACATCGCCGATGCCCTCCGCGCGAGTCAGTACAGGCCCGTGCGCCGCCGCATCTCCTCGAGGGTGATGCGGCCCTGGAGCACGTGGAACACCCAGGCGGTATAGGCCAGCACCACGGGCAGAAGCACCAGGACGGCCACCAGCATGATGAAGAGCGTGCGCGCGCTGCTCGAGGCGTCCCACACCGTCAGACCATGATCCGGATGCGTCGATGAGGGCATGAGGAAGGGGAACAGCGCGATGCCCGCGGTGAGGATCGTAGCCGCCACGCACAGCGAGCTGGCCAGAAATGCCAGCCCCGCACGAGCGCCGCCCAGCAGTATCCAGCCGAGCGCCGCGCCCGCGAGAGCGCCGGCCGGCGCCAGCCACAGCAGTGCGTGCGCGCGGTAATTCGCAAGCCAGCCTCCGGGCACGAGCACCACGTGCTTGGCCAGGGGATTGGCGGCAGCGATCGCGTCCGACCCCGAGGCGATCCGCTGGCCTTCAACTCCCCCTGCCACCCAGGCGCCGGCGGCGATGAAGGCCAGGACGAACACGATCGCGGCGACGCGTCCGACCGCGGCGGCGCGCAACGACATCGGCGCGCCCGTTTT
>DASZFP010000062.1:0-15969 GCA_035939615.1 Burkholderiaceae bacterium | reverse complement strand
CGATCTCGTCTCGACGCCGCCGCTTACACTCGGTGATGTGAGAGTGGGCATGACACGGATTACCGTGGCGGACACCTACATCTTTCAGCACTGGAAGATGACGTCGAGACCAGCGGTGATGATCGGGATGGACATTCTGGGTCTTCTCGATGCGCTGATCATTGACTACCCGCGTCACGAACTGCAGGTAAAGGTCCCCTGATCCAGTCGGTGCCTGGTTCACGCGAATGCTCCACCGGGAGTAGAACGAAGGTTCACTCTCGTCATCGTGAAGACCCCACGCTGAACAAGGGTCGGAGGGTCACTTCGCGCCAATAGCATCGGATCGTTATTGACAGAATGGTCCATAACAAATAACCTCGCGTCATGGTTAGACCTAGAGAGTTCGATCGAGACGAGGCACTGGACCGCGCTACACGCGTGTTCTGGGCGAAAGGCTTCGCCTCGACTTCAACGGAGGACCTGCTCGCCGCCATGAACATCGGGCGACAGAGCCTCTACAACGCGTTCGGTGACAAACGAAAGCTCTACTTTGAAGCGCTGGAGCGATATCAACGGGAAACCAGCGCGGCCCACTTGGGTCGCCTGAACAAAAGTGCGTCACCGCTCGGTGGTATCGAAGCGCTTTTGCTTGGCCTCATCGCCGAAGATGATTGCGTACGTGCACTCGGGTGTATGGGTGTCTGCGCTATCGGTGAATTTGGGACTGCGGATCCGGAGCTTGTGATGCTATGGAGCAAAGCGGGGCCAAAGCTTTTCAGGCGCTTGACCGAACGCATCCGTGAGGGGCAGGCATGCGGAGAAGTCGATCCCGCGATCGACGTCCGCGAAGCCGCCGCCTTTTTGCAGATGACGATGCAAGGCATTCAGGTCGGCGCCCGTGCGGGCGGCGACGCCAAGAGTCTGCGCGCGCTGGCTAGGTTTGCGATCAGCCGCCTTAGAGCGGGCTAGGCAACAAGAGTCGCGTGCGGTCGATGCGCGCCGCGTTATGGACGGATCTGTCAACAACGGAGATGCTCGTGAACGAGAATCGTGGACTTAGCGGAAAGATTGCCATCGTCTTTGGAGGCTCGCGAGGCATCGGGGCGGCCGCAGCGAGACGCCTAGCAAGAGAGGGCGCCGATGTGGCGGTGACATACGTGTCGGCGCAGGAGCAAGCCGCCAAAACGGTTACGGCGATTGAGGCCACCGGGCGGACTGGCCTTGCAATCAAGGCTGACAGCGCGGATCCGGAAGCTATCGAGGCAGCTGTTGCGCAGACCGTGGATCATTTCGGGAAACTGGATATTGCGGTTGTCAGCGCCGGCATCTTGCTGGTTGGTGACGTCGCGACGGTGAGTGTGGAAGGCCTTGACCAGATGCTGGACGTCAACGTGCGAGGTGTCTTTCTCGCCATCCAGGCCGCGGCTGCGCGTCTCACTGACGGTGGTCGGATCATTACGATCGGCAGCAACACAGCAGTGCGAAGCGGACATCCGGGCTCGAGCGTTTACTCAATGACGAAGGCTGCGGTTGCCGTCATGGTGAAGGGTATCGCCGTTGACCTGGCCAGCCGTGGCATTACCGTCAACAACATTCAGCCCGGACCGACTGTCACGGACATGACGGTTGATTTCATCGAGGCGATCAAGCCGCTCATTCCGCTTAAGCGCGCAGCAGATCCCGACGAGATTGCCGGTCTGGTCGCCTACCTCGCCAGCAAGGAGTCCGGCTACATGACCGGCTCCAGCCTCACCATCGACGGTGGTATGGCGTTGTGACTGTGGCGACAGCTTTCGCGAAACTCTTGCAGCCTCGTCCGAAGGGACCGCACCTGGCCGATTTGTGACGACCGGTTTGTGATTGGCAATCAGCGAAACGCTTCAGTTCCGAGATCGCCGCCCACCGCAGTGACGATCACCGGGCTCACGATCTGCCTGCCTCTCCAGCCGCGCTGTTCCGGACTTCTATCGCCTTGACGGATCTTTCAAACGCCGTTTCCAAAACGCGCCTGCCGATGGTCCCGACCACGAAGCCGAGCACCCGCCCTTTGAGGTTCTTGCCCTCGCGTACGACGACCACGTCAATGTCGGTCGTGCCGTTGGGCTGACGCGTGAAGGTGTAGGTGTGGCCCGACGCGCCTCCCCACACGTTGGAGTCGGTCGTCGTGAGGACGACGCGGTTGGGATCGGACCAGTCGTAGTGCAAGCGTTCCCAGATGCCGCCCGAGCCTTCTGTGACGTCGGCCTGCGAGCGGCCCCGCTGATGCACCTTGAGGTACTTGTCGGCGCTGTTGCCAAAGAGCTTCGAGCGGCCAGGCCCGAAGTCGGTGAGCCCGGCGACGTACTGCTCGGGCGTCGAGGTGGTGGTCTGGTGGAGGTGGATCGTGGACATGCGTGCTCCTCACTTGTCTCTTGGCTCAGCAGACGTTGCGACGGATCAAATGGCACGAAACTGCCGGCTTGCATCGGATCGCCGTTGCCCGAATAGCCTCGAGCCGCTAGGAATCTTCGCCGGCCCGTTGTTGGCGGCGAGGCTCACGCTGCCCCTCCCACGGACGCAACTCCTGGCGCGCGATCGGAAGACGCTCGCGGATCCAATCGCGAAACGCGCGCACGCCCGCCTCGTACGGCGTGAGGTACCCGTGGCGGTAGCTGGAACCTTCCAGGCCCTGCTGGACCGACGCGGTCAGGGCGTTGTCCTCGGCCTGGACCTGCTCCCAGACACGGCCGGCCGCGATGCGCGCGGCCTGCACGTCGGGGCGCGCGTCCGGCAGCGAGAAACTCTCGGCTCGGAACAGGGCCCGACCCGGGCCGATCGGATCGATCGAAAAGTAGTCGATGCTCTCAGGCTGCAGGCCGATGTTGACAGCGGGAAACAGCGTCAGGTAGCTCCATCGTCTGCCGTGATCCCCGGGCAGATGACTGGCTGTTGACCGGATGCTCAAGTACGCGAATTCATTGGGCCCGCCGGCCGGCTCGCTCCTGAGAAGCTGAGTGGCGAAGTTGGTGCCGGCCACAGCATCGGCTTCGACGTCATAGCGATCCTCGACCATCCCGTTCAGGCCCGGATGCCCCTTGGGGACGTGATAGCCCTCCAGGTAGTTGTCCATCATGTTCTTCCAGTCGATCGCGTGCTCCTCGACCGTCAGATCGCCGTTGGACTGCATCTCATCGATGCGGTAGGCCGACAGCAGCTCCTTGTATCTGGCCAGCCGTTGGGCGACCGATGGCCCGCCCGGCTGGAAGCGGATCCACACAAAACCGGCGAACGTCTCGGTCTCGATCGGCGGCAGACCGCCGGCTTGCACGACGTCGCGTTCGGTTCCACCGGGTATGCCGCGCAGGCTGCCGTCCGGGTTGTAGGTCCAGCCGTGATAAGGGCAGACGTGAACGCGCTGGCAGCGCCCGCGCTCGGCGCCGACGACCTGATGGGCGCGATGCCGGCACGTGTTGTGGAAGGCCTTAATGCTGCCGTCCTGCAGGCGCGTGATCACGGTGCGCTCGCCGGACACACTGCGCGTGACGTAGTCACCGGGGGCCGCGATCTCGCTCACGTGGCAGCCCAGGTTCCAGCTGGCCGCAAAGATCGCGCCGCGCTCGAGCTCGAAAAAGCGCGCGTCGTTGTACACCCAGGCCGGCAGCGTGTGGTTGTCGTCGGCCGCGCCCCGTGCCTTTGCCGCGTCGTGCTGTTCGCTCATCGCCGTGTCCTCGTCACAGGTCCAGCACCAGCCGGGGCGTCCTGGCGCGCGTGGTCACTGCCCGTACCTGGACCGGTATGCGCCCGGGCGCCTGCATGAGGTCGACCTTATGCCTGCAATACCTGCGCCCAGCGCTGGTGGAAGTGCGCAACGCCGTGCTCGCTGATGCCGCTGCGCTGGCGGTCGACCATCAGCCGTCCGCGACCCCGATACCCGCGCGACTTCAGTCCGCGCTGAACGCTTTCCACCAGCGACAGGTCCTCGGCGCGGAAGACGTCGCGATAGTAGGCGATGATCTCCATCTGCCGGGCGGTGGGCTCTTCCTCGGGCAGGTAAAAGTCGTAGTACTGCAACGTGGTGTCGGCGTCGATGGGCACCATCGTATTGACCGTCATCATGCCCACGTTGCCCGGGGTGATGTTGATCATCACGGTGGGCCACAGGTAAAAGCCCGCGTAGGCGGGGTTGGCCGCATTGGCCTCGACCGCGTACCCGGTGGACGATGCCTTGGCCTCGCCGACCTGCACCGTCCAGCTGCCGTGAAGATGGTGGCGGTACGTGTCCATGTTCACCGAGCTCACGAAACCCGGGTGCACGGGCGCGCAGTGATAGCACTCAAGGTAGTTGTCGACGATCGCCTTCCAGTTCGACTTCGTCGTGTGCGGAATCCGGTGCGCCCTGGCACGGATCAGGCGGTTCACCGCCGGCAGGCGGGCGCTGATCGCCTCTTCCAGGCCCGGGGCCTCATCGCGCAGCGGCCGGGCATTCGGGTTGAGATTCACGTACACCAGCCCGCACAGTTCCTCGACCCGGACCGGTGACAGATTGGCCTGGCTGGCGTCGAACGCCTCCACGTTGTCGCAATTGCGCGCGCGCACCAGCTGGCCGTCCAGCCCGAAGGTCCAGGCGTGGTAGGGGCAGGCGATCGCGTTGCGCGCCTTGCCGCAGCCGGTGAGCAGCTGGTGGGCGCGATGCGGACACACGTTGTAGAAGGCGCGCAGCACGCCATCGTGGCCGCGCACCACCAGGATCTCGTCGCCGCCCACGCTGGCGGTCGCGTACGCGTGGGCTTCGCACACATCGCTGCTGGCCAGTACCGCGATCCAGCAGCGCGCGAAGATGCGCTCGGTTTCCATCCGGAAAACCTGTGCGTCCGTGTAACAGCTCGCCGGCATCGTGTAGGCCACGTCCGGATTGGAGCAGATATCGATCTTTTCCAGCGCCGTCATCAGCGACTCCCAGCCACCATCTTGCACCCACTCACCCGATCGATCCGAATTCATATTAAACGAACGTTCATTAAAGGTAAAGGGCGCGCCCGCCGCGTGTGCCCCCGAGCCCGCTGAAGGTTCAATGCCCGCATACCGCGCTTCGGCGACTACGGCTCGAACGCTCTAATGCGGTCTAATCCGTTGTCCCGCCGGCCGGCGCCCTGTTGCGATGAACCATTTGAGCATGGCGCCGCACTCACCTCGCGAATTCCATTCAACTTCGAGGGAGGTGAGCCATGAAACTGGATCATGCGACGGCCGCAGGAGCCGTGAGCGTCGTCTTTGCCCTGTCGGTGGTCGCGTGCGGCGGAGGCGGTGGGGGCGGTGGAGGCGGTGGCTCGATGGCCACGAGCACGATGTTGACGGACGCTGCCCTGGTGTCGGACGGCGTGATCGCTGCCGCCCATACCGACGCCAACCTGCAGAACGCCTGGGGCGTGGCGGTCGCGCCGGGAGGCCCGTTCTGGATCGCCGACAACAACAGCAACAAGGCGACCGTCTACGACGGCTCCGGCACGCCGCAAGCGCTGGTCGTCACGATTCCGGCCGGCACCAACGGACCGGCCAATCCGGCCGGTCAGGTCTTCAACGGCACGACCGACTTCGTGATCACCACACCCGGCGGCTCGGCACCCGCGCAGTTCATCTTCGCCGGCGAGGGTGGAACGATCACTGGCTGGGACCAGACCGTCAGTGGCTCGACCGCGACGATCGCTTACGACGACGCGGCGGGCGGCGCCGTCTACAAGGGGCTGGCGCTGGCCAACAACGGCACCGCCAATCAGCTGTATGCCACCGATCTGCACAACGCCAAGGTCGATGTGTTCGACACGCACTTCCACAAGGTGGCTCTGGCGGCCGGAGCCTTCACCGACCCGATGATTCCCGCCGGCTTTGCGCCGTTCAACATTCAGCCGATCAACAACCAGCTGTATGTGACCTATGCCAAGCAGGACGCAACGGCGCACGATGAGGTGCTCGGTGCCGGCCTCGGATACGTGAACGTCTTCGACCTGAACGGCACCCTGGTCAAGCGCTTTGCCTCGGCCGGCGTGCTGAACGCCCCGTGGGGTATTGCGATGGCGCCGGCCGGATTCGGGTCCGCCTCGGGCAACCTGCTGATCGGCAACTTTGGAGACGGCCTCATCAATCGCTTCGATCCGGCCACAGGAAACTCCCTGGGCGCGGTCAGCCTGGCCAGCGGCAAGCAGCTGGCGATTCCGGGCCTGTGGGCACTGGCATTCGGAAACGGCGCTGCCAACCAGCCCACCACCTCGCTGTTCTACACGGCCGGTCCCAACAATCAGACGGACGGGGTGTTCGGGCGCCTCGATGCCGTGACGAGCAGCGCGCCGCCGCCGTGCACCGGCTACGGGTGTTGACCGGGCGCTGACTCCTCAGGAGTCGCGCTTGCCGGCCAGCCGGCGAGGCGGGACAAGGATCGTCGGCAGGCCGGCCGGTAACGTGTGCGGATAGTCGCGGCTGTAGTGCAGGCCGCGGCTTTCGTGCCGCCTGAGCGCCGAGCGCACGATCAGGTCGGCGCATTCGAGCAGGTTGCGAAGCTCCAGCAGATCGCGCGAGACGCGGAAACTGGCGTAGTACTCGTCGGTCTCCTTGCGCAGCAGCCGGATGCGGTGCTGCGCGCGCTCCAGCCGGCGGGTGGTGCGCACGATCCCCACGTAGTTCCACATCGTCAGTCTGAGCTCATCCCAGTTGTGCGAGATCACCACCTGCTCGTCGGCGTCCTCGACCCGGCTCTCGTCCCACGCCGGCAGGCCGGGTGTCTCGAGCGGCCCCTGCGTGCGGATATCGTCGGCGCAGGCGCGCCCGACCACCACGCACTCGAGCAGCGAATTGCTGGCCAGCCGGTTGGCTCCGTGCAGCCCGGTGTACCCGGTCTCGCCGACCGCGTACAGGCGGGGCAGATCGGTGCGCCCGCGCAGATCCGTCACCACGCCGCCGCACGTGTAATGTGCGGCCGGCACGACCGGGATCGGCTGCTTGGAGATGTCGATCCCCAGGCTGCGGCAGCGCGCCTCGATCGTCGGAAAGTGGGTCTGCAGGAACGCCAGTCCGAGATGGGTCGCGTCGAGCCACACGTGATCGAGGCCGTTGCGCTTCATCTCGAAATCGATGGCGCGCGCGACCACGTCGCGCGGGGCCAGCTCGGCGCGCGGGTCGTGCGCCGGCATGAACCGCGTGCCGTCGGGCAGGCGCAGCCGCGCTCCCTCGCCGCGCAGCGCCTCGGTGATCAGGAAGGTGCGTTCCTGGGCGTGGTACAAACAGGTCGGATGAAACTGGATGAACTCCATGTTGGCGACGCGGCACCCCGCGCGCCAGGCCATCGCCACGCCGTCGCCGGTGGCCGTGTCCGGATTGCTGGTGTAGCGATAGACCTTGCCGGCGCCGCCGCTGGCCAGCACGACCGCGGCCGCCGGCAATGTCTCGACCCGGCCGTTCTCGATGTCGAGCGCGTACACACCCAGGCAGTGCGGTTCGACCGCGTGCAGCAGGTGGCGCGACGTGATCAGATCGATCGCCAACCAGCGCTCGTACAGGCGGATATTCCGATGCGAGCGCGCCGCCTTCAGCAGCGCATCATGAATCGCCTTTCCGGTGGCATCGGCTGCGTGCGCGATCCGGCGCACTGCGTGCCCGCCTTCACGCGTCAGGTGAAGACCGAGCGGACCCTGCGGGTCGGCGGTGAACTCGACGCCGTGACGCACCAGCCATTCGATGGCGGCGGCGCTGCCGCCGGCGATCGCTCGAGCAACCTCCTGATCGACCAAGCCCGCGCCCGCCTCGCTCGTGTCCCGAAGGTGCGATTCGATGCTGTCGTCGCTGCCGAGCACTCCGACAATGCCGCCCTGGGCCCAGGCGGTTGCACCTTCTTCGAGCGACCGCTTGGCCAGCACCGCGACTGGCGTGTGCTCGGCCAGCTGCAAAGCCACGGTCAGCCCTGCCAGGCCGGCACCCACGATAACGACGGGATGTTGTTGCATTGCGGGGGTCGCCGTGGCGGTTGGTGGTACCGGCACGGCACGCGCAGAGTCGAAGACGTGAGCGATTATGAACCGAACGACGGCGATTGATGCGGCCCAGGCTTCGGCCGATGCGAGCCGGGGGCGGGCCGGCTCGGCCGCGATGGGGCGATGCTTCGAGTCGATCGACCGCGCCTGGGTGGCGCTGCGGCCCGCGGTCGTCGGCGGCGCCATCGCGTCCTGGCTGGCGGAGCGGGGCTCGCTGACCCGACGCCTGCGGGCCGGGTGCGGCCGGCTTCAACTGATTCTGCTGCGGCAACGCGCGGCCCGCCCGCTGCCGGGAGAGCTCGCCCTGCTGGGCCTGCGGCGCGGCCGCTACGCCTGGGTGCGCGAAGTGCTCCTGCTGGCCGACGGACGCCCGGTCCTATATGCCCACAGCGTGGCGCGCTCCTCATCGCTGCGCACGGCGTGGCGCCCATTGTCCAAGGTGGGCCTGCGGCCCGTGGGCGACGCCATCTTCGACCGGCACGGCACGCGGCGCGGCCCGATCCGCGTGCGCCGCCTGCAGTCGGTCGACCGCCTGCACCGCGCCGCCAGCCGGGCGCTGGGCGCCGGGGCAGGGCGGCTGCCTGCGCTATGGGCGCGCCGTTCGCCGTTCGTTCATGCGGGCGAAGCGCTGTGGATTACGGAAGTGTTCCTGCCCGCGATCGCCGGAATCGGCGCGCGGCCTCGCGCCGCTCAGGTCAATCGCACGACGCGCCGTTGACCGGGCTCGTGACGAAGCTGCTTACCGGGAGATGTATTGCTCGAGCTGCTGAATGATGAATTTCTGCTCGGAGATGATGTCTTTGACCAGGTCGCCGATAGAGATAAGGCCGACGAGCTTGCCCTGGTCCATGACGGGCAGGTGCCGCAGCCGGTGTTCCGTCATCAGCACCATGCATTCCTCGCTGGTCTGATTGGGATGCACATACCTCACCGCCGTCGTCATGATGTCGCGCACGGTCGTTTCTTTCGATGAGCGCGACATCAGCACGATTTTCCGCGCGTAATCGCGTTCGGTGATGATTCCGACGACTTTTTCGCCCTCCATGACCACCAGTGCGCCGATGCTCTTCTCGGCCATCAGCTTGACGGCGTCGAACACCGACGAGCTCGGCGTGATCGTGTAGACCTTGTGTTCGTCCTTCGAATTGAGAATGTGGGCTAGGATTGTCATCGCGCCTGGTGCCGACAAGCACCCCTCCATGCAAGCTCTGGACCGAACACCCTGCCGAAAGCAGGCCCGATTCAGGCGCCCCGACGAGCGCCGTGAGGTCTCGCGCGTTGAACAGTACACCCGCCAGGGCGGCCGGCGCCACGGGATGGCGCGACGGCGGGATAGAGGTCCGCCATCGGCGCGGTTTCCGGACCAGGGCACTTCCTGGAGACACGCATGACCGAGATGCTGAAGTACGAGCGCGAGGGCGACATCGCGATCATCACGCTCGACAACCCGGCTCGCCTGAATCCCTTGACCCTGGCCCTACAGCAGGGACTGCGCGAACTGCTGGCCCGCGTGCGCGAAGACTGCGCGGTGCGCGCGATGGTGCTGACCGCCAGCGGCACGGCCTTCTGCGTCGGCGCCGATCTGGCCGACCTGGTGCCAGCCGAGCCCGGCGGTCCGAGCCTGGGCGAACGCACCGCCCGGTCGATGCACGCGGTCTCCAACCGCGTGATCTCGGATCTTCGCTCGCTGCCGGTGCCGGTGGTCGCGGCCGTGAACGGAGCCACTGCGGGCGCGGGCGTCGGCCTGGCGCTGGCGGCCGACGTGGTGCTGGCGGCACGCTCGGCGTATTTCTATCTGCCGTTCATGGCCAAGCTCGGTATCGTGCCGGATCTGGGCACGACCTGGTTCTATGAGCGCCTGCTCGGCCGCGGGCGGGCCATTGGGCTGACGCTGCTCGCCGACCGCCTGGGCGCCGAGCAGGCCGAACGATGGGGCCTGGTGTGGGCCTGCGTCGACGATGCGGCCCTGCGTGCCGAGGCACTGGCGATCGCGCAGCGCCTGGCCCGGCTGCCCGCGCACGCCGCACTCGAAACTCGACGCGCCTACGATGCGGCTGGCCGCCACACCTTGGGCGAGCAGTTGCACTACGAGGCCGAGCGCCAGCGCGAACTGCTCGACCGGCCCGACTTCATCGAGGGTGTGCACGCGTTCATGCAAAAGCGTGAACCGAGGTTCCAGCCGCGCTAGCCATGCGAGAATTTCGCACCTGGGCTGTCAGTCTGACGCGCTGGCGATGAAGGAACACATCAGAATCGGCCTGATCGGCGAATTCAGCCACACGGTCGTGGCGCACCAGGCGATTGAACTGGCGCTGCCGCTCACGGCCCGCGCGCTGGGCATCCGGATCGAGCCGGAATGGATTCCGACGGATCAGGTCCGATCCACCTCCCGCGTTGCCGGCTTCGACGGTTTGTGGTGCGTGCCGGCCAGCCCTTACCGCAGCATGGACGGCGCGCTGCTCGCCATCCGCTACGCGCGCGAAAACGGCGTCCCCTATCTTGGAACGTGCGGCGGATTTCAATATGCACTGGTCGAGTACGCCCGAAACGTGCTGGGCTGGACCGATGCCGACCACGCGGAAACGGCGCCGGACGCGGCGCGCGCGGTCATTTCGCCGCTGCAATGCGCATTGGTCGAGACCACCGGAGCCGTTCGGCTGTATGACGGCTCCCGCATCGCGCGGTCGTATGGATCGGGCGAAATCACCGAGGGTTACCACTGCCGATACGGGATGAACCCGGCGTTCCGACAGTCGCTGGTGGCCGGCCCGCTGCGCGCAGCGGCCGACGATGAGACGGGCGAGGTTCGCGCGGTCGAACTGGATGACCACCCGTTCTACGTGGCGACATTGTTCCAACCCGAGCGTGCAGCGCTGGCGGGAAAATCGCCTCCGCTGGTGCGGTCGTTCGCGGGTGCCTGCGCCGGGTCGAGAACCTGACCCTGCGCGCCACCTGGCGGGCAGCCGCCGCGGCGCGCGAGAGATATTTTTCGCCAGCCTGTCGAAATGCGGTCGGGCCAAGCGTCATTGTCGTAGCGGCGCCCTGGCCGCGATAACCGGATAGGAGACCACCCCCATGCAGTACCTGCTACTGATCTACGGAAATGAGACTGCGATGCTGAACACGCCCAAGGAGGCCTCGAACCAGATAATGGCCGCCTACACGGCCTATACCGAGGCCATGAAGAAGGCGGGAGCACTTCTCGGAAGCAATCGGCTGCGGCCCACCTCGGAGGCGACCACCGTGCGGGCGCCGGGCGGCAAGCAAACCGTCCTGGATGGTCCGTTCGCCGAGACCAAGGAGCAGCTGGCCGGCTACTTCCTGATAGAGGCTCCCGATCTGGACGCGGCGTTGTCGTGGGCCTCGCGTTGCCCGGGCTCGCAGCACGGCGCCGTCGAGGTGCGTCCGGTTTGGGTGATGTAGCCAGTACCGCGGAGGCGGTGGCGCGCGCGAGCTACGGCAAGCTGGTTGCCTTTCTCGCCGCGCGCACCCGGGATGTGGCGGGCGCCCAGGACGCGCTGTCCGAGGCCTTCGCGGCGGCATTGACTGATTGGCCGCACAGCGGAATCCCGCGCGCGCCCGAAGCCTGGCTGCTGACGGTGGCCAGGCGCAAACTGATCGATGCGGCGCGGCGCCGGCGCGCGGGCGAGGAAGCGGCGCCGACGCTCGCGCTACTCACCGACGAGTTCGACGAGGCGGACGGGGAGCCCGCAATTCCGGATGAGCGCCTGCGGCTGATGTTCGCCTGCGCGCACCCGGCCATCGACGCCGGCGTGCGCGCGCCGCTGATCCTGCAGGCCGTGCTCGGTTTTGATGCCGCGGCGATCGCCTCGGCGTTCCTGGTCTCGCCGTCCACCATGGGCCAGCGCCTGGTACGCGCGAAAAGCCGCATCCGTCAGGCCGGCATCCCGTTCCGTGTGCCCGACCCGGACGAGCTTGCCGGCCGCCTCGATGCCGTGCTGGAGGCCATTTACGCCGTCTATGCCGAAGGCTGGTCCGATCCGGCCGGAACCCAGGCGCGCAGCCGCGGCCTGGCCGAGGAGGGGATCTGGCTCGGGCGGCTGGTCGCATCGCTGCTGCCGCAGCAGCCCGAGGCGCTGGGGCTGCTCGCCTTGATGCTGCACACCGAGGCGCGCCGCGCCGCGCGGCGCGACGCGCAGGGCGAGTTCGTGCCGCTGGATGCGCAGGACCCGGCGCGGTGGGACGCCGCCCTGATCGAGGAGGCCGAGTCGCTGCTGCTGTGCGCCAGCCGCATGGACGCACCCGGGCGCTTCCAGCTCGAAGCCGCCGTGCAATCGGCGCACGCGGCGCGCCGCCGGAGCGGCCAAACCGACTGGTCGGCGATCGTCGGCCTCTACGATGCGCTGCTGGCGCTCACCGGGTCGGTCGTGATCGCCATCAACCGCGCGGTCGCACTGGCCGCTCATCTGGACGGACCGCGCGGCGCGGCCGAAGGCCTGGTGGCGCTCGATGCTCTGGACGGTGCGCGCCTCGCCGAGTATCAGCCCTACTGGGCCGCGCGCGCCGCGCTGCTCGCCCGCAGCGGCGACGCGCACGCGGCGGCCCAGGCCTATCAGCGCGCCATTGGCCTGGAATCCGATCCGGCCGTGCGCCGCTTTTTGCAAACCGAGCTCTCGCAGGGTTTCTCGAAGCAAGGCGCAGGCGACAAACCGCTCCCCTCTCCCACGCCAGTGGGAGAGGGGCCGGGGGTGAGGGCCTGCGGGCCGCTGCGATCCGCGGTCAGAAATCCACGCTGACTCCCACTCGCGCCACCCGCGGCATCGCCGGGAACAGGTACTGCGCGTTCCACGGCGCGGTGGGCGCCTCGCGCCAGTAGCGGCGGTCGGTTACGTTGTCGATGCCGGCCCGCCAGATCCAGGTGGTGCGGGCGACCGTGTGCACGTAGCGCAGCGCGAGGTCCCACTGCCAGGCGCTGGGGATATCGGCCGACCCGTCCGGCAGCACCGCTTTGTGGCCGGCGTACGTGAACTCATTGATGACGGTCAGGGCGGGCAGCACCGGCGGCTGCCAGGCCGCGCGCAGCACGCCGGCCAGGTGGGGCACGTTGGTGGTGGCATGCCCGACCCAGGTCGGATGGAGCGACTCGGTGGTCACCGCGTCCAGCCAGGTGGCGCGCGCCTCCAGGCGCCAGGCGCTGGTGGCGAGCCAGGACCCTGAGAGTTCCAGCCCGCGATGGCGCGCCAGGCGCGCGCCGCCGATACGCAGCGATTGGCCGGAACCGTTCGGCGGCATGTCGTCGGAGAACGGCTTTTCGATCTGGAACAGGGCCGCGGTGAACGCCTGGTCGTGCTCTCCCGTTTGCTTGAAGCCGGCTTCGACCTGGCGGCTGCGATGGGCCGGCAGCACCTGGCCCGGATTGACGAAGAGGGCCGGCTTGTTCGGCACCTGCTCCATTTCGATACCTTCGCCGCCCGAGACGTACGCGAAGCCGCCCGCCCACGGCTGGTAGCCGAGCGCGGCGAACGGCGTGACGAAATCCTGCGAGAGCGAGACCGGCTCGAAGGAGCCGCCTTGGGCCAGCGGCGCGTCCGGCGCATCCAGGTGGCTTGCCTGCGACAGCCTCGTTCCCCGCAGCGCGAGCCAGGTCGACCAGCCACGCCCGAAGCGCGCGACATCGAATACCGACACCTCGTCCATGTGCAGGTCCATGTCCGTGTTCGGCGTCATGGCCGCCGTATTGGGCGGCAGTGCGGTGGGCGCGAAGATATTGATCGTGCCGACGAAGTTGTACGTCTGATACGGCGGATAGCGTTCCTGGTAGCGCGTGCTGCGCAGTCCGAGCCGCAGCTCCTGGTCGACTGCGCCGGTCGTCACGTTGCCGTGGACGTATGCGTCCAGCACCTCCGTGTCGCGCCTCTCGTTGTCGCTGATGTACTGGTATATGTCCATCTCGTAATCGCGCGGGCTGATCGCGCACAGTCCCGGATACACATACTTGCTAGGGTCGTTAGACGCGGCAGCAAACGCGCTGCACCCATCCGGAAACGCGATCCGGTCGTTCGTCACCGTGCGCTGCTGCTGCGCCCGCAGGCCCAGCTCCCACTGGGGCGTCAGTTGCTGCGTCAGCCGCAGCGATCCGGTCGTCTCGCGATTCTGGAACGGCTGGGTCCACGGCTGCGCGTTCAGGTTGATCCTCGGATCGATCGGGGGCGGCACCACCGTGGCAACGCTGCTGCCGTTCACGGCCAGCAGGCCGAATGCGGGAACGCTGATTTCCTGCACGCCCTGGTGCTCGAACTCCAGCTCGACCAGCGTTCCGGGTGCCACCCGCCAGTCGAAAAACCCGCTGCCGAACACCCGCCGCGCCCACGCGTTCTGGAAGGCCGGGTGGCGGTCCTCGCCGGCCAGATTGACCCGGTAGCCGAAGCGGCCGTCGTCCAGCCGTCCGCCGAAGTCGCCCTGGGCCAACTTGGAGCCGTGCTCCGAGTAGCGCGCGCTGATCTCGCGCAACGGCGTATCGGTGGGGCGCTTAAGCACGAAGTTCAAAATGCCGCCCGGGGCGGCATCGCCCCCCAGCTCTCCGGCCACGCCCTGAACGATCTGGATCGCCTGTTTGTTTTCCAGCGCGATCGGCACGTGGTTGGTGAGCGGCAGGCCGTCGCGCCGGAAGTTCAGCAGCGGATCCAGGTTGAAGCCCCGCACCTGGATCGTCTCGACATAGCCGAAGGTGTTGTAGTCGTCGCCGGCCGAGGGCACGTCGCGGATCGCCGCCGACAGGCTGTTCACGCCCCGGTCCTGGATCTGGTCGGCCCCGATCACGCTGATCGAGATCGGCGTTTGCGACAGCGGCGCATTGCTGAGCTCGTTGACGCTGCCGGGCCCGTTTTCGGGCACCTGTTTTTGCACTTCGATTACGATGCGCGACACCGGGCCCTGGTCGCCTGCATCCGCAGCGACGGTCTGACTCCAGCAGGGTGGCGACAGCGACAATGCCGCCAACGCGGCAACCGTGCGGGCAAGCCCGCTCGGGTGAAAGAGTCTTCTTGCCACCGTCGCCTCCCAGCGAAGATGGCAGGGAGCGGTGGCGCCTTGAGGACCGATGCGATCAGCTGACGGGTCGAGGCGGACGCTTCCCTGCGCAAGTGTTAACTTGATCAGGTTCCAAGGGACTGTCTCACCCGTCCGGTCGCCCGGACCACCGCAACAGCAGCGGTGGATTTGTACGGGACCCCTAGCGCATGGCTCGCATTATGTTCCAATTTCGCGCCCGGCGTTCAACGCCCGCAGCGCGTTGTGCAGCCGAGCCTCGCCGCTGCCCTCGATCGGGTGCGCCGCGATGCCGGCCATCTGCAACTGTTGCGTAAGTTCCTCGTGGCAGCGGGCCCGCACGTGCGCACCGTCGCGCAGGAAGCCGTCTGCGACCCAGGGCAGGTCGGGCAGCAGCAGGAGCGTCGCCTGGTAGCGCCGGTGGTGCTGCAGCGCCGGCTCGATCAGCGAGGAATCGCCGAACAGGACCCGGCTGTAGATCGCGGTGATGATGGGCGCGGAGTCGCACAGCACCCAGCCCACGCCGTCCGCCACTGCCTGCTGTTGCGCCTGCGCTTCCAGCCGGATCTGGGTGCGCAGGATATCGAGCTGCTCGTCAGGGCGCGGCGTGCGGCCGAGGCGGTCGCAGAATTCGCGCAGGTACTCGGGCAGCCAGTTGCCCGGCAGCTCCCGCGCCAACTGCTGGCACAACGTGGTCTTGCCGACGCACTCGGCGCCGACCACCGCGATGCAGCGCGTTGCCGGTGTTTCGGTCACGTTCGCCGTTTCACGCCGGCGCTTTGGCCGCCGGCTTGCCCTCCGGCTTGCCCTCCGACTTGCCCTCCGGCTTGCCCTCCGTAGCCTCGGCGAAGGAGGGAGCCTCGGCGAAGGAGGGAGCCTCGGCGAAGGAGGGAGCCTCGGCGAAGGAGGGAGCCTCGGCGAAGGAGGGAGCCTCGGCGAAGGAGGGAGCCTCGGCCAAGGGGGCGATGCCCCGCCAGCGCCT
>DASZFP010000061.1:0-11147 GCA_035939615.1 Burkholderiaceae bacterium | reverse complement strand
CAGCGATCGATCGCCCCTCGCCCGCGCAGCGGGAGAGGGGAGGGGGTGAGGGCGGGCGCGCCGTCCTCATCCCAGCCGCGCTGCGATTTCGGCCACGATCCGTCGCGCCTGTTCGAGCTTGCCGGCGCTGGGCAGCGTTACGCTGGCGAGCTCGTCGATCAGCATCAATTCGCTCTCGTCGGCGCCGATGGCGTCCTGCGCCCGGTTCGCGATCACCAGCGGCAGCTTCTTGGCGGCCAGCTTGGCGCGCGCGCTTTCGACCAGGTGCTCGCTTTCGGCGGCGAAGCCGACGCAAAACGGCGGCGACGGCAGCGCGGCCACTTCCGCCAGGATGTCGGGGTTGGGCACGAAGCGGATCGTCACCGGCTCGGCCGGGGTGGACTTTTTCATCTTGGCAGCAACGGGTTGCTCGACCCGCCAATCGGCCACGGCCGCCACGGCGACGAACACGTGCGCCTGCCCAACCTGCGCCATCACCGCCTCGCGCATCTCGCGCGCGGTGGTCACGTCGACTCGCCGCACGCCGCGCGGCGCCGCCAGCGCGGTCGGGCCGCTCACCAGCGTTACCTCGGCGCCGGCCTCGCGCGCAGCGCGCGCGATCGCGTAGCCCATCTTGCCCGACGAGCGGTTGGTGATGCCGCGCACCGGGTCGATCGCCTCGTACGTCGGCCCGGCCGTCACCAGCACGTGCCGGCCCTGCAGGCACTTGAACTGGAACGCCGCGATCACGTCCTCGACGATCTCGAGCGGCTCCAGCAGGCGTCCGCTGCCGACCTCGCCGCAGGCCTGGTCGCCCACGCCCGGGCCAAGGATCACGGCGCCATCGGCCTCGATGGCGCGCACATTGCGCGCGGTGGCCGGGTGTTCCCACATCTCGACGTTCATCGCCGGGGCCACCAGCAGCCGGCAGCGTTCGCGCGGGCGCGCCAACGCCAGCGTCGACAGCAGGTCATCGCACAATCCGTGGGCCAGCTTCGCAATGAAGTGGGCGCTGGCCGGCGCCACCAGCAGCGCATCGGCATCGCGCGACAGCATGATGTGCCCCATGCCCTGATCGAGGCGCTCGTCCCACAGCTCCACGTAGGCGGGCTGTCCCGTGATCGCGTGCAGCAGCGTGGGCGTGACGAAGTGCTGGGCGCCGTGCGTCAGGATCGCCTGCACGCGCGCGCCCTGATCCTGCAGCCGGCGCGCAAGCTCGCAGGCCTTGTAGGCGGCCACGCCCCCGGTGATTCCCAGCAGGATCTTGCGATCACTCAGGTCCATCGGCCCGCGCCCGCCCCGGTCAGCCTCAGCCCGCGCGCCGCACGCGCATCAGCTCGTCCACGATCAGCAGCGCCGCGCCCACCGTGATCGCGCTGTCGGCGACGTTGAAGGCCGGAAACTCCCACTGCCGGTAATGGAAGAGCAGGAAATCGATCACGTGCCCGTGCAGCAGCCGGTCCACCACGTTGCCCAGGGCACCGCCCAGGATCAGCGCCAGCGCGGTCGAGAACAGCCGCTGCGAGCCGTGGCGCGCCAGAAGGTACAGGATGAACGCGCTGGCGCCGATCCCCACCGCGGTCAGCGTGTGCGCCTGCCAGCCGGAGCCGCCGTCGAACATCGAGAAGGCCGCGCCCCGGTTGTGCGCCAGCACCAGGCTGAAATAGGGGGTCACCGGCCGCACATCGCCCAGGTGAAAGGCTTTTTCGATCACGAACTTGGAGAACTGATCGGCCCCGACGATCAGCAGCGCCAGCCCCAGCCAGGGCAGCAGCCGCTGGCTCCACGGCCCCAGAGGAATCGCGATCATGCAAACCGCCTCGTCTCGCCGGCTCCGAACAGGTTGCTGACGCAACGGGCGCAGATGCTCGGGTGGTTCGTATCGATCCCGACGTCGGCCCGCCAGTGCCAGCAGCGCTCGCACTTGGGGTGCGTGCTGGCGGCCACCTCGATGCGCTGCGAAGCTTCGCCGTCGGCACGGTGCAGGCTCGCGCGGCTGGTGATCATCACGAAGCGCAGCTCGTCGGCCAGCGTGGCCAGCATCGCATGCCGCTCGCCGGCCGCGTACACGTCGATCTCGGCCTGCAGCGACGAGCCCAGGCGGCCGGCCTCCCGCATCACCTCGATCTGCTTCAGGGCCTCGGCGCGCAGGGCGCGGATCTCGGTCCACTTGGCCAGCAGCGCTTCGTGGCCGGCGACCGGCGGCACCTCGTGGTACACCTCGGTGAAAATCGTGGCGTCCGGGTCGCGCCCGAACACCTTGAAGGCTTCCTCGGCCGTGAACGACAGGAACGGCGCCATCAGGCGCAGCAGGCTGGTGCCGATGTGCCACAGCGCGGTCTGCGCCGAGCGGCGCGCCGCCGATGGCGCGGCGGTCGTGTACAGGCGGTCTTTCAGGATGTCCAGGTAGAACGAGCCCAGGTCTTCCGAGCAGAAGGTCTGCAGCTTGGCCACCACCGGGTGAAACTCGAAGCGCTCGTAATGGGCCAGCGCTTCGGCCTGAAACCGGGCCGTGAGCGCGAGCGCGTAGCGGTCGATTTCCACCATCTGCTGCACCGGCACGCCGTGCTGCGCCAGGTCGAAGTCGCTGGTGTTGGCGAGCAGGAAGCGCAGCGTGTTGCGGATGCGGCGGTAGGCTTCGACCACGCGCTTGAGAATCTCGTCGCCGATCGACATCTCGCCCGAGTAGTCGGTCGCCGCAACCCACAGTCGGATGATCTCGGCGCCCATTTGCGAGGCGAGCTCCTGCGGGTCGATGCCGTTGCCCAGGCTCTTGCTCATCTTGCGGCCCTGGGCGTCCACCGTGAACCCGTGCGTGAGCAGCGAGCGGTACGGCGCCCGCCCGTCGATGGCCGCGCCGATCAGCAGCGACGAGTGGAACCACCCGCGGTGCTGGTCGGAGCCCTCCAGGTACAGGTCGGCCGGATAACCGAGCTGGGCGGCGTGCGATCCGCGCATCACGGTGCGGTGGGTGGAGCCCGAGTCGAACCAGACGTCCAGGATGTCGTTGATCTTGTCGTACTGCTGCGCCTCCTGCGGCGGCAGCAGCTCCTCGGCGCTGGCGCGCGACCAGGCCTCTACGCCGCCGCTCTCGACCAGCTGCGCGGCCCGCTCCAGCAGCTCCAGGGTGCGCGGGTGCAGCTCGCCGGTCACCTTGTGAAGGAAAAACGGCAGCGGCACGCCCCAGTTGCGCTGGCGCGAGATGCACCAGTCGGGCCGGTTGGCGATCATCGCGTGCAGCCGGGCCTTGCCCCAGCCCGGGTAGAAGTCGGTCGCTTCCACCGCGCGCAGCGCGATCTGGCGCAGCGTCTCGCCGACCGTCTCGGTCTGCATCACCCCGCGCGTGTCGGCCGTGGCCCCGTCCATGCGGACGAACCATTGCGAGGCGGCCCGGTAGATCAGCGGCGTGCGGTGGCGCCAGCAGTGCATCGTGCTGTGGGTGAAGTGGGTCGCGTGCAGCAGGTTGCCCAACTCGCGCAGCGCATCGACGATCTTCGGGTTGGCGTCCCAGATTTTCAGGCCGCCGAACAGCGGCAGCTCGGGTGCGTAGACGCCGTCGGCCTGGACCGGGTTCAGGATCGCCTCGTCGCTCATGCCGTACTGCTTGAACGTGTTGAAGTCGTCCACCCCGTAGGCCGGGGCCGAGTGGACGATGCCGGTGCCGTCCTCGGCGCTCACGTAGGTACCCATCATCACCGGCGAATGTCGGCGGTAGCCCGCATCGAGCTGGCCCAGCGGATGGTCGAACCTCACCAGATCGAATTCGGCGCCGCGCGCCGTGGCCACGATGCGGCCCTTCAGGCCGTAGCGCTGCAGGCACGCGACCACCAGAGCCTCGGCCAGGATCAGCAGCCGGTCGCCGCAGTCCACCAGCGCGTAGGTGAGCTCCGGATGAAAGTTCAAGGCCTGGTTGGCCGGGATGGTCCACGGGGTGGTGGTCCAGATCGCGGTGGCCACGGGCTTGTCCAGCACCGCCACGCCGAAGGCGGCGGCCACCCGGGCGTGTTCGCCGTGCGCCAGCGGGAAGGCCACATCGATCGTGGGCGAGCTGCGGTCGGCGTATTCGACCTCGGCCTCGGCCAGCGCCGAGCCGCAGTCGAAGCACCAGTTCACGGGCTTCAAGCCCCGGTACACGAAGCCGCGCTCGATCAGGCGCCCCAGCGTGCGGATCTCGTCGGCCTCGGCCTTGAAGGTCATCGTGCGGTACGGGTTATCCCAGTCGCCCAGCACGCCCAGGCGCTTGAAGCCCTTCATCTGCAGCGCGATCTGCGCGGTCGCGTGCGCCCGCGCGCGCGCCTGCACCTGCTCGCGCGGCAGGTTCTTGCCGAACTGCTTTTCGATCAGGATCTCGATCGGCATGCCGTGGCAGTCCCAGCCCGGCACGTACACCGCGTCAAAGCCGGCGAACGACTTGGACTTGACGACGATGTCCTTCAGGATCTTGTTGACCGCCTGGCCCAGGTGGATCGCGCTGTTGGCATAGGGCGGGCCGTCGTGCAGGATGAAGCGCGGCGCGCCCTGGCGCGCGGCGCGCACCGCCGCGTAGACCTTGCGCTCGTCCCACTCCTTGGCCCAGTGCGGCTCCCGCTTGGGCAGGTCGGCCCGCATCGGAAACGGCGTCTGCAGCAGATTGACCGGGTACGGCGAGGGCTCGCCCTGCTTCAGGCCGGCCTTCGCGGATGCCCCCGTCCGAGTGCGATCGTTCATGCCGTGGCTCCGTCGAAGAGGGCGCGGGCGCGGTCGGCATCGCGCCGGATCGCCGCCGTGAGCTCCTGGACCGAATCGAAGTGCGCCTCATCGCGCAGCTTCTGCACGAACTCGACCTTGATCAGGCGCCCGTAGACCTCGTCGGAGAAATCGAACAGGTGCACCTCCAGCAGCCAGCGCCCGCTGTCGTCGACCGTGGGCCGCATGCCGACGCTGGCCACGCCGGGCAGGGCGCCGCTGCCGATGCCGTGCACGCGCACCGCGAAGATCCCGTGCAGGGCGGGGCGGCGGTGGGCCACGCGCAGATTCAGCGTCGGAAAGCCGATCTGGCGGCCCAGCTTGGCCCCGTGCAGCACGCGTCCGCTGATCGCGTACGGATGCCCGAGCAAGTCGGAGGCCAGCGCCAGGTCGCCCGCGCTCAACGCAGCGCGGATGCGCGAGCTGGACACGCGCTCGCCGCCGAGCAAAATGGGACCGATCTGCTCGACGCCGAAGCCGGCGCGCGCGCCCGCGCTGCGCAGCAGCGCAACGTCGCCGGCCCGCTTGGCGCCGAAGCGGAAGTCATCACCCACCAGCAGCCAGCGCACCCGGCAGCCCTGCACCAGCACCCGCTCGATGAACTGCTCGGGGCTGAGCGAGGCGAAGTCGCAGTTGAAATGCTGCACGAACACGCGCTCGACGCCGGCCTGGCCCAGCCCCTCGATCTTGTCTCGCAGGTTGGCGATCCGCGCCGGGGCCTGCTCGGGTGAGAAATACTCGCGCGGATGAGGCTCGAACGTCATGGCGGCCGCGATCAGGCTGCGCTGCCGCGCCACTTCCACCACGCGCTGCAGCAAGGCCCGGTGGCCGCGATGCACGCCATCGAAATTTCCGATTGCCAATGCGCAGCCGCGCCGATCGGCCAGCCTGGGCAGCCCATGGAAAACGCGCATCGTTTCGAATCGTGGTCGCGGGCGGGAAAGTTTGAGCACCGGCCCCGATTATAAGATGGCGGGACGGAACGCCTTGATTTTCTTGAGCTTTCACGCGCCGGTTGCGGATCGGCCGGGTACAATGCCGCGCGCGATGAAGGCCGAGCGCAGCACCGGATCGAAGTCGACCGGATCCAAGTCAATCCTGTGCCTGATTTCGGGGCGCGGCAGCAACCTGGAGGCGCTGCTGCTCGCTGCGCGCGACGAGGGCTGGCAGGCCGATTTCGGATTCCAGGCGGCTGCGGTCGTGAGCAACCGGCCCGATGCGCCCGGCCTGCAGGTGGCGCGCGCCCATGGCGTGCCGGCCGTGGTGCTGCCGCACGCGCAGTTCACCTCGCGCGAGGCGTTCGACGCGGCCCTTTCGGACCTGGTCGACGCGCACCGGCCGGACCTGATCGTGCTGGCCGGCTTCATGCGGGTGCTGACGCCCGGCTTCGTGGCACGCCAGCGCGGCCGCCTGATCAATATCCATCCGTCGCTGCTGCCCGCCTTTGCGGGCCTGGATACGCATCGGCGCGCGCTCGCTGCGGGCGTGCGGCTGCACGGGGCCACGGTTCACTTCGTTTCCGATCAAGTCGACGGCGGCCCGATCGTGGCGCAGGCCGCCGTGCCGGTGTGGCCCGGCGACACCGAGCCTGCACTGGCGGCGCGCGTGCTCGCGCAGGAGCACCTGCTGCTGCCGCGCTGCGTGCGCTGGATCCTCGAAGGCCGCGTCCGGCTGGACGGCGAGCGGGTGGTCGCCGATGGCATCGCGCCCCACGAACTGCTGGTGTTTGCGCGGTGACATGGTCGAGTGGCACTTCAGCCCCGTGGTGGTCGACAGCCTGACCCGACTGCTGGCGGCGCTGCTGCGCTTCCAGGGCCCGGCCGATGCGACCATGTCGCGGCACTTCAAGGCCGACCGGCGTCTGGGGCCGCGCGAGCGCAGCGTGGTGGCCGAGGCGGCGTTCGACGCGTTGCGGCGCCTGGCCACGCTGCGCTGGATGATGCAGACGGCCGATCCGTTGCGGGCGCCGCACCTGGCCGCGTTGATCGAAGTGGCGCGCGTGCACGGAATCGACAGCCTCGGGTCGCGCCTTCTGCGCGGCGACGAGCGCGCGGTGCGCGGGGCCCTGGCGATGGATCTGGCGCTGGCGCCGCCGGCGGTGCGCTCCGAGGTGCCGATGTGGCTGTTCCAGCGGGTGACGGTGCAGTATCACGACGCCGAAGCGTTGCTGGCGACCCTGACCCAGCCCGCTCCGCTCGACCTGCGGGTCAACACGATCAAGGCGGAGCGCGAACGGGTGTTGGCCGAGTTCCGGTCGGTTGCGCGCGGCAACGGCGGCGGCGCGGTCCCCACCCGCTACAGCCCCGACGGCATCCGCCTGCGCGACAAGCCCGCCCTGACACGCTGGCCGATGTACAAGGAGGGCCTGATCGAAGTGCAGGACGAAGGCAGCCAGCTGATCGCACGCCTGGCCGCGCCCCGACGCGGCATGATGGTGGCGGATCTTTGCGCCGGCGCCGGCGGCAAGACGCTGGCCCTGGGCAGCCTGATGAAGTCGACCGGGCGCATCTACGCGTTCGATGTGAACGCCAAGCGGCTGGCCGGCCTGGGCCCACGCCTGGCGCGCAGCGGGCTGTCCAACGTGCACCCGGTGGCGATCCGCTCGACGGCCGACGCGCGCGTGAAGCGTCTGGCCGGCAAGATCGACCGCGTGCTGGTGGATGCACCCTGCAGCGGCAGCGGCACCTTGAGGCGCAATCCCGACCTGAAGTGGCGCTTTGACGAGGCCGAGCTCGAACGCTTGACCGGCGTGCAGTCCGAGGTGCTGCGCGCCGCGGCCAGGCTCGTCAAGCCGGGCGGGCGGCTGGTGTATGCGACCTGCTCGGTGCTGTCGGTCGAGAACCAGGACGTGGTGGCTGCCTTTCTGGCCGAGCATCCCCGCTTTGCCGCGCGCCCCGCGGCCGAGGTGCTGCGCGATCAGGGCATCCGCATCGACCACGCGGACCGCTTCTCGCCCTGGCTCGTGATGCTGCCCCACCTGCACGACACCGACGGCTTCTTCGCTGCGGTGCTGGAGCACGCTGCATGAACGGCTCTCCGCTGCGCGAGCTGGTCGACGCGCTGGCCCAAGGGCTGGCGCAACCGCGCCACGCATGGGAGGCGGCGGTGATCGCGTTCTCGATCGCAGCCGCCTGGGTGCTGGCCCGCGCCGTGCAGGGCCGCATCGAGGCGCGCCTGAAGGCGGCCGCCCTGGCCAAGGTTCCGCTGGACGTGCGGCAGTTCTCGATCGAGGGCGCGCGCCGGCTGGCGTTTCCGGCCACCGCCTGGCTGCTGCTGTGGGCGGGCGAGCTGGCGCTGCGCGCAGCGGGCCTGATCGCCAGCGCATCCGATGCACGCCTGCTGCGCCTGGCGCTGGCGCTGGTGAGCGCGCTCGCGCTGGTGCGCGTGCTGGTGTATGCGCTGCGGCGCGCGCTGGTGAGCGTCGCGCTGATCGGCGCCTTCGAACGCGCCATTGCCCTGGCCGCCTGGGGCGTGGCCGCGTTGTACGTGACCGGGGTGCTGGCCGACGTGGTCGACTGGCTGCAGGCCACGCGCTTTCCGGTGGGCAAGACGAGCGTGTCGCTGTGGGCGGTGATCACCTCGGTGGCCGCCACGCTGGTGTGCCTGCTGGTGTCGATGTGGATCGCCTCACTGGTGGAGTCGCGCCTGGCGGCCACGCCCGGCCTGGATCGCAACTTCCGGGTGGTGCTGGGACGCGTCGTGCGCGGGCTGCTGCTGCTGGTCGCGCTGCTGGCCGCCCTGGCCATCTCGGGCATCGATCTGACCGTCTTTTCGGTGTTCGGCGGTGCCCTGGGCGTCGGGCTCGGGCTGGGCCTGCAGCGCATCGCGAGCAACTACGTGAGCGGCTTCATCCTGCTGCTGGACCGCAGCTTGCGGATCGGCGACCTGATCACGGTGGCCGGCGCGGTGGAGCGCTACACCGGCACCGTGATGCAGATCAACACCCGCTACACGCTGCTGCACGCGCTGGACGGCACCGAAACCGTGATCCCCAACGAGATGCTGGTGTCAACTCCAGTGGTCAACCATTCGCTGACGGACCCGCGCGTGCGCCTGTCCGTGCGCATCACGATCGCCTATGAATCCGATCTGGAGCTGGCGTTGCGGCTGGGCGAGGAGGCCGCCGGCTCCACCGCGCGCGTTCTGTCCGATCCGGCCCCGGCGGCGCTGCTGATCGAATTCGGCGCCGACGGCCTTGTGCTGGAAATTGGCTTCTGGATCGAGGATCCGGCCAATGGGCGGCTGAATGTGCAGTCCGCGGTGGCCCGGGCCATTTACCAGCGATACGGCGCCAGCGGCATCACAGTCCCGTATCCACGTCGCGATGTGCGCATCGTGTCGGGGATGGCTGCCGGCGATCGCCCCTGATGCCCGGAACTAGGGGCAAATCGGGGCCGAATCGCCCCGTTCTTCGGTGCGGATGCGCACAGACCCCGCGGGTACAATGCAACACATTGGGCCGAGCGCCACATCGGTTGCAAAAACAGGCGCAAGAACAAAGGCAAGGAGTCGCCGCGCGGCGGTTTGCACCGGCCGACTGCGAAGGAGTCTGTCATATCTCGGGGCGCGTGCGTGGCACGGCGGCCGCCGAATTTTTCTGGAGATTGAATGCAGCTGCTCGGGTTCCTGGATGGAGGCCTGCTCCGTCTGAACTGGTACGAACTGGTATTGGCCACGCTGGCGATGACGCACCTGACGATCGCCTCGGTCACCATCTTCCTGCACCGCTCGCAGGCCCACCGGGCGCTGGACCTGCACCCGGTCGCCAGCCACGTCTTTCGCTTGTGGCTGTGGCTCAGCACCGGCATGCAGACGCGCGACTGGGTCTCCATCCATCGCAAGCACCATGCCAAGTGCGAGACCGACGAGGACCCGCACAGCCCGCAGACCAAGGGGCTACGCGCCGTGTTGTGGCGCGGCGCAGAGCTGTACATCGCCGAAAAGTCCAATGCCGAAACGATCACCCGCTACGGCCACGGCACACCGGATGACTGGCTGGAGCGCCACGTGTACTCGCGCTGGACCTGGCAGGGGTGCGGTGTGCTGCTGGTGGCGGACGTGGCGCTGTTCGGCGCGGCGGGTCTGGCCGTGTGGGGCGTACAGATGCTGTGGATTCCGCTTTTCGCGGCCGGGGTGATCAACGGCATCGGCCATTTCTGGGGCTACCGCAATTTCGACCATCCGGACGCCAGCCACAACATCGTTCCGTGGGCCGTGCTGATCGGCGGCGAAGAGCTGCACAACAACCACCACACGTATCCGACCTCGGCCAAGCTGTCGACCCAGTGGTACGAGTTCGACCTGGGCTGGGCCTACATCCGCACGCTGCAGTGGCTGGGCCTGGCCAAGGTGCTGCGAACGGCGCCGGTGCCGCGCGTGGCCGCCGTGCGGCCCGCGATCGACCTGGAGATGTTGCAGGCGGTGGTGTCCAACCGGTACGACCTGCTGGCGCGCTACGCGCGCGCCACCCGCAAGGCGTTTCACGACGAACTCACCCGGCTGCGGCTGCCCGCCCCGGAACACGCCCGATTCGCGGGCCTGAAAAAGTGGGTGGCGCGCCGCTCAGCGGCGATGCCCGCCGCGCACCAGCAGACGCTGGCCGAACTGATGGGCCGCAGCGGCGTGCTCAGGACCATGATCGAGATGCGCGACGAGCTCACCGCGATCTGGCAGCACGCCACCGCCTCGAGCGACGAGATGCTGGGCCGGCTGCAGCGCTGGATCGCGCGCGCCGAAGCCAGCGGAATTCAGGCCCTGCTGGAAGCGGCCGCGCGCATGCGCAGCTATACGCCGTCGGCAGTCTGACAACGACCCGAATCCGGATTTTTCCCCTCTCCCGCGGAGCAGGAGAGGGCTAGGGTGAGGGTGGTGAAAAGAGCGAAGCTGCCTACTTGAGCTTCACTTCCTTGTACGCGACGTGCTTGCGAGCCACCGGGTCGAACTTCATCAGCTCCAGCTTCTCGGGCGTGGTGCGCTTGTTCTTGCTGGTGGTGTAGAAGTGTCCGGTGCCGGCGCTCGATTCCAGCTTGATCTTCTCGCGGGCTCCCTTGGCCATCGTCGGTCTCCGTGTCTATCGAATCAGGCCGTGCCCTTGGCGCCGACTTTGCCGACCCGGTCCCTCAGCACCGCCTCGATGCCGTCGCGGTCGATGATGCGCAGCGCGGCGTTGGTCACGCGCAGCCGCACCCAGCGCTTTTCGTCCTCGAGCCAGAAACGCCGGTACTGCAGGTTCGGCAGGAACCGGCGCTTGGTCTTGTTGTTCGCGTGCGATACGTGGTGCCCGACCATCGGTCGCTTGCCGGTCACCTGACAAACCCGAGCCATTGCCTCGCCCCTGAAGGAAAAATTTGCGAAAGTCAGCCCGCGATTCTATCCGAAATGCGGTCGGCCACCTACACTGCCGACGGGTCGATCTGGCAGGACCGCAGGGTGCGCTTTTGCGG
>DASZFP010000060.1:0-17932 GCA_035939615.1 Burkholderiaceae bacterium | reverse complement strand
ACCGTGCAATTGCCGCGCTGCAGGGTCGCGTCGCGCAGCTGACGCTGGTTACCCAGAACGTCGACGATCTTCACGAGCGGGCCGGCAGCCCGCACGTGCTCCATCTGCACGGGCGCATCTGCCATCCGTACTGCAGCGTCTGCGGCCACGAATTTGCGCTGTCCAAGGCGACCGTGCCCGAAGACGGCAGCCGCCTGCCGCCGCCGCGCTGCAGCGCCTGTGGCGGACCGGTGCGGCCGGGAGTGGTGTGGTTCGGCGAAGCGCTGCCCACAGGCGCGTGGGAGCAGGCCCTGGAGGCGTCGCGCGGCTGCGATGCTTTCCTGTGCGTCGGAACCTCCTCCATCGTCGAGCCGGCCGCAGGCTTGACGCGGCTCGCGATTGCGGCCCGCTCGATCACGGTCCAGATCAATATCGATCAGACGCCGCTGGATGACCTCGTGACGCTGAACCTGCGCGGCCCCGCCGGCTCTGTGCTGCCGGAGCTGGTCGCTGCGGTTTGGCCTGACGCATGAAGGGGTCATTGGCTTCAGAAGTGACTCAAGTAACTTTCAATCGGTAGCGTGCGCGATAAGCTGCGGCCCGAACGAAATCTGCTCAGACTCTCTGGAGGAGGAAGACGGATGAGCGCACGCCACAAGGTTCTCTGTGCGGTTTTGGTCACGGCCGGGTCCCTGGCGGCTGGGTCGGCGTCGGCGACGCCGGTAACCTATACGATGTTCGTGGTGACGGACGTGTCGCTGAACGGCGTGCACTACCACAACGCGCCGGTCACTCTGACGTTCGCCGGGGATACCGCCCACATCCTGCCCTTCAGCGAGACTGGACCGGGCCCCAGCGGAGGCGGAAGCGGCTGGAAGCTCGTCACCGGAACGGCCAGCGTGCAGGTCATCAACGGCACGCAGGTGATTTCCGCCACCTTCGCGCCGGGGCAGATCCTGGTAGCGCTCGATTCCCAGAACGGCGGTGCCGGCTTCAGCTCGATGGTCGGCACCCCGGCGCACCTGGAGCCGGGGTATCCGCTGGGGTTGACCGGCACGACGATAGGCAGCCTGCCGGATCTGGTCACGACCGGCCGCTGGAGCGGCCACGCATGGTCATGCATCGGATATCCACCGGTTGTGACCAAGGCCGGACGGTGCGGGAATGCGGCTTCATTTCCTCTGAGCACCAACCGTGGTCCGTTCGTGATGTACATGCCGTACTACGCCACCAATTCGGTGGGGTCCATCGTCGACGACTATGAGGGCGCGCTCAATACCGCGACCTTCTCGGTTCTGGTCGGTCCCTAGGAGGAGAGGCCCATGAAACAGGCGATCATTGCGGCAATCGGATTCCTGGTGACGGCGGCCTGCGGCAGCGCCGCTGCCGTGCCGATCGTGTACAGCATCTATGGGTCGGTCGACGGGGAGCTGAACGGGCAGTCCTTCTCGGAAGCGGAGTTCCGGCTCGAGCTTCGCACCGATACCGTGCACACCGTCACCGCGATCGAAAACGGCGTCACGGTGTATCGGAACAACCAGGGCACTGCCTTGCTCTACCTGACGCGCGGCAAGGTGACGACGGTCGCGCACATCGCGGCCAATCAATTGTTCGTGCGCTACGACCCCACCAACGGGATCGTCAGCTTCGGCACGAACGGCATCGGGCCGTACTATCCGGTCTCGCTGGGTTGGTGCACTCTGCCGCTCGGCTGCGGCAAGATCGGGACCGGCTTCCCGCAAAACTCGATCCTGGGCGCGCTGGCCCAACTGACGGTTGCGCCGAACGACCTGGTCTTCTACCCGGCGGCCGTGCGCGCACAGGCAACGCAGCTCAGAAGTGCGGCCCTGTTGACCGGCTTCATGGATGCCTGCCTGGCGTACAACGTCACCAGGCTGGTGTGCCCGTCGATTCCGAGCACGCCGATCAGGACCGACCAGGGAAATCTTTACTTCCAGAAGCAGTCGCTGTACGGGCACGGGATCTTCGTCGCGGCCGAGGGCAGTGTGCTCTGAGCGCAACGGTCAGGCTGAGCGCCACAGCCGCTGAAAGCGCTCGCCGCGCGGCAGGCCGCCGACCGACCACGCCTCGCTGGCGGCCACGTTGTGGCTGACCCGGCTCCACCACAGGCTCGTTGCCGGCGCGGCGCCGGCCAGCTCGGTAAGGACGTCTTGCAGCTGCGGCACGGTCCCGCCGGCTGGCCCGGTCGAAGCGCTCGCGGCCAGCACGGCCCGATCGAGCGCTTCGGCGTCACAGCCGGGCTCGCGCGACTTGAGCGCTGCGCGCGCCAGCGCCTCCCACCAGGCGTGAAGCCCGGCAAACGCCTGATCGGCGCTGGCCGCCAGACTGAGCGGGAACCGGCGCCCGACCCGGTCCACGCTGGGCAGCAGGATGCCGAACCAGTAGCTCGAGTCCAGCACACCCGGGGTCAGGGCGAAGCGCCAGATCGGCGCATCCAGGTGCGAGTGCGGCCAGTCGGCGCCGAGCACCTGGCGCGCACCGGCGAGCTCGGCCGACAACCACGCATCCCACGACCCGATGAACTGCGGCGGCAGGCGCCGGCCCGCGAAGTCGCCCAGCGCCGGAATCTTGCCGAACCAGCCCGCGGCGGCCGGCTGCGTGTGGCAGGCCTGAGCTGTCGCGGCGGGCGGGCTTGTCACGATTTCAACGGGCAATCGAACCGCTCCAGCTCGGGCATCCGGAACGGATTTGCGCCGCTTTCGGTTTCGACGTCGAAACTGGCTCGCCGTCCCCCCAGATTGAAAACGACGCGGAAACGGCCCGGCCCGACCGACTCGACCGGGACCCGATCCAGCAGGCGGAAAACGGCCCAGGTGCCACTGAACTCGAGGGTCGGCTGTCCGGGCCGCGCCGGCGTCATCTCGACGCGAGCCCCGGGGACCGGCCCGGGCCACGTCACCACGGTCGGCGTGGGCGGTCCATGCGAGTAGGTCACGGGCTGGCCGTCGAGATCCAGCACGAAGCGGTCGATCGTCTCGTCCATGTCGTGCGGGCGAAACGTCAGCCGCAACGCCGCCTCCGGGCGCCGCCCCGCGAAAAAGACATCGCGGATGCGCGCGGCCGAGCGAAGCTGAGCCAGCGAGTTGTCTTCGACCTTGCCCTCGACGTCGGTGCGCGCGCCGCCCGCATCGAAGACTCCAGAAGGACCGAACAGCCGATTGAAATCGGCCAGCGCGATCTCGCGCGGGCTGCCGCGGTCGAACGGAAACCGCCCTGGCACGGCCTGTGCGCACGTGTCGGCCGCCTTCGCGGCGACTTGCGTCGCCGCTTCGGCGGCCAGGGCCGCCCCGGGCGAGGCTTCGGCGGCCCCGGCCGCCTCCGCCGCGACGGAAGCCGCGGCGGAGGCGGTCACCAGCATCGAGCGGATCGGTTCGGGATAGAGCTGCGCATCGGCCTGGACGCGCGCAAGCCACTCGGGCGTGCTCGCCGCCGGGGAGGCCGCCAGGGCGTGCACCACGTGCAGCTGATTGAAATCGGCCAGCGCCGCGTCCAGCGGCCGGCGTCCGTCGGCGCCGGACGCGATCAGGCGCCGCAGTGGCTCGAAGCGCTCGGCCAGTGCGCGCTCCAGCGGCGCCGCTGCCTCCCCCAGGGCGCCGGCGCTGGCGGCGTCATGGGTCAACGATGTCTGTTGCACGACCGCCTGGACCAGATTGACCAGCGGACCGTCGCGCGCCGCTAGCGCCTGCGCCTGGCGCATGGCATCGGCGGCACCGCCAGCGCGCTTCAGGCGCACGTCGTCGACGAAGTCGACCCAGCTGCGCGCGTAATCATCCAGGTAAGCCGCCAGCGCTTCGGCCGCCTCCGCCGCGCCCGTCGGCGCGGCTACGGCGGCCATGGCCGACGTAGCCTTGGTCGAGGAAGAGGCCTCGTCCGCCGAAACCTTGGTCGAGGAAGAGGCCTTGGCCGCCGAAGCCTTGGCGTAGGCGGCCACCCATCCGGACTCTGCCGCCAACTGCGAGGCCACCTGCGGCAGCGCCGTCAACACGCCATCGCGATACGCCACCAGCGTGAATCGTCCCGGCACGCTGCGCGGCGGAAAACGGCCGTCCCTTCCGACGAACAGCGCCGCGGCCGTGCCGCCCAGTGAGGCCACTGTAAAGTCCGGGTAGGGTGCGGCACCCAGCATCGCCTTCAGGCGCGTGGCCACGCGCTGCGAGACGGGCTGCCCGGCCAGCCGTGCCCGGACCGAGTCGATCAGCCGGGGGTCGTCGATGGTCGCGGCCCCGGCCGCGCCCGCATCGAGCAATGCGTCCAGGTGCTGCACCAGCTGGGCTCTTTGCTCCTTTGCGAGCGGCGGCTCCAGTGCGCTGTCCCACTCGTAGGTCACGAAGGCCTTCAGCGCCGGGGCATCGAAGTGCTCCGGCTCCCGCATCATCGTGTAAGCCTTCAGGGCCTCGTATTGGAGATTGGGATCGACTCCGCTGCGCATCTGCTCCTCGGCGCGCCCGACGATCCGGGGCAACAGCGAGTCGAGCAGCATCCGGTCATAAGCCTGATGGGTTGCGGCGGCGAGCTTGAGCAGTTGGTGCCGGCGGAACCCCGGCACCGGTGCGGTATCGGCGTCGGCAGCCGGCGAGATGGCCCGATGCAGATCCTGCAGCGCGTTCAGCGCCGGCAGCAGCGGGCGTGGGTCCAGGCCGGGGCGGGCGTCGCTGGCCTCGATCTGCGTGCGGGTCCGGTCGACTTCGTGCGCGATCTGCTCGAGCTCGGCCGAAGTGCGCGAGTAACTGGTCACCCAGTAAGCCGCCAGCAATGCGCCGGCGATCTGTACCGTGGCCAGCAGCGCGGTGATCGCGCGGGCCCGCCAGCGCTCCAGTACCGGAGAGCGGCCGGCCATTTCGGCCTCTGCGAACACGACGTCGCGCAGTAAATTGGCCAGGAAGAAACTCTTGCCGGTACTCTGGTTCGGCGGCAGGATCTGGCGCTCCAGGCCGAGCTCGCGCCCCAGGGCCGACAGTGCGCGGTCGATCGGCGTGCCCTCCTGCGTGCCGCTGGTGAAGTAGACGCCGCGCAGGCAGGAAGCACCGTCGACCGCTGCGGTGGTGCCGGGGCCGAACACCTGGCGCACCAGCTCGGTCAGCGCCTCCTGCAGCGCTGCGAACTGCCGCGGAAACGCGAAAATGCGCGCCCGACGCTGCGGATCGCGTTCGGCCTGCATCCGCTCGCTCAATCCGTCGTGCAGACGATCGACCAGCTGCTCGAACCCCGCCGGGAATTCGTCGACGGCCCGTTCGCGGCTGGATGCGAGAAAATCGAACGTCATGCCCCAGACCTGGTCGCGGGCGCGCTTGTCGAGCGGGAGAAACGAGTCCAGAAAACCGGGCAGCAGATCGCACTTGGTGAGCAGCAGGTAGACCGGCACGTGGATGCCGATGGCTGCGCGAATCTCGTCCAGGCGCGCGCGCAGCGTGGCGGCGTGCTGGGCGCGCTGGATCGCGTCGAACACCTGCAGATCGCTGATCGAGACCGCCACCAGCGCCCCGTTCAGCGGCTGGCGCGGC
The DNA here is from genome assembly GCA_035939615.1 of Burkholderiaceae bacterium. Taxonomy (GTDB): domain Bacteria; phylum Pseudomonadota; class Gammaproteobacteria; order Burkholderiales; family Burkholderiaceae_F; genus VBCK01. The sequence continues at coordinate 12,431 of DASZFP010000060.1, read as the reverse complement.
CGCGCCTTCGCCAGCAGCGTCAGGAAGCCTTCCCACGCCTGCCGGTCTGCGACCCGATCGGCCTCGTGCGTCGTGTAACGCCCGGCCGTGTCGAGCAGCACGGCGCGGTCGGTGAACCACCAGTCGCAGTTGCGGGTGCCGCCGACGCCCTTGATGGAGCCGCGGCCGAACTCGCCCTGCAGCGGGAACTGAAGGCCCGCATTCAGCAGCGCCGTGGTCTTGCCGGCGCCCGGGGCGCCGATGATCAGGTACCAGGGCAACTGGTACAGGTACTGCCGGCCGAACTTCCACGACAGCGACGACCACATGCCGCCGCGCGCGCCGAAGCGGGTGCGCCGCAGCGTGTCCAGCGCGGCGCCGAAGCGCTTGCGCAGCTGGACCACTTCGGCCGGCTCGGGGTCCACCGACGGCGGCACGAGCTGGCCCACGACCCGCTCGTTGCGCCGCCGGGCGCGCAGCCCGACCCAGCCCTTGTGCGCCAGGTAGACGCAAACGAACGCCGCGATCAGCGCGCCGCGCGTCGGGTCCGACGCGAACGGAGCCGTATCGCCGATCGAAACCAGCGGTCCCGCGAACCACACCAGCAGCCCGAAGGCGGTCAGGCCCAACGCGGCGAGCAGCCAGGGGCGCAGCCTCATCGTCCCGCCAGCAGCACGATCTCGATGCGGCCGTTGTGGGGAGGGGCCTCCTTCGCCGCGGCTTGCGCCGCGGCTTCGGTGTCGGCGCGGCCGTCGTAGCTCAGTCGCGCTGCCGGCAGGCCAAGCGCCACCAGGGCGTCGCGCACGGTGCGTGCGCGCTCGACCGACAGCTCCCAGTTGGATGGATATCGCGCCGAGCGCTCCGAGCCGGCGTCGGTATGGCCGATCACGACCACCCGACCGACCACGCGTTGCAGCGCCGCCGAAACCGGCCCCAGCGACGCGCTGGCCGAGTGCAGCAGGTTCGCGGTGCCCGCCTCGAACAGCGCCTCATCGCGCAGCGTGACCACGCTGCGGTCGGCCTCGTCGCGCACCTGCAGACCCGCTTGGGTCGCAACCGGGCTCAGCAAGGGCAGCAGGCGCGGCTGGGCGGGTGGCAAGGCCTCCGTAGCCTTGGCGAAGGAGGCCAGACGCAGCGCGGCGATCTGCTTGAAGATGCGATCGGACTGCGACCCGAGCATCAGCGCCAGCGAGAAGTAGAGCAGCGCCAGCAGGCCCGCTGCCGTGAACGAGCCCACCCATAGCGGAAGCCAGCTCGCCAGAGCGCCGGCGCGCCGCACCTCTGGGCGCCAGCGCGCCGACAACGGCCGCGCGGCCGTGCCGGGTTCGCGCGCGAGCAGTGCGGCCACCCGGGCCCGGGCCTGCTCGCCCTCCCAGGCTCCCGCAACCGGACTGTGAGCGCGCTCCTCGAACCCGAGTGCGAGCGCCACGAAGATCAGCTCACGAAGGTCCCGATTGGCGGTGGGGTCCTCCGCCATCCGGGCCAGCTGGCGGATCGCGTAGCGGCCTGCGCTCTCGCCCGGCGCCGACTTCAGCGGATTGAGCCTTTGCCACTGGCGGCCCGCGCCCCACGGCATCGTCTCGACGACGTGGTCCAGCAGCGCGCCCAGCACGAAGTGCGCCCTCTGGACCTGGGAAGCGGCGATGCCGCGCCGCCGCACCCGCTCACTGAACCGCTGCAGTGCAACGGCGATCTGCTCCCGCAATCGCGGCAGGTCGTTGACCTGGGTCGTCGCGCGCAGCGGCGGCACCAGCGCGAGCAGTCCGTCGGCCTCGGCCAGCAACGGATTCGGGCCCAGCGCCGGCGGCGGCTCCGCCTCGGCGGTCTGCTGCCGCGGCACGGTTGCCCTGACCGCAACCTGCGTTCCGAACAGCGTACCGGTATCGGGCTCGATCGGCATGACTCAGTGCTCGCTGCTCCGGCCGGGTTGAAACGGCGCCTGGATCCGGTGGTGGTCGAAGTCGATCAATAGCAAGTTGTGGCCACCGGCCGCAACCGGGACGATCAGGCGCCAGGAGTCACCCTCGAGCGTACGGAACGCCGCGGCCAGGCCGAGCGCGGCGCTCGGGGCGCCGCTGCGGTCGTGATGCCGGATCTCTCCGGGCCTGAGGACGAACTCCTCCTGTGAGATCAGGTCGTCGCCCAGAGCTTCCTTCGGGCGGTCGAACAGCGCTGAGAAGCTGGCCGCTTCGAACGCGGCGGTTCGCTTCAGCTCGAACAGCCGCACGACCACGGGCGAGGCGCGGCCCTCCAGGTTCGGATTCAGATTCGGGCCGCCCACCAGCGTGGCTTCGATCGAAAAGGCCTCCGGCGCCGCCTTCGCCGCGCCATTCGGCGCGGCTTCGGCGGCCAAGGCCGCCCCGGCTACGGCCGCGGTTGCTGCGGCGCAAGCCGCAGCGAAGGCTGCGAGGCGGGCTTGCCCGGCGTAGCCTTGGCGAAGCCGGGTCATGGAGTGGGCGCGCCGATCCAGCATCCGATCGCCGAGAAATTGTCCTGGCGCGGGTCGGCGCGCGCCGTAGTGCACGCGACCATCGCCTCGAGCCAGTCCTCCGGCGTGGGCGCCGCGCCCAGCAGGCGCTCGAGGTCGGCCTCGTCGAGGGTGTGCCACCAGCCGTCGCTGCACAGCAGGAATGCATCGCGGTCGCGCAGCTCGAACGGATCGCCGCTCACGTGCGGCTCGAAGCGCTCGTCGGCCCCGAGCGCTGCCAGCAGGTGGTTGCGCTGGGGGTGGTCCTTCAGTTGCTCGGGCTGCCACAGCCCGGAATCGACCATCCACTGCAGCACGCTGTCGTCGCGGGTCAACGCCGAGGCGCGTCCGTCGCGCAGCAGGTACAGGCGCGAGTCGCCGACGCTGCCCCACAGCGCCCGGCCGGAGCCAGCATCGACCAGCAGCACGACCGCGGTGGCATGCATCGCGCGCGCCCGGTCGGTGATGCCGCGCGCTCGTTGCGCGGCGATGATGCCGTCGTGGGCGTCGAGTATCAGCTCGCCCAGATCGTGGCTGTCGGTGGGCGGTCGGCTGCGAAACCCCCCCAGCACGCGGTCCACCACGAGGCGGGAGGCGAGCGCGCCGTCGCGGTGGCCGCCGGCCCCGTCCGATACCACCATGCACCAGTGCGGCCCGACGTGCTCGACCCCGACGCAGTCCTCGTTGTGCTCGCGCGAGCCGGTGCACGAGCGCTGCGCAGTGCGGACGGCCAGCATCATCGAACCTTCATTTGCCTCTGGGAGCGGCCGGATAGGAGGCCACCGGAGCGTCGTCGCCGGCGGCCTCCAGGCTGCGCACCTGGGCGTTATAGGCTTCCAGGAAGGCCTCGCCGAAGAAGCGGCTGAAGTCCTCCTGGGCCTCCTCGTTCAGCGCGCGATAGTGCTCGAGGTACAGCTCCCACAGCCGGGCCCGGTGCTGCGACGGGATCAGCGACTCGATCACCGATCGCGAGGTCAGCCGCCGTTCCAGTTGTGCCGGGTCGAAGCGCTCCAGCACCGCGCCGAGCGCGGCCCGCATGCCCGCCATCACGCCGACCTGGTGGGATTGCAGGTCGATCACCGCGTCACGCAACGCCGATGGACCGGACAGGAAGCCCTGCATCGGCGGCTGCAGCAGCATTTTCAGGGCGACCGTGGCGTCCGGCGAGAACTTCAAGGGGTTGTTGCCGCGCACCTGGATCATGGTCAGATCCGCGTGCATCTCGCTCTTGGCCACCGCGCGCATCGAGATCAGCCGGTGAATTCCGCTCACCGCGATCCGCACCATCGCGCCCACCGCGCTGAACAGCTCGGGCGAGGGGCCGTTCGGCAACGGCAGCTCGACCCCGACGCCCGCCTGGAACCCGCGCCACAGCGACTCCGCGCTGACGGCCTCTTCGGCCGCGGGAGCCCGGACCGAGACGGCCTGCGCTGCCCCGACGGCTGACGCGGCTGCTGGGACCGCGCCAGCGGGGGCTTCGGCGGCCTTGACCGCCGAAGCCGCGCCGAAAGGCGCGGCGAAGGCGGTCCGTACCGGCGCGGTGGTGCGGCCGCGCAGGATGTTCCGGCTGGTCTGATCGTGCTCGAACGCCACGGCCAGCTGGTAGCCGCCGATGCGGACCTCGTCGCCGTCGCTCAGGCTCACCCGCATGCCAGGACTCAGCGGGCGGCCGTTGTGCAGGATCTGCCCGGCGGTGCTGACGTTCTGCATCCAGTACGTCTGCTCGGTGTGCGAGATGCACGCATGCACGCGCGAGATCAGCCGCTGCGGATCGGGCAGCGTGAAGGTGGCGTTGTCCGATCGGCCGATCTCGCCGCCGCGGTGATCGAATCGCCCGACGAGGGGGTTGCTCAACGGGTCTTCGTTAAGCGAAATTCCTCGCAATACCAGGGTCATGTGGGACCTGGGCTGTTGATCCGAGATGAAACCACCCCGCCCGGGCCCAACCGCAGGGCTTGCCCGGGGCGAGAAAGTCGGCGCGCCGGATTCAGTACAGCGCGTGGGGGCAGTGCCGCGCTAGTGACCAAAGTCATGCCGTCGCGCACCTAGCGCTCCAGCCGGCCGATCAGCCGCAACAGCTCGCGCGGCTGCAGCGGTTTGTGCAGGATCACCAGGCCGTTCTGGTGAGCCTGCTTGAGTACTTCGGCCGAGGTATCGCCCGTAATCAGCACGGCCGGCGTCGAAGGACCGCACAGCTTGCGCACCTCGCGCACGGCCTGCACGCCGGTCTCGCTGCCGCGCAACCGCCAGTCCGACAGGATCATGTCGATCGGGGCGCTGGCACGGCGCACCAGGTCGACGGCTTCGGCGATGGTGGCTGCGGCCAGCACGTCGACCTGCAGCGGTCGCAGCAGTTCGCTGGTGGCGTCGCGGATCGCGCGTTCATCGTCGATCAGCAGCACCGTCACGCGCACATCGGTGCGCGGCGGCAGGGTTTCGGCTTCCAGCGCCGGTTGCGCCGCGCCGCGCAGGTCGCCGGCCGGCACCACCACGCGGAACAGCGTGCCTCGCCCGGGCGTCGAGCGAAGCACGAGGGGGTGCGACAGCAGGTCGCACAAACGCCGCACGATGGCCAAACCCATGCCCAGGCCCCGGCTGCGGTCCCGTTCCGGATTGTCGATCTGGTAGAACTCCTCGAAGATCAGCTCCAGCTTCTCCGCCACGATGCCCACGCCGGTGTCCCAGACTTCGAGCGCCACATCGCTGCCGTGACGCCGTGCGGCCACCAGAACCCCGCCCTGGCGCGTGTAGCGCAGCGCGTTCTGGACCAGATTGGACAGCACCCGTTCGAGCAGCTGCGGGTCACTGACCACGACCCGGCGGGCGGCACGGAATCGAAGCGAGATGTCGTGCGTCTCCGCGTCGCCGCCGAACTGCTGGTACAAGCGCCGGAACACGTCCCGTATCGGAAAGCTCTGCAACGCCGGGCGCACGACGCCGGCGTCCAATCGCGAGATGTCCAGCATGGCACCGAACGAACTGTCCAGCGCCTCGATCGAGGCCAGCATGTTCTTGACCAGGGGCCTTTCCGGGATGTCGTGCAGCCGCTGGTCCAGCGCGGCGCAGAACAGCCCCAGCGCGTGCAACGGCTGGCGCAGGTCGTGCACGGCCGAGGCCAGAAACCGCGTCTTGTCCTGGCTGGCGCGGGCGGCCAATTCGACCTGTGCCTGCAGCCGTTTGACCAGATCCTCATTCTGAAAGCGCGCTGCCAGTCCCGCTGCCAGCGAGTCGTTCTGCTCCAGCGCCAGGCGCAGCAGCACCAGCAGAAAGGCCGACCCCAGCACGCCCAGCACCAGGGACTCGCCCGATCCGTGCAGCGCCAGCGTGATCAGCAGTGGCAGCACCGCGGGCAGCAGCCACAGGTACACGGCCGGGCGGGCCGCCGCCACCAGCGGCGCAGAAAGTCCCGCCGCCGCCAGCCAGATTCCAGTAAGGGTTCCGCCCGTTGCGAAATCGCGCGACAGGAACAGCGGCGGCCCGGCGCCCCAGACCGCAGCGGAGGCCGCAACCAGCGCGAGCCAGGCGTTGCGCGATACGGTGTCGTGCTGCGTCTGCGAGGGCGGCGTCTTGAGCTCGCGCCGCGCCAGCAGCCCCCGCCGGGCGAGCGCGAGCACGACATAGCCGCCGGCCCACAGCCACACCCCGGCCGGCGCGCCACGATTCTGCAGCGCCGAGGCGGCGAACAGGGCTGCAGGAATTCCGGCCAGCGAGCCGCGCCGGTCCGCCGCGTATGCGGTGCGATACATCTCGGCGTCGATACGCTGGTCGGCCCCGGGCGGGTTGGGCAGATCGCTCAATGGAACAGGCTGATCAGGTGAGCGCGGCTCTGGACGTCCAGTGCCAGCAGAATCGCCGACACGTAGTTCTTCACCGTGCCCAGCGACAATCCCGTGCTGGTGCTGATCTCCTGGTTGTTGCACCCTTCCAGGATCAGTTCGAGGATCTGCAGATGGCGCGGCCCCAACTCGGCCACCCGGTCGTAGTGCGAGGTGCCGGCCAGCTTGGGAAAGCGCTCCGAAATGGTGGCGCGCTCGGAGCCGTTGATCGGTCCCAGCAACGACAGCAAAGCGGCCTTGACCTGATCCGGCGTCCAGGATTTCAGCAGGTATCCGATCGCCCCCATTGCCTGCGCCTGGCGCACCACGAACTCGTCCTGGGTGCCGGTCAGGACCGCGATCGACTGCTCCGGGAACTCGTCGCGCAGCGTGCGCAGTCCCTGCAACCCCTTGGAGTCGACCAGGTTCAGGTCCAGCAGCACCAGGTCGAACGGCCCTTCGTCGCGACAGGCGGTCCGCGCCTCGTCCAGCGAGCGGCACGGCGTGATGTCACAGCGCACCTGGCCCAGCGACTCCAGCAGGACTCCGGTGCCCAGGCGGATCAGGTCGTGATCCTCGACCAGAAGGACCCTTTTCTGCTGAATCTCCATCGCCCAGTCTCCATCCCGGCGAACCTCTGTGAGCGCCGGTGAAGGGATACGCAAAAGCCATACAGTCTACGAACTTGCCGCCGAGCGCAGGATCCGCCGTTTGAATTCGCGCCAGGGCGATCCCAGCTCGGGCCGCAGCGCGCTGAGCTCGGTGCCGGCGACCAGACCGTAACGGGCCGCCTGTCCACCCCGGGTTTCCACCACCGCGGCCGCGCCCCAGTGAAGGCGTACTCGGCCCTCCGGCACGCGGGCGCACACGCGCACGATACGTGCCCGGCGATCCAGAAAGATCACGTCGATCGGGTAGACCATCCCGAAGGTGTGGATGCTCGAGCACGGTGCGATCAACAGCGCCTCGTCCGCGGCGAGCGGCGGGCCGGACAGCAGGCCGCGCGCCCGGGCCACGAAGTGGCGCGCGACCCTGACGCGTAGAAGGCCCCCGGGCGTATCACAAGGGATGGAGGCAGGCAGGGCGAGGGCCATCACAGTCCTGAGCTCAACAGCTGAACCACGATCGGAAAGGCGATCACGATGAAGGTGCACGGGAAGATGCACAGGATCAGCGGGCCCAGCATCTTCACCGGAGCCTCGAGCGCGAGCTTCTCGGCTCGCTGGAAGCGCTCGGTGCGACGCTGCTCGGACTGCGCCCGCAAAATCGGCCCGATGCTGCTTCCCATCAACTCGCCCTGCACCAGCGCGCTCACCAGGCTGCTGATCGGGCGGAAGTCCAGACGCGCTGCCATGTCTCGCAGGGCGTCGGTGCGCGGTTTGCCGGCGCGCACCTCGCGCAACAGCCGGTTGATCTCGTTCACCAGCGGCCCCGGCGGCAGCTGCTGCAGCGCTTGCTGCAATGCGGACCCCAGGCTCAGTCCGGCCTCCACCGCCATCGTGACGATGTCCAGGAAGAACGGCAGCGCCTTGAGCAGCTTCAGGTTGCGGGCCTTGGTCATGTCCGACAGCCACAGCTCGGGCAGGAAGTAACCGAACACGGCGCCCGTGATGGCGCCGCCCGCCACGGCCTGCGAAAGCATGCTCATCGCCCACGCCATCAGCGCAGCCACCATGCCGGAGGCCACCAGCTTGCCCGCGAAAAACTGCACCGGCGTGAGCGTGTAGTCCTGCCCGGCGCGCCGCAGCGCCTGCTGGATGCGCGTTGCCGCGCCCTTGCTCAAGGCCCACCCGCTGTAATGGGACACGAGCCTGACCAGGGGCCAGGTCAGGCGGTAAAAGCGCGGCGGCGGGTCCATGTACTGGCGGTCCTCGCGCGGCACTTCGGCCACGATGCGGGACGAGGAGAGCGCGATGCCGACCGCTGCCAGCGCGAACATCCCTGCGATCAGCACGAGCATTTTTTGTTCCCTAGACGTCGATGTTGACGATCTTGCGGATCATCAGGAACCCGACCAGCTCGAGAACACCAATGACCGCGACAACGGCCCATCCCCACCAGGTATGAAACAGCGGCTGCATCGCGTCCGGCTCCATGGCCGACAGCACGAACGCCATGCCCACGGGCAGCGCACCGACCACCATCCCCTGCAGCTTGCCCTGCGAGGTGAGCGAGCGGATCTTGCCCTCGATCATCGCCTTGGTGCGCAGCGTGCCGGCCAGCCGGTCCAGCGTTTCGGCCAGGTTGCCGCCGATATCGCGCGCGATCGTCAACGCCGTCACCACCAGGTCGACCTCTTCGAGCTTCAGGCGACGCGCCATCGTGTCCAGCGCCTCCTCCAGTGCCATCCCCAGCCGCTGCTCGCGCATGACGACGGCCAGCTCCTGCGACAGCGGCGCCGGCGTTTCGCGGATCGCCAGGTCCAGACCGATCTGAAGGCTGGTGCCGGCGCGCAGCGAACTGCCCAGCATCAGCAGCACGTCGGGCAGCTGCAGAACGATCTGGGCGCGGCGGCGCCGATGGATCAGGGCGTAGGCCACGCTCGGAAGCACGATCGCCAGCACCGCCACCACGGCCGGCAGCAGGATCTGGCCGGTCAGCAGCCACAGCACCGGTGGAACCACGACCGCGCCGAAGACGGTCAGCAGCAGCACGCGCTCCGGGTCGATGAAGACGAAGGCGCCCTCGAGCTGGCTGCGCGCCTCGTCGGTGAACCGGCGCCGATACGCACCGTAACCGGACACCGCGGCCTGCAGCAGCAGCAGCGTCGCGGCCAACGACAAGGCGCCGATCACGAGCGTGATCAGGCCCTGGTTCATATCGACTTGGCGGCCGGTTCGTGCCGCTGGAAAATGCCCAGCTCCAGCGGCACGCCGATGCTGCGCAGCGTCTCGTAGAACTCGGGCACGAAGCCGCACCCGGTGTAATAGCCGCCGGTCTTGCCGTTGGCGTCGACCCCGGTCTGGCGGAACTCGAAGATGTCCTGAAGCTGGATGCAGCCGCTTTCGACGCCGGTCACCTCGCAGATGTGGGTGATGCGGCGGCTGCCGCAGGCGAAGCGGGTCTGGTGCACGATGATGCCGATCGCCGAGGCGACCTGTTCGCGGATAGCCGACACCGGAAGATCGATGCCGGCCATCAGCACCATGACTTCCAGCCGCGCCAGCATGTCGCGGGGCGTGTTGGCGTGGCCGGTGGTGAGCGAGCCGTCGTGTCCGGTGTTCATCGCCTGCAGCATGTCGAGCGCCTCCCCGCCCCGGCACTCGCCCACCACGATCCGGTCGGGCCGCATCCGCAACGAGTTGCGCACCAGGTCGCGGATCGCGATCTGGCCCTTTCCCTCGATATTGGCCGGGCGCGATTCGAGCGAGACCAGGTTCGGGTGATTCAGCTGCAGCTCGGCGGCGTCCTCGATCGTCACGACCCGCTCGCCCTTCGGAATGAAATTGGCCAGGATGTTCAGCAGCGTGGTCTTGCCGGAGCCGGTGCCGCCGGAGATCACCATGTTCATCCGGTGTTCGACCGCGATGCGAAGGAACTCGATCATTTCCTGGCTGGCCGAGCCGAACCGGAGCAAGTCCTCGGCGCCCAGCTTGCGCTTGGAGAATTTGCGGATCGTGATGCACGGCCCCTTGAGCGCCAGCGGCGGGATCACCGCGTTCACGCGCGAACCGTCCTTCAGGCGGGCATCGACCATCGGGGAGCTCTCGTCGATGCGCCGTCCGATGGGCGCGACGATCCGCTCGATGATGCCGGTCACGGCCCGGTCGCTGGTGAAGGCGAGCGGGAAGCGCTCCAGGACCCCGGCGCGCTCGATGAACACCTCCTCGGCCCGGTTCACCATGATTTCCGTGACGGACGGATCGGCCAGCAGCGGCTCCAGCAGCCCCAGGCCGATCGCCTCGTCGCGCACCGCCGCGATCAGCGCCGCGCGGTCGATATCGGCCGGAATGTCCGGCGTGCGGTCGACCAGCTCGGTGATCAGCTGCTCGGTGCGGGTGTGCAGTTCCGCATCCGACATCCGGTGCACGTCGACCCGCCGCACGTCGAACGCCTCCAGCAGCCGCTCCTGCAGCAGGTGGCGCCACTTGAACATCGGATCGTGCGGTGCGGCCTTCACCGCGGCGTCCGCTGCGGCTTCGGCAGGCGGGGCCGCCTTCGCCGCGGCTTCGGCGGCCGAGGCTGGCCCCGGCCCAGCGGGCGCGTGCGCGGACCCCGCCGCCGTCGCCGACTGGTCCGGCCTACTCGCGACGGTTCCTGCGGGCTTGCCCGCCGGAGCGGCGGCGGACGCCGCCGCGGAGGCGGGAGACGGTGCGGTCCACCGCACTTTGAGCGCGAAGGGACCGACCTCGATCCGGTCGGACGGCTGCAGCGGGCCGTGCGTGGTGACCCGGGCACCGTTGACGCTGGTGCCGTCGGTCGAGTTCAGGTCGCGTACGAAGACCTTGTCGTTCGAAAAAAAGATCTCCGCGTGCTTGCGGCTCACGCGCCAGCTGGACAGGCGCACCTCGTTGTCGAGGTCGCGTCCGATCCGGACCTTGCCGGCCTCGTACTGCAGGCGGGTCGAACGACTGCTGCCGTCGGTGAGATCGATGGTCCACATTCGAACTGCTCCGGTGTCTGCGAGCCGTCGTGTTACTCGGCCATGTTCTTGTCGATCAGCCGGTTGAAGGTGTTGTAGCGCTCGTCGGAGCGCCGCATCATCGCCACGTTCGTCTCGGACTGGGGCGTGGCCGGCCGGGGCGTGACCATCACGATCAGCTCGGTGCGCTCGTTCTGGAAATTTTTCGAGCGGAACAAGGCCCCCAGGATCGGGATTTCGCTGACGCCCGGGATGCCGGTGATCGTTTTGGAGCCGCTGTTCTGCAGCAGGCCGGAAATCACCAGCGTCTCGTTTTCCCTCAGCGACACCTGGGTCTCGGTGCGATTCTGGCGGAAGGCGACGAACCCCTGATTGGTGAACTGCTGGTCGGGCTGGCTCACCTCGGCCACGACCTTGGAGCTGATGTTGCCCTCGTCGTCGGCCACCGGATGAAACTCCAGGATCACGCCGTATTCCTTGTACACGATGGTCGTCTGGCCCAGCGCACTGGCGACCGGAATCGGGATCTCGCCGCCGACCAGGAACTTGGCGTCGCCCCCGCTCTTGCAGCTCACGCGCGGCTCGGCCAGCGTCCAGCTGTCGCCGTTGCTCTCCAGGATGTTCAGCATCGAGGTGAGATCGGTGGCGATGCCGAACACCGCCTTCCAGCTTTGCGGCGCACTCGGCACCACCGTGCCGTTCAACGTCAGCTCCGGCCCGGCGACCGGACTGCCCCACTGGATGCCGAGCTGCTCGAGCGCGTTCTTGCGAACCTCGACCACGCGCACGTCCAGGTAGACCATTTTCTCCAGCGGCACCGGCGGCTGCACCCTGTGGTCGGGAACCAGGCTGACGACCCCTTGCGGAAACATCTGGGCGATGGCGTCGAGCTTGCGCGAGGTCGCCGGGTTGCTGTAGTCACCCTCGATCAGCACGTGCCCGTCGTACGGCGTCACCCTCAGTCCGGGCTCGTTGACCAGCATGTCCTGGATGTCGCGCGCCGCGCGCACGGTGTCGTTGCTGCGGACCGTGACTTCATAGGCGTATTGGGCGCCGCGGCTGGCCCACAGGCGCAGCGTGGTCGATCCGGCCGCCTGGCCGATCAGAACCACCTGGCCGGAATCGATCACCTGCGCCTTCAGTACGCTGCCGTTGCCCACCGCCACGCGCGACACGTTCGGCATGTCCAGCACCTGGACCTGACCCGTGTACAGCAGCACCGACGGCTGCGCCGACGGACGCGCATCGAACGGGCGGGTGGGCGGAACCGGATCGCGTGTCGAAAGCGCGACCGTCGAGCGGTCCGCAGGCTGCGTTGCGACCGGAGCGTCGGCATCCTGTGCTGCCGAGGCCGGCCGCCACAGCCACAGCGCCGAGACCATCAACGCAGCAAGCATCCAGGGCCGTTTCGTGTTCATTTCGGGTACCTCGCCGAGTCAGCGACGCGTGGGAGCGTGTCGGATGGCACATGATCCGGGGCGGCTGCGGTGGCGGAAAGTGACCAAGGGCACGCCGGCGCCGCCGGCGCGATTGCGGCATGACCAAAGACATGCCCTCACCCCCTCCCCTCTCCCGCTGCGCGGGCGAG
>DASZFP010000059.1:0-4595 GCA_035939615.1 Burkholderiaceae bacterium | reverse complement strand
CTGCTGACCGAAGCGCAGTCGCGGCGCTTCCGGGCGATCCCGATCGACGATGCAGGCTCCGCGATCCGGGTCGGCATGGCCGACCCGCTCGACTACCAGTCCTACGACGAGATACAGCGGTTGCTGGGCCGGCATCTGGACCTGGTCGTCATCACCGAGTCGCGCCTGGACGCCACGCTGGACCGGCTGCATTCCCGCAGCGACGAGGTCTCCGGCCTGGCCCGGGAACTCGAGCAGGAAATCCAGGTAGAGACCACCCGCACCGACCCGGCAGCCGCCGGTGCATCGCAGGACGACGCGCCGGTGGCCAAGCTGCTGCAGTCGCTGTTCGACGACGCGGTGCGCTCGCGCGCCTCCGACATCCACGTGGAGCCGCAGGAGCGCAAGCTGCAAATCCGGTTCCGGATCGACGGCGCGCTGGTGCTCCATACGGAAGCCGAAAGCCGCATCGCGCCGGCCGTGGTGCAGCGCTTGAAGCTGTCGGCCGGGCTGAACATCGCCGAGCGGCGGCTGCCGCAGGACGGCCGTTTCGTGGTGCGCGTGCGGGGCCACACGCTGGACCTGCGGATGTCGTCGATGCCGACGCAGTACGGCGAGTCGGTCGTTCTGCGCCTGTTGCCGCACGACGGCGGCTTGCTGGAACTGGACCGTCTCGGCATGCCGGCCCCGATCCTGGCCAAGGTGCGCGAGTTCATCACGCTGGCGCATGGCATGCTGCTGGCCACCGGTCCGACCGGCTCGGGCAAGACGACCACGTTATACGGCGCCCTGGCCCAGATGAATTCGCCCGATGCGAAGATCATCACGGTGGAGGACCCGGTCGAATACCGGCTGCCTGGCATCACCCAGGTTCAGGTCAACGAAAAAATCGGTCTCGGATTTGCCGCGGTGCTGCGCTCGACGCTGCGCCAGGATCCGGACATCGTGCTGGTCGGAGAAATGCGCGACAAGGACACCGTCGAAACGGGCCTGCGCGCAGCGATGACGGGGCACATGGTGCTGTCGACGCTGCACACCAACGACGCGGTCTCCACACCCATCCGCCTGCTCGACATGGGCGCTCCACGCTACCTGATCGCAACCTCGTTGCGGCTGGTGCTGGCGCAGCGTCTGCTGCGCGCCGTCTGCGCGGACTGCGCGCAGCCGTATGCGCCGACCGCCCAGGAGACCGCATTCCTGCAAATGCTCGGCAGCTCGGCCGAGGCGCTCGTCAAGGGCGCCGGCTGCCCGCAGTGCAAGGGCACCGGTTACCTGGGGCGCCTGGGCGCCTACGAACTGCTCGAGATGACGCGGGGCGTGATCACGGCTCTGAACAGCGCAGACACGCAGGCCTACATCGATGCCGCCCGGCGCGAGATCGGCCAGCTTTCGCTGGCCAGCCACGTGGGCGAGCTGGTTCAGAGCGGCCGCACCACGGTCACCGAGGCGATGCGGCTGATCGGGCCGTCGCACGAGTCGAGCTGAGTCGACGCGACCCGACCCGCGGAGCCTTCGTCATGCCGCTTTTCGCCTACGTTGCCCGCGATTCCGGCGGAGCCCGGATCGAGGGCCGCCTGGAAGCCGCCAACCCCACATCGCTGGCCGATGCGCTGGCCGCCCAGGGATCGATGCTGGTGCGCGCCGACGTGTGCGTGGACAGCGACGAAGGCCTGGGTGCGTTCTTCGATCGCAGGTTCGGCGGCCGCATCCAGATCGACGACCTGCTGATGTTCTGCCGGCAGCTCGCCACGCTGATGAAGGCCGGCGTGCCGCTGCTGCGGTCGCTGCAGGGGCTGTACGAGTCGGCCACCAAGGCAAGGTTCGCCGAGCTGCTGGAACGGCTGCGGCAGCAGCTCGAGGCCGGCCGGCAATTGTCGGCCGCCATGCAGCGCGAGGAGCCGGTGTTCTCGCGCTACATGGTCAGCATGGTCCGGGTCGGCGAGGTCACCGGACGGATGTACGAAATATTCATGGGCCTGCACGCGCAGCTCAGCTTCGAGCGCGAGAACCGCGAGCAGGTGCGCTCGGCGCTGCGCTATCCGATCTTCGTGCTGTGCGCCGCCACGGTCGCGCTGGTGGTGCTCAACATCTTCGTGATCCCGGCGTTCGCCAAGGTCTACAAGGGCCTGCACACCGAGCTGCCGCTGATCACCCAACTGCTGATCGCGGTATCCGACTTCTTCGTGCACTCCTGGCCCGTCCTTGTCGTGGCCGTGGTGGCAGCCGTCGGGGGACTGGGGTGGGGGTTGCGCACGCAGGCGGGACGGCGGATGCGCGACGAGCTGCTGCTGCGGCTTCCGATCTTCGGGACGCTGGTTCGCAAGGCGGCGCTGGCCCGCTTCACGAAAAGCTTCGGCCTGGCGCTGGAGGCCGGCATCCCGGTCGTCGATGCGCTGCAGGTGGCGGTGGAGACCGCGGGCAATATCGTGCTGTCCGAGCGGATCGGCCAGATGAAGACTTCGGCCGAACGCGGCGAGACGCTCGCCAAGGGAGCGCGCGCCACGGGCGTGTTCACGCCGACCATCCTGCAGATGATCGCGGTGGGCGAAGAGACCGGCGCGCTCGGGGAGATGATGAACGAGGTGGCCGAGTACTACCGCAAGGATGTCGAGTACGCGGTGCGCGGGCTGGCTGCGCAGATCGAGCCGATCATGATCGTGCTGATGGGCTGCATGGTGCTGGTGGTCGCACTGGGCGTGTTCCTGCCCATGTGGGATCTGTCGCGCGCGGTGATCCACCACAACTAGGTTTGCGCTCTTAAGAAAAGGCAGCCGATGGCTGGCCACCGCCGGGCATTGAGGTGCGCCCTCGCCCGGTTTCTTAAGCGATTGCGGCATCCGGCGAATTAAGTCCCGCAAACGTGTGACGGATTCGACCTGAAAACCGCCGCTTATCCGAGCGCAAGGTTAACGGGCTGTTGCCGAAAATCCACTTAAGGCAATCCGGTCGAAAAATCGAACCCAGAGGAACACAGCATGAGCACCGCCGCCGCACCCCGCAACCAGAAGGGCTTCACCCTGGTCGAGCTGATCATCGTGATCCTGATCATCGGAATTCTGTCGGCGCTGGCGCTGCCGCGCTTCATCAACATGGGCAAGGACGCCCGCATCGCCAAGGTGCAGGCGATCATGGGATCGGTCCGCTCCGCCTCGGAGGTCGTGCGTGCAGCGGCCCTGGTCCGCAACGCGACCGGCGCCGCCGGCGCCGTCTCGGTCGATGGCGTCAATATCACGACCGTATGGGGCTACCCGGCGGGCAGTGCAGGCGCCAACGGCGCCGGCGGCATCGTCGACGCGGCCGGGCTGGACACGACCGGCAACAACGCCGACCAGGTCACGCTGAGCGGTGGGGGCGCAGCGGCCCTGGTGATCGCGGACAAAAATGCGCCCACGCCGAACACCTGCTCGGTGTCGTACACGCAGCCGGCGGGCAACAACGCGGCTCCGGTGGTGTCGATGAACACGCTCGGTTGCTGACCCCGCCAGGGCGGCGCAGGCGCCGGGGGCGCCACGCCGGTCCCGGCGTCAATGGCCAGCGGCGCCCTCTGCCCGGGGAGCGCCGCTTTTTGCTTCCATGAGCCCGACACCCGTTCACCCGCCCAGTCCGTGCGCCGGATTCACGATGCTGGAGCTCGTCATCGTGATCCTGATCGCGGGCATCTTGTCTTTCACGGCGATCGGCCGCCTCAACAACACCGGCGAAGTCAACGCGCACGGATTTGCCGAGCAGATCGCCAGCACGCTGCGCTTTGCACAGGAAGCGGCGGTGGCGCAGCGCCGCCTGCTGTACGTCCATGTCAACGCGGGCACCGGCCTGGTCAATGCGTGCCTGGACAACGCATGCACGCAGCCGCTGGCGGCGCCCGGTGGCGGCAGCGTCAGCTTGCAGGCGCCCGGCGGCGTCGTGCTGACCACCAATGCCGCGCAGTTTTCGTTCGACGGGCTGGGACAGCCCACCACCCCAAGTCAGATCCAGATCCAGGCGACCGCTTCCGATGGGCAGGTGTTCACGGTAACGGTCGAGCCGACCTCGGGCTATGTGCGCCGTTCCTGACCGCCGGCGCACCCAGCGCGGCACCACGCTGGTGGAGGTGATCCTGTTCATGCTGATCGTGTCGGTCGCGGTCGTCTCGGTCGTCAGCGCGCTGTCGCTGGCGGCGCGCCAGTCGGCCGACCCGCTGGTGATGCGGCAAACGCTCGCCGTGGCCGAATCCCTGATCCAGGAAATCGACGGCCAGCCGTATGCCCAGAAGGATCCGTACAACCCGACCGGGCCGGACGATGCGATCGGCCCCGAGGCGGGCGAGACCCGGGTCGGCTCGCCGCTGCCGTTCGACAACCCGAACGACTACTCGGGCTACTCGGAGACCGGCATCGTCGCGCCCGATGGCTCCGCGGTCGCTGGCCTGGGCACCTACTCGGCCAGCGCGACCGCTTCGCAGCAGGCGATGGGCACGGTTCCGGCCAGCGACGGACTGTTGGTCGATGTCACGGCCATCGGCCCGGACGGGCAGCCCGTCACGCTGACCACCTTTCGAGCACGGTACGCGCCATGACCCGCCTTCGCGCCTGGCGGCGCTACGGCGGGCAGGCCCGCGATCGCGCCTGGCGGCGCTA
>DASZFP010000058.1:0-11831 GCA_035939615.1 Burkholderiaceae bacterium | reverse complement strand
CCCGGCACGGCCCCGGCGATCTGGTGTACCCGGCCAGCTATCTGGGCATCGAGTACTCGCCGGGCATCGTGTTCATCCAGATCACGCTGAACCAGGGGCGCTCGGTGGAGCTGAAGAAGGCGTTCTACCGGCGCATCGCCGACGACCTGCACACCAAGCTGGGCGTGCGTCCACAGGACGTGGTCATCAACCTGGTCGAGGTCGTCAAGGAGAACTGGTCGTTCGGCAACGGCGAGATGCAGTACGCCTGAGGCTGGCCGGCTCAGAAGTTCTCGTCCCACGTCACGTTTCCGTCGCGACCGACCAGCGCGACACGGACCTTGTCCTGCGGCTTGAACTGGAAGCCTGCCAGCGTACGGGCGGTGGCATCGCGCATGACCTCGAAGGCGATCGCGGCCTGTTTTCGCTTCCACAGCTCGCGGGCATCCAGCGTCGCATCCACGAACGACCTCAGGGGACACACCGCGAACACGCTGATCACGCTGTGCTTTCTTTGCAGCGCAGACGTCAGGGGTGCCGGATCGGTTGGATTGACCGGGCCGCTCCTGGACGATTCGACGTACTGGCGCAGCGCGGCCAGCTCGTTGTACAGATACAGCATCTTGAACCCGCCGCGCTCCAGCACGCCCTGGCGCACGTCGATCACCCGCAGCAGCCTCATCAGGAAGGACGTGCGGTCCGGTTCCTCCTCGAAATCGGAGTTCAGCGGAAGGATGAAGATCAGGTCGCAGTTTTCCTCGGGGGCGGCCGCAAAGGTGATCGGCAGGTTGTCGATCACGGCGCCGTCCTCGTACAGGTTGCCTCCGCGCTCGACGTAGGGAAACAGCGGCGGCATGTCCATCGAGGCGAACACCGCCGCCTTCAGGCCGGACAGGTACTTGCCGGGATCGTGGGCATCGAGCTGCTCGTACGTCACATGGACGATGTCCGGGGGAGCCGGATTGTTGGTGGCGCATTCCAGCTGTCCCGATCGCACGTTGGACCGGGTCAGGTAAAAATGGATGCCGGTCTGCAGCAGCTCCTTGGCGACGTCCGGCCGTCCGAAGATGCGATCGAATACGTGCTGCCACGGAAGCGTGGACAGCAGCGAATTCCTGAACAGGGGCACGAACCACGTCGGCGCCGTCAGCGACTTGAAGCTGATGCTGCGCCACCAGCGCTCGTGGATGCCCGGCTCGTCCCAGTTTGCCTGCGGCTTGATCAGGTTGGCCAGCCAGAACAGGGCATTCCACGACCCGATCGAGGTGCCTGCAATCACCTTGACCTTGTGCAGGGCGTCGTGCTGGGCGAGAAAGCGATAGATCGCCTTCATGGCGCCGGCCTGGTGGGCGCCCTTGGCGCCGCCGCCCGCAAGGACCAGCCCGATCCGGCTGACCTTGGCCAGCGGGTTGTCGGCGACGATGGCCGGCTTGGGCACCTGGGGAGGACCGTGCGCGTACGGCACCGGTTTCAGATTGAGTGCAACCAGAATCCAGTTGACCAGCGCCGCCGCGTTGTAGGCAGCCAGGAATCCGAGCAGGAACAGGACAATGACCAGCACGGCATGGAAAAACGCGTCCAGGCTGAATGCGAGCGATGCGGGCAGATGGGGCCCGACCAGCTCGGCAAAGCCCGCCGTGCACGGTTCGATCAGGGCCCGGCTGAGCCGGCTGAAGCCGTCAACCACCCACCACAGCGAGATCGATGCGAACGGTACTGAGAAGGCGAGCGGCAAGCGGACAAACAGCCAGGTCAGCGCACCGCCCACGACGTTCACTTCCGGCTCATGCCGCGGTGGCGCCGCCGCACGAGGAGCCGGCCCCCGCGGTGCAGCCGTAGCAGTGGTTGGCCGTGACGATGCGCCGGCGGTCCAGCTGCGCGAGGTCGAAGTCCTTCACGTGGCGCGGCGCCGGGGCCTGAACCGGAAGATCCAGCATCTGGTTGAAGTCGCAGTCGTACAGCGTGCCGTCCCACCCGATCGAGATCGTGTGGCGGCACATCACGGCGGCGGCCGCCGCCGGATTGAAGGCATTGGCCAGGCGCTGCATGTAGGTCTCGTAGTTTCCGCTGTCGATCAGGAATTCCAGGAACCGGCTGATCGGCATGTTGGTGATCGTATACAGGCGATTGAACACGATCTGGTGGTGCCGCCACAGCTCGCGCCGGAACTGCGCTTCCAGCGCCTGCTGGCGCGCCGGCAGGAACGCCCCGACCGGGTTGTGAACCAGGTTCAGCACCAGCGGGCTGCCTTCGCGCCCGTAGCCCAGGCGGTTCAGCAGTTGCAACGCTTCGATCGACTTGGCGAACACCTTCTCGCCGCGTTGCGCGTCAGTCTGCGTCGACCGGAAGTAGGGCAGCGAGGCGATGATTTCGACCTGGTGCTGCGCCAGGAAATCGGCCAGGTCCGCCTGGGGCTTGAGCAGCAGCACGCTCAGGTTGCACCGGTCCATCACGTGGCGCCCCAGCGCACGCGCCTGCTCGACCAGCCAGCGGAAGTTGGCGTTCAGCTCGGGCGCGCCGCCCGTGATGTCGACGGTCGCGATGTCGGTGCCGGCCAGTGCCTGGATGCACTGCTGCGCCGTCTCGCGGCTCATCTGCTCGGTGCGGTCGGGACCCGCGTCCACGTGACAGTGGCGGCAGGTCTGGTTGCAGAACTTGCCCACGTTGATCTGGAACACCTCGATGCCGGTGGCGGCGAGCGGCGCGAGGCCCGCCGTGGCCATGCGCTGCTGGAACGGCGCACAGCCCTGCGTTGCGCCCAGCGTGCGCAGCTGCTCCCGGCTCGAGGCCAGCGCTGTTCCGCGAGCGAGCAGCGTCAGGACCATCGGCGCCTCTTCAGACCGCCCGTCTCACATCGACAACTGGTTCACGACGTTGCGCATCTGCACGCCGTGCACCAGCGAAGCGCCGCCCCGTATCGCGCAGGCCACGTGGACGGCCTCGGTCATCTCCTCGGCGTTGGAGCCTTTCTCCAGGCACGACTGCGTGTAAGCGTCGATACAGTAGGGGCACTGCACTGCGTGCGCCACCGCCAGCGCGATCAGGGCCTTTTCCCGCTCGGTCAGCGCGCCCTCGGCGAACACCGCCTCGTAGTAGGCGATGAACTTGTCCCATAATTGTGGATTACCCTTGGACATGTCGCTGAATTTGGCCAAGTCTTTCGGGTGGTAATAGGTCTCCATCGGCAAGCGCTCCCCTACAAAGATGCGCGAATTGTAGGCGTGCGGTTAACTACGGAGTTCGGTCGCGTGCCACGCTGCAGCGAAAGAAAAAAGTGATGTTGCATCAGTGACTTTGGTCATATCCACTATCAAGGCGCGCTCATGCGGCCTTGACCGCAGCAGGTCTTGCAGGTCATCCTGCGTTCATTCGGGAGGAGTGCCGTGGACAAAAGCGGGTTGTCGTTTTCGGCGGAGCTCGGCCAGCAGGTCCTGAAGCGGATCGGCGACGGCCAAAGTCCGGACGTCGTGGCCCGGCAACTGGGCCGTACGCCCGAGACGATCCGGGTCCTCATATCGATGATGCACCGGACGGCCGCCCTGCCGCCGCGCCAGCACCAGGTCTCGCTGCTGCAGCTTGCTGTGGCATGGCGCAACGAGCTGGTGGCGTCGTTTCTTTCGCCCCGCGAGACCCGCTACGCGACTGAAACAGCGCGCGAACTGTTGAAGCTGTACTGGATCGTTGCGGCCAGCCAGCCACAGCTGCCCCGCCGCGAGATTTACCGCAAGGTGGTGATGGCGCGCACCGGCAACAACGAGGAAGAGGCCGACACAGTCCTGAGGCGGGCGACGCAGAGCTTTGCCACCTGGCCGGCCGAGCGCGAGCTCACCTTCAGCGACGTCGTGCACTACCTGGCCGTATCGGAATACCTGGCGCTGGGCGAGCGGATCGGCACGCGGATCGACATGGGAAAGCTGATCGCCGGGCGCATTCCGCCGGGTCTGTGAGCGGAGGTCGGAGCGCTAGCGTTTAGAAGCGGTATGACAAGCCCAGTTGCACCTCACCCTGCTCCACGGTATCTCCCTTGATCTTGATCAGGCACCCGCCCGAACAGAACAGCCCGCCGCCGCTGTGAACGAGCGTGGCGTAGCCTCGCGCCTCGAGGCGCAGCGCGACGCTCTGTGCGAGCGCCATCTGATAGCCGATGCCGAGGTTCAGCGATGGTCGCAGTTCGTCGCTGTAGCCGCTCGATCCGGGTTGGAACAGCGTTGCGCCCAGCCCACCCACGACATACGGACCCTGTCCGATCGGGCCGTCGAAGAAGTTGGTGCCTCCGAGGTGAAAGTAGATCACCCTCAGCGGCAGCGTGCGCGACGGTGGATTGACGACTGCCGACTGATCGAGGTCGAGATGGGTTCTCTGATACGACACGTAGAACTGCAGCTGGCGGCTGGCGTCCAGCCCCTTGTCGTAGCTGATGGCCCAGGCGCCGGAAGCGTCCAGGCGTAGTGTCTGATTACTGGTGGCGTCGACGAAGCTGCCGCCGTCGCGGTAGGCGCCGTACACGGTAACGGCGCTGTCGTTGATTGTCATCTGCGCACTGGCGCCAGTTGCGCCGAGCGTCAGTATGAGTCCTGCGAGCAGGCGAGCCAGCCACATGGAGTCTGTGCGCCGGCCACGGTGCCAGGCCAGCGCTAGCGTGCAAGCAGGCCTCAGCCGGTCTTGGCCGCGTATGCGTCCATCACGCGGGCCGAATAGACCAGGGCCGCCCCGGCATTGACCGAGATCGCAACGCCGAGTGCTTCGCCGATCTCTTCCCGGCTCGCGCCCGCCTTGATGGCAGCGCTGGTGTGCGTCGTGATGCAGCCGTCGCATCGCAGCGTCACCGCAACCGCCAATGCGATCAGTTCACGGGTCTTGCCGTCCAGCTTGCCGGTCTTGCTGCCCGCATCGCTCAGCGTGCGGTAGCCCCTGACCGTGTCGGGACTCAGTGTGGCGATCTGACCGATTGCGGCGTGCAGCTGCTGTTGATATTCATTCCAATCGAGCATCATGATGTGATCCTTTGAGGCGGGCTGCAGCGTGGATTGTGCGCCGGGGTCGCCTACGACGGAAGCGAGGTTCGTCGCCATTGCCATTGCAGCTGCCAAGGCAATCGAGGTAGACACGCAATAAAGAACCAGGCCCGTGATGGCCGCGGCCTGGGCCACCTGTTTTGCCTCCCGCTGCACTAAACTTGCTGCGATGCCAGCGGCGCTTGCCGCCCAGAACTATAGGACTGTGCGGGATTTTGTCATTCCTCTGGGTCCGTTGAACCTGATCGACCGGGTGCCAGCACGATGACAAGGATCTCATCGAAGTACCTTTTCATCTCTAAAAAGGTATTCCCGGCCATCTGGTTCGGCTCGCTGGCGCTTTTCTTGGTGCCGGCACTATCGAGCGGGATGTACAGGAACGAGCCGATTGTCCTGATCGTGCCGCTGGTGATGGCCGTCTTCGGCTTCTTCCTGATGAAGAAACTGGTGTGGGATCTGGCCGATGAGGTCTATGACTGCGGAGACTCTCTGCTGGTCAAGAACCGGGATGTCGAGGAAGACATCCCGTTGTCGAACGTCATGAACGTGAGCGTGTCGATGTACATGAACCCGTCGAGGATCACGTTGCGGCTGGTGACGCCGGGAAGGTTCGGCTCCGAAGTCTCGTTTTCCCCGATCCGAACGTTTTCGCTGAATCCCTTTGCCAAGAATCAGGTAGCCGAGGATCTGATCATGCGGGTGGACCAGGCCAGATCGAAGCGCACCCTCTAGCGCAGAGCCTAGAATCCGACTCCGCTCACGGGGTAGTCATGGCCGAGCGCCTTCGCATCCTGTTGCAAACCACCATTGCGCCGACCCGGGACGACTGGAGCATCGATCGGTTCTCGCTGCTGCGCGAGCACCTGGCGAGCTTGAGCCGGACCGAGGCGAATGTGCGTTTCGAGGTCGATGCGCGCGATCGGGCCTCGCCCGGCGGGCCCGATCCGTTCCTGGCGGACCTGGATCATTCGGACTACGACCAGCTGTGGCTGTTTGCCGTCGACACGGGCGACGGACTGGATGCGCGGGATTGCGCCGGCATTTCGCGCTTCCGGAAAAAGGGCAGGGGGCTGCTCGTCACGCGCGACCACATGGACGTGGGAAGTTCGGTGTGCGGACTGGGCGGCATTGGCGCCGCCCACTACTTCCACAGCAGGAATCTGGATCTCGACACGAGCCGGCATCGGATCGACGACCGCGACACGGACTACATTTCGTGGCCGAACTATCACTCCGGGGCCAACGGCGACTGGCAAACCATCGAGGCGGTGGCGCCGGCGCACCCGCTGCTGTCCGATCCATCCTCGCCGGACGGACTGATCCGGTATCTGCCCGCGCACCCGCACGAGGGCGGCGTCGGCGCGCCCCCCGACGATCCGACCGCTCGTGTGATTGCGCAAGGGCGCAGCAAAGTCACGGGAACGCCGTTCAATATCGCGGTCGCCTTCGAAGCCTCCGAGGCCGGGGGACCCGCACTGGCCGAATCGACCTTCCACCACTTCGCCGACTACAACTGGGATCCGGCCAAGGGTTGCCCCAGCTTCGTCACCGAGCCGGTCGGCCACGGCCTGGCCGAATTCCCCGAAGCGCTGCGGTCCACGCGGCGCTACGCGCGCAATATCGCGCTGTGGCTGGCCGGCCGTCCGCTCACGCCCGGGTCTGGTTGACTGTCCCGCGCAGACCTTCGCCAGCAGCAGCGATCCGAGCAGAGGAGTCGCATGATGAAAAAGACCGTGACGATTGCGCTTTACGTGCTGCGTATTGCCGGCCTCGGCGCCATTGCGCTGGGCCTGGCGTTCTGGAGCGGCCAGCTCCTCGGCTTGCTGCGCGTCCACGTGGCGCTGGGACTTGTGGTCGTGCTGGCGCTGTGGGTGCTCAGCGTGGCCGCCGTGGTCCACGGCGGCATGGCGGGGCGGGCGGCCGTGCTGATCGTTCTGGGACTGGCGGTGCTGATCGTGGGAATGACGCAGACCGCACTGCTACCTGGTCCGCAGCACTGGGTGGTGCGGGCGGTTCACCTGCTGCTGGGCGTGGTCGCCCTGCGTCAAGGCGAGGTCGCGGCCCGCCGGCTGCGCCCGAGCGCTGGACCATCTACCCTGGTCGAAGCGCCCCGCTCGACGTAAACGCCGGCGGCGCGAAGGCCGGCCGCACCGCCTTGCCCTGGCCGAACGGGATTCCAACCTGCGTGGCCACGCCCACCTGCTTGCGCGTCTCCAGCGATGAGACGATCAGCTTGTCGGCGGGCACACCGGCCGCGCGCGATTCGGCCATCAGGTCCTGCCACAGCTCCACGCGGATGGAAGGCGGGGCCATCAGCTTGGCGAAATCGGGCTCCACGAAGCCGAGGGCTTCGAGCTCCATCGAGATGGACGGCGCCGTCAGCTGGTAGCCGACCGGTACGTTCTGACCGCGCAAGTGCTCGCGGAAGGCGCGAAACAGGTACCGGGATCGCATGCGCGCGAGTGAGCCGCGCAGCAGAACCGCGATTCGATGTGCGACCAGCGCATGGGCCTGGAACACCTCGGCCAGTTGGTCGGTGGCGCACTCGACGGTCCCGAACGAGAGCGTCACGCCGATCCGGCTGGACGTATGGCTCTCGAGCATCTGGAACGCCGCGCGCAAGGCGGCCGACTGCATCCGGGCGCGCTGGGTGGTAGAGGCGTGGAAGCCCTCGGTCCACAGATACAGTTCGTCGAACCAGCGCTCGGTCGAATTCAATGCCTGGGTTGGCCAGACCGTGGCGCACACACTGCCCTCGATCGGATGGCCCTCGTCCTTTGAGAGCCCTCTGGCGGGCCAGCGACGCGTGTCAAGCATGGTTTTCCGGCGGGGCGATTGCAAGCACTCTGAAGACAGACGCAGTTTGAGGCAAATATCCGACAGTCCGGCAGAATTTTTTGCCGTGTCCCGAGCAGGCAACACCCATCGCAGCCTGCACGCAGGTTCTTGTCGGGGGCAGTGTTTTCGTTTAGAAAACGACGGCCGTTCTGTCGTTTCCCCCGATGGTCGGTGGACCTGAACCCCTTGCCCACCTCAAAACGGTGAATGCGATGCTCAGGATTGTCGAACAGTCCGTTCAGCTTCCAGCCTCCCCCGATGCGCTATACGGGATGTACCTGGACCCAAATCAGCACGCCGCCATTACCGGCAGTCCGGTAGTTCGGATCGCCGCTAAGGAAGGCGCCGAGTTCTGGGCCTTCGACGGCAGGATTTGCGGCCGCATTCTCGCGCTCAGTCCCGGCCGGCAGATCGTGCAGAGCTGGCGCAGCTTCGAATGGCGCCCGCAGGATGTGGACGCAACGCTGGTGCTGGTGTTCTCGCCCGATCCGCAAGGGGGCCGCATCGAGTCGTGCCTGGTCAACGCGCCCGAGCATCTGCATGAAAAGCTCGCGGCCAACTGGCCGATGCGATATTGGGATCCCTGGCGCGCGTACCTGAGCCGGTGAGCCACAGCCATGCGAATTGAAGCAACCGCCGTTGCAGCGCCCGTGCGCGATGCAGGGGTTGAAGTAGGGCAAATGGCGGCCTACGATTCGAGAAGAAAAACAGTTCACTAAGTGCGGAGGACAGCGATGCATACCAACGGGCTTTCGTTTGCTGCCACGCTGACGGCGGCAATGACCGCAGTTGCACTGGTGGCGCTGCCGGCGTACGCCGCAGGGCCAACGGCCATCGACCTGGGTTCGGCCGACAGCGCTGCCGGCAACGCGCCGGTCACACTGACGGTCGCGTTGAAGCTGCGCAACGCCGACCAGATGGAAGCGCTGATCGAGTCGATCTACGATGCCAGCAGCCCACAGTTCCGGCGTTTTCTGTCGACCCAGGAGTTCGACGCCCGGTTCGGCCCGACACCCGAGACCATCGAGCGGGTCACAAGCCACTTTCAGGCGGCCGGACTGCAGGTGTCGCGCGCCTCGGTGGCTCACCTGAGCGTAGCCGGCAGCCTGGCAGCGATCCAGGCGGAGTTCGGCGTCCAGTTGCACGCATTCGAGGTCCCGGCCACGCCGGACAACGCGTCGTATCGCTTTCGATCACCCATCGGTACACCGCAGATTTCACCCGCCATCGGCGATGCGGTACAGGCCGTGCTCGGCCTGGACACGCGCCCGCGCTACCGGCCGCATCTGCGCCAGGCAACGGCGCGTGCCGCTGCCCGTTTGGCCACCCCGACGCCATCCGCAGCGGCGGGCACCGCAAATGCGCCCGGCGCGCTGACGGTCGCCGATTTCGCCCAGATATACGATGTGGGCCCGCTGTACGAACGGGGCCTGAGTGGACACGAGGTCACGCTGGGCATCGTGACGCTCGCTTCCTTCACGCCGAGCGACGCTTACGCCTACTGGGAGGCGCTCGGCTTGGAAGTTTCGCACCACCGGATCCACGAGGTACAGATCGACGGCGGGTCCGTCCCCCCGAGCGATAAATCCGGATCGCTCGAGACGACGATCGATGTCGAACAGTCCGGCGGACTCGCACCGGGCGCCAGAATCGAGGTTTTCGAGGCGCCCAACACGAATCAGGGCTTCGTCGACGCGTTCGCGGCGGTGATCGACGAGAACCGCGTCGATACGCTGTCGTGTAGCTGGGGCCAGTGGGAATACTTCGACGTGCTGCCGCCGCAGGATGTCACCGATCCGACCAGCGGGAACGTGGTCACCTCGCTGCAGGCCTTAAACGACCTGTTCGCGCAGGCGGTGCTGCAGGGACAGAGCGTTTATGTCGCCGCGGGTGACCAGGGCGCCTATGACTCCGTTGAGTGGTCCTTTCCGCCCTCGTACCCATTGCCGCACTCTTCGGTGGTGCTCTCGGTCGACGACCCGGCCGCCCAGCGGTGGTTGACCGCGATGGGGGGCACCACCCTGCCCGGCACGCAGACGTTTGCGATCAGCCCGACCCAGACCTATTCGTTGACCATCGCGAGCGAGCAGGCCTGGGGATGGGACTATTTGATCCACTTCTGCAAGCTGATCGGATTCGACCCGCTGTCGTGCGGAATCTTCCCGGGAGGCAGCGGCGGCGGCGTCAGCTCCTATGTGCCGCGGCCGTACTACCAGTCCGGCGTTGAAGGCATACGCACGACCGCGGAACACCAAACGCTGATCGACTACACGCAGACGCCGCCGGTCACTGTGGTGACGCTGCCCTCCGAATATGCCGGCCGCAACGTGCCCGACATCTCGCTCAACTCGGATCCGGACACGGGCTATGCCGTTTACTACACCTCGAGCGTGAGCGGATTCAGCATCCAGACCGGCTGGGGCGGCACCAGTTTCGCCGCGCCGCAGTTCAACGGCGTCACCGCCCTGTACAACCAGGCGCTCGGGCGGATCGGTTTGATCAATCCGACGCTCTACAACCTCGTGCGCGCGGGCCAGGCCTACGGCGGCGCCAGTGCTCCGCTACGGGACATCGTCGCCGGCGACAACTGGCACTACAAGGGTCGCGAGGGCTACGACCAGGCAACGGGAGTCGGCGTGCCGGACTTCGCGAACCTGTTGCAGGCGCTGGGGCAGCAATCGGAGTGAGGTGAGGAAGGCAAGCGGCAACTTGCGCCGGCCGCCCCAACTTGATGTCGCAAAACTGCGACTTCAAGTTCTGCAGTTAGTCGACAAGGACACGGTCCAAAGGCCCCGTGGCGCGCTTGGTCGCCAGTACACGCCGCAGCCAATAGACCATGAAAAGGAGCACCAGCAGTGTCGGTGCCACCAGGATGGCGTCACTCTGGATGGGGTGTCCGGCCAGACGGTTCAGACGCGGGGTCACCGAGATAATGCCAATCGCCATGGCCAGGTTCATGCGCCACAGGTGGCGTGCGAGCCAGAGCTTGTTGCCAATCCCGCTAATGACCTGACGCAGATCGAGCGCTGCGCCCAGCACGGCGATTGCTCCGAAGAAGAAGTATCCGGACGCGCCTTCCCCGTCTTTCAGGTGAGACGGGCTGTTGAGCGCCTCGATTCCGAAGTTCACCAAGAGTGCCCCGACTCCTAACGCCACCACGCCAAGGGCCGCGTTTATGATTCGGAGGTCCTGAAAACGGTTGCGGCGGCCGGCCACCCAGCCGCTTGCCACCAGGTAGCAAGTCAGAGCGCCCACGAGTGCGTTGAGGGTCTGCGTTTTGAGCAGTGCCAACGGGATCGCACTGGCTGTCATGCAAATGATGCCGATCACAAAGACGGTTCCGCCGATGCGATGTCCTGTTGAGCCCTTGCGCAGGCTCATGGCCGCCACACCGCCAGGCAACGCGATGGAGGCGGTGGTAATGTGAAAAATCAAAAGAGGCGACATAGAAGCCCGGAGCAGGCCCGAACACTGTAGCGGAAACTCGCCAGGCCTCAAACGACCCCGATGTCCTTCGGCTTCGCGTCCGGAAAAATCGCCGCCACGTCGCCTGCATTCAGCCCGTAGATCTTTCCGAACAGGCCGCCGAGCACCGCCCGGTACTCGTTCAGCACCGGAAGATCCCGGTTTTGGTGCAACGTGGACTCTTCGATCTTCTGCTGATCGCCGGCCAAGCGCCCGCCGCGCACGGCGCCGCCCGCCACCAGGTAAGTGGTGCCGTGCCCGTGGTCGGTGCCGCGGTTGCCGTTTTCGCGGAAGGTTCGTCCGAACTCGCTGATCACGACCACCACCGTATTGTTCCAGCGCGGCCCCATCTCGTCGGCGAAGGCGGCGATGCCGCGTCCCAGCTCCTCCAGGCGGGTGGCGAGGTACCCGGTGCCTGCGCCCTGACCGACGTGCGTGTCCCAGCCGCCCACGTCCAGGAACGCCAGGTCGAACTGTTCGCTCATCAGGTGGCCGATGCGGCGCGCTTCGAGCTCGAAGCCCTTGGGGGCGAGC
>DASZFP010000057.1:0-2147 GCA_035939615.1 Burkholderiaceae bacterium | reverse complement strand
GATCATCCGGGCCAGGTAGTGCAGCGCCGCGTCGACGTCGCTGCCCCGCATGGACTTGATGAACGCGCTGATCACGTCGTAGTGCTGGTCGCCGTCGCGGTCGTAGCGGACCGCGGCCCGGTCCACCGCGCGTTCCAGCGTCGCGACGTCGATGTGTTCGCCTTGGGCGAGGCCGAGGGCGGCCGCCTCGAGGTAGGTGAGCGCGCGCCGGGCGTCGCCGCCCGCCAGCCGCACGAGGTGCTCGGCGGCGTCTTCGTCGAGCGTGACCGTGCCGCCGAGGCCGCGCGGCTCTTGTATCGCTCGCTGGATGACTTCACGGATGTCGTCGTCGGACAGCGGCTGCAGGGTGAGCAGCAGCGACCGGGACAGCAGCGGTGAGACCACCGAGAAGAACGGGTTCTCGGTGGTGGCGCCGATGAACGAGACCCAGCGGTTCTCCACCGCCGGGAGCAGCGCGTCCTGCTGGGTCTTGGAGAACCGGTGCACCTCGTCGATGAACAGCACGGTCTGGGTGCCGCTCATACCCAGGGTGCGGCGGGCCGCGTCAACCGCCGCGCGCACGTCCTTGACCCCGGCGCTGACCGCCGAGAGTTCGACGAAGCGGCGCTTGGTTACCTGGCTGACGACGTAGGCCAGGGTGGTCTTGCCGGTGCCGGGCGGGCCCCACAACAGCAGGGACATGGGCGCGTCGTTGTCGATCAGCTTGCGGAACGGCGTGCCGGCGCTGGTCAGGTGGCGTTGCCCGATCACCTCGTCCAGGGTGCGCGGGCGCATCCGGACGGCGAGCGGCGCGGCCGCTTGGGCCGCCGTCTCTTCCGCCTCGTCGAACAGGCTCTCGGACTGGCCTGTGTCTGCTCCGGACATCTCCCGACCTTATCTTGGCTCGCTGTTATACCACGCCGGCGATCTTTGAGGCGTGGTTATCCACAGGCGGATGCCTGCGGTCCAAGGTTATCCACAGGCGGCCGGCGGTCGGCTCCAGAGACGTCTCGGGCCGCAAGCATGAGTTCCATGCCCGCCGAACCGCCTCCGCCATCACGCGAGTTGCTAGCCGTGCAGCGTTCTGCCGTTGCCCGCCGACAGGCCGCGAACTGCGATGTCGGCCCGCGCGCGATGCGAAGCAGGGTGAGCAGCGGCAGATGGCAACGACTCCAGCGAGGCGTTTACGCAACCTTCTCCGGGGAGCCCCCGCGAGAGACAGTACTGTGGGCAGCGCTACTACGGGCCGGACCGGACGCCGTCCTAAGCCACCATACGGCGGCCGAGCGTCACGGCCTGATCGATGAACCTACTTCGATTATCAGCATCACTGTCCCAGCGTCGAAGCGCCCCGCACGGGTAAGGATTCCGGGCATTGTCGTCCACCGCTCGAACGCGATCCTGCGAACTAGGCATCCGGCGATGCTCCCGCCGTGCACCCGGGTCGAGGACACCGTGCTGGACCTTATCGAAATCGCACCTACCTTCGATGACGCATACGCATGGATATGCCGCGCCATAGGCCGAAGACGGACCACTGCGGAGCGGATACGTCATGCGATGGATGCCCGCAAGAAGATGCGTTGGCGCCGGGAGATCATGATCGCCCTGGGCGACGCCGACGAGGGAGCTTTGTCCGTCCTGGAGTACCGATACGTCCACTGGGTGGAACGTCCGCACGGATTGCCTGTGCCCCGTCGCCAGGCCCGGATCAGGCAGCGCTCCGGCAGCAAATACCTCGACAACCTCTACGAAGAATACGGAGTGTGCGTAGAACTCGACGGGACCGCAGCGCACCCGGCCGACGAGCAATGGCGTGACAAGCGACGCGATAACGCCAACACGGTTAGCGGCCTCGTCACGCTCAGGTTCGGACTTCTAGACCTGGGCGAGCATCGATGCGAGACCGCGGCGGCCGTCGCCACGTTGCTTGGCCGTCACGGCTGGGCAAACGCCCCCTATTCCTGCGGCCGTCCGGCTTGCGCCGTCGGAGCTCCTTCATGATCGCGGGCACTTTTGGTCCGTATGCGGCGCAAACTGCCCGCGATCATGAAACTGGGGGGGTGGGGGTGGGTTGCGCGTCGATGCCGGCTTCGCGGCGCTGGGCGGGGGTGATGGGGGTGGGGGCGCCGGTGAGCGGATCCAGGCCGCTCGCGGCCTTGGGGAAC
>DASZFP010000056.1:0-33441 GCA_035939615.1 Burkholderiaceae bacterium | reverse complement strand
GTACTTCTTCACGTCCCCGCCAAACTTCGCCGCCAGCACCGTCGTCATCGCCGCCGTCAGCGTCGTCTTCCCATGATCCACGTGCCCTATCGTGCCCACATTCACGTGCGGCTTGGTCCGCTCAAATTTGCCCTTGGCCATCACAGCTCCTCATCGATCCTGTGTTGTCGCGGCGCCGGTGACCACGGCCGGCAGCGCTTGATTCATGGTGCCCATGGCGCGGATCGAACGCGCGACCTCTCCCTTACCAAGGGAGTGCTCTACCACTGAGCCACATGGGCCGGCGTAATTGCTCCGGTAGATCCTCTTATCCTGCTGCATCAGTCCGATGCTTGGAGCGGGTGAAGGGAATCGAACCCTCGTCATAAGCTTGGAAGGCTTCTGCTCTACCATTGAGCTACACCCGCCTGCCTCTCGGCGCGCGCGTTCACCCGCAGGCCAGCATCGCGGCGCGCCGATGCTCCTGCGGGCGACGTCGTTCCCCGCACCCGGAAAAACCGTCAAAACTGATTTGGAACGTTCCCCTGAACCGCGCCCGCCAGCCGTTGCCGTCTGCTGTTGCCCGCCTGCCTTGCCTGCCATGCCCGCCTGCTTCCCATCGGACGGTGCGGCCCCACCGCTCTCCTGACACCGACCCACATCCGCAGCGGCGCCGGATGTCGGCTGGTGGAGGAGGTTGGATTCGAACCAACGTAGGCGCAAGGCCAACAGATTTACAGTCTGCCCCCTTTAACCGCTCGGGCACCCCTCCGAGGGAACCGCAAATTATCTTAGGCGCAGCCGGTTGTGTCAAATCCGCTGCATCGCAGCGCGACGGGTGCGGCCGGAATTTGGTGCCGGAAGCCCGGGTCGCCTCAAGAAAGTGAGTGTTCGCTAACGCAGAGACATCACATCTGCCGGAACAGGTGCGTGAAGCTGCGGCTGACTTCCAGCTTCTCCGCATGGTTTTTGAAGGTCACCAGCTGTCGGCCTCGAAAGTCCCGCACCACGCCGGAGATGGCGTGCACGTTGACGATGGTGGAGCGGTGGATCTGCCAGAACTGCTCCGGATCGAGCTGATCGATCAGCTCGCGGATCGGCACCCGGATCAGCGCCTCGTAGCCTTCGGTCTGCACGCGGGTGTACTTCTCGTCGGAGACGAAAAACAGGATCTCTCCCACCGGGATCATCCGCAACTGCTGGCCGATCGCGGCCTGGACCCACTGCAGATGCGGCTGGCCGCGCTGGGCCGTGGCCACCGTTTCGAGCTTGCGGGCGAGCTGGTCGAGCAGCGCGCCCAGGTCAGGGGGCGGGGCCTGCAGGCGCTGCTTGAGCCGCTGCACGGTCAGCTGCAGCCGGGCCGCCTCGGCGGGCTTGAGCACGTAGTCGACCGCGCCCTGCTCGAACGCCTCGATCGCAAACTCGCCGTAGGCGGTCACGAACACGATGTGGCAGGCGTTGCCGATGGCGCGGGCCGCCTCCACGCCGGTCAGCCCCGGCATCCGGATGTCCAGAAACGCCAGGTCCGGCCGCAGCTGCTGCACCAGTTCAACCGCCTCCTGGCCGTTCTTGGCTTCGGCGACAATCTCCAGCTCCGGCCACACCTCGGCCAGGCGGGCGCGCAACTGCTCGCGCAGCAGGCGTTCGTCGTCGGCCAGGATCGCGCGGGGCGCCGCCATCGTGCGGGCGATATGGGCGGAATCAGGCCGGCTGGGGCGAAGGCTGCGGCGTCGCCCCGCTGGTTGCGACCGTGTAGGGCACCTCGATGGTCGCGATGGTCCCGTTGGGCGAGTTCGGTTCGATCGTCAGCCGCGCGCGCCCGCCGAACAGCGCCTGCAGCCGTTCGCGCACGTTGCTCAGGCCGACCCCGCCGCCGGGGGAGCCACCCGCGCCGAAGCCCAGACCGGTGTCGCTGACGGCCACGCGCAGGTTGCCGTTGACCACGTCGGCGGTCAACGTCAAGGCGCCTCCCTCGGGCTTGGGCTCCAGGCCATGTTTGATCGAGTTCTCCACGAGCGTCTGCAGCATCATCGGCGGAAAGGCGGCCGACGACAAGCCGGCCGGCATCACGATGGCGAACTGCAGCCGGTCGTCCATTCGAACCTTCAGGATCTCCAGGTACGAGCGGCACAGGGCCATTTCCTGGGCCAGCGTCGATGAGGCCTGCCGCATCTGCGGCAGCGCGGCGCGCAGGAACTGGATCAGATTCTTCTGCATCCGCGAAGCGCGCGCCGGATCCGTCTCGATCAGGTAGTCGACCGAGGCGAGCGTGTTGAACAGGAAATGCGGCTCGACCTGCGCCTGCATCGTCTTCAGCTGCGCTTCGGCCAGCTGCCGCTTCAGCCCCTCTTCGGCCGCCACCGCACTGGCGGCCTGGGCCCGCGATTCGGCGCGGCGCTTCGATCCGAGCGCCAGTTTCGTGATCAGCAGCACGAACACCAGCATCAGTGCCCAGTCCGCCAGGTCCGTCGTGCTGGCCTCGTCCGTGCCAGCCTTGGGCAACGCGGCGACCTTGCGGTTTACCTGCTCCTTGAGGATCTCCTCAATTTGATCCCTGGCCGCGTCCACCGCCTCGGCCACCTTGTCCGGATCGGAGAGCATGTCGGGCGGCACCGTCACCACGGCCGTCGCCGACTCCTGGGCCGCCTTCGCCGCGCCGTCCGCAGCTTCGGCGGCCGGGGCCGCCGGAGCCTTGGCGGAGGGGGCCCGCTCGATCCGCACGCCATTGCGATCGATCACGACCGACTCCCGGCTTCCGTTGTGCTCGCTCTGGATGCGCACACCCTTTTCGTCGATCCGCACCCGCGGCGCCGGGGTGCCGGGTGGCGGCGGGGTCGTCGGAGTTCGCGGCGGGCCAGTGACGTGAAGCCCCTGCGAATCGACCGAAATCTTCACTTCCACCGGAACGTGGTGGCGCGCCCACTGCCGGCGCTGCTCGCGCGACGGCTCGAACACCGAATCGAGCATCGCCATGAACGCGAGCAGCACGAACGACAACAGGATGAACTTGCCCCAGCCGATCGAGGCCACCCAGTTGCCCACGCCCGCGGCGGCGCGCCCCACCGCGCCCGCGCCCGCCAGTCCGCCGCGCGACAGGGCGGCCAGCACTTTCTCGGTTCGTTCCCTGCGGGCCGCGTTCGGCGTGGAGCCGGCCGGTGCCGGTTCGGCGGTCGGTGAATCAGCCATCGTTGCGTTGCCGTTTCGAGTCAGTACGAACTGTACGGCCGCCGCCGGCATCGATCAGACCGCTTTGCGACAGGCTGCACCCTGCGGGTGCCGAACTGCGCCATCGCGCGATCAAGCATCCGTCAGACCCCGAGCTGGCGCAGCGGCAACGCGGTCGTGTCCTTGACCACCTCCAGCGCGAAGCTGGACTTCACGTCCACCACGCCGGGCAGCTTCAGCATCTGTTCCATCACGAAGCGGGAAAAGTGCGGCAGGTCTTCGACGTGAACTCTCAGCAGATAGTCCATCTCGCCGGTCATCGCGAAGCAGGCGACCACCTCCGGCCAGGCTTGAACGCGCGCCTTGAAGTCGTCGTGCGGCATGCGCTTTTCCAGGTGCACGTTGACGAAAGCGAGCAGTCCCAGCCCGATGCGTTGCGGCGCCAGCAGCGCCACGTATTGACGGATCACGCCCAGCTGCTCCAGCCGCCGGATCCGGCGCAGGCACGGCGAGGCCGACAGAGCTACCCGCTCGGCCACTTCCTGGTTCGTCAGGCGGCCATCGGCCTGCAGGATCTCCAGAATGCGGCGGTCCGTCTTGTCCAGCTCGATTTCGGTCATTTCCTGCCGGGTCCACCTCAAGTAATGGCATATTATTGCGCAGTCAGGCCGAAAATGGCACGCATTCGCAATCATTTGCCCTGCGGCTCGCGGCAAACTTTTCGGTCCCCGCCCACACAGACGGCATCCTGCGATGGCATCGAGCACCGACCACAATCCGATGGGCACCGACGGCTTCGAGTTCATCGAGTACGCCGCCCCCGACCCGGCCGCGCTGGGCGCGCTGTTCGAGAGCCTGGGCTTCGTGCCGGTTGCGCGGCACCGCCACAAGCGGGTGACGCTGTACCGTCAGGGCGACATCAACTTCATCATCAACTCCGAGCCCGATTCGTTCGCGCAGCGCTTCGCACGCCTGCACGGGCCGTCGATCTGCGCGATCGCGCTGCGCGTGCGCGACGCCGCCCACGCCTACCGCCGCGCGCTCGACCTCGGGGCCTGGGGTTTCGACTCCCGCTCCGGCCCGATGGAGCTGAACATTCCGGCCATCAAGGGAGTCGGCGACAGCCTGATCTACTTCGTCGACCGCTGGCGCGGCAAGCAGGCCGGCCAGGCCGGCTACCGCCCCGGCTGCATCGGCGACATCGGCATCTACGACGTCGACTTCGAGCCGATAGCGGGTGCCGGCCACGATGCCGATGCGCAGCCGGCCGGGGCCGGGCTGGTGCGGATCGATCATCTGACGCACAACGTGCACCGGGGACGGATGAAGGAGTGGGCCGAGTTCTACCAGCGCCTGTTCAACTTCCGCGAGGTGCGTTATTTCGACATCGAAGGCCAGCAGACCGGACTGAAGAGCAAGGCCATGTGCAGCCCGTGCGGCAAGATCCGGATCCCGATCAACGAGAGCTCGGACGACCAGAGCCAGATTTCCGAGTACCTGGATCTGTATCACGGCGAGGGCATCCAGCACGTCGCGCTGGCCGCCTCCGACATCTACCACTCGGTGGCGGCGCTGCGCACCCGCGGCGTCCAGTTCCAGGACACGCCGGACACTTACTTCGAGGGCATCGACGCGCGCCTGCCGGGGCATGGCGAGCCGCTCGCTGAGCTGCGCCGCCTGCGCATCCTGGTGGACGGCAACCCGCACGCGGCCAGCCGGGAACTGCTGTTGCAGATCTTCACGCGCGACGTGATCGGACCGATTTTCTTCGAACTGATCCAGCGCAAGGGGCACGAGGGATTCGGCGAGGGCAACTTCCAGGCGCTGTTCGAATCGATCGAGCTCGACCAGATCCGGCGCGGCGTTCTGAAGCCCCGCACCGCCACGGCTTGAGGAGGCGTCCTCCATGTCCATGGTTCCGGTCACTTACGGCGCGTCGAGCCGGCCCCCGCGCGGCGACTACTCGGTGGCGCGGGCCGACTACACGTGCGACCAGTCGTGGGACGATTACAGCCCGCAGCAGCATGAGCTGTATGCGCGGCTGTACGCGCGACAGCTCGGGCTGGTCCAGGGTCGGGCCGGCGAGGAATTCCTGCAGGCGCTGGGGCAGCTCGCGATGCACGCCCGCATTCCCCGCTTCGAGGACGTCAGCGAGCGCCTGACGCGAGCCACCCGATGGCAGATCGTGGCCGTGCCGGGGCTGATTCCCGAGGATGCGTTCTTCCGCCTGCTGGCGCAGCGCCGCTTCCCGGTCACGGTCTGGCTGCGCACGCCGGAGGAGTTCGACTACATCGTCGAGCCCGATCTGTTCCACGACCTGTTCGGCCACGTGCCGCTGCTGTTCAATCCGGTGTTCGCCGACTACATGCAGGCGTATGGCGAGGGCGGACTGAAGGCGCAGCGGCGCAATGCGCTCGAGCTGCTGGCCAGGCTCTACTGGTACACGGTCGAATTCGGCCTGATCGACACGCCGCGCGGATTGCGCGTCTATGGCGCCGGCATCCTGTCCTCGCCGGGGGAGCTCGCGCGCGCGCTGGCCGATCCCCAGCCGCTCAGGATCGGATTCGAGCTGCGCCGCGTGCTGCGGACCCGGTACGAAATCGACGACTTCCAGAAGACCTATTTCGTGATCGACAGCTTCGCCCAGTTGTTCGAGCAGACCGCCCAGGATTTCGCGCCCATCTACGAAGAGCTGCTGCCGTTGCCGGCGTACCCGCCGGGCAAGGTGCAGCCGGGCGACCGGATGTTCGCCGTTTCGGCCCGCTGACGGGTTATTGGGCCGGCGGCGGCGCGCCGATCACGTTGCTGCGCGGGCCGGGCGGTGTCTCTGCCTGCTGGGTCTGCGGGCGCGGTCGTCCGAACGCCGGGCGCGCCCCCGGAGCGGCGGCGACTGCCCCATCCACCGTGGGAGCGGTCAACATGTTGCCGCGGCGCTCGAAGCCCGCACTGCGTCCGGCCGAGTCGAAGCCGGCCAGGGGCGCCGTGGGAACGCGCAGCTGGCGCAGCACGCCGCCGGAATCCAGCGTCACGCCGTGCGGGTCAACGTCGACCAGCGTGGAGCCGGGCGCGACCTCCTGGCCCAGCCGCACCGCCCGGGCGGGCCGGTCATCCACCGTGAACACAGCCGCCGAATCGGGGCCGGCCGCGAAGACGCCCGCGACCTGTATGTTGCCGCCGACCGCGATGGTCACCCGTCCGATCTGGCCGAAGGCCCTGGCGAGCAGGGCCGGATCGGGGTCGCGGATCGAGACGGCGCGCGCCGGCGCCGGCGCCGGCGCGGCCGGCGGGGTCATCAGCCGGATCGACCAGTACGCCAGCTGCGCGCAGGCCAGCGCGGCGCCCAGAAAATGAATCAGCAGCAAATTGAAGTTGGGCAGTGGCATCCGAACGTCCGGCAGACGCTTAAACACGACCCGGGTATTATGCGGCCGTCAGTCCCGTCACCGCCAAAAAACCCTGATGTTTCAACAATTTCCATTCAGATTGCGCTGGAACGTGCGGTGCGGCAACCTCGCCGGGTCCCGGCTCGCCCGCCGAAGGCTTGGCGAAGGCGGGCCGCAGGGCTTCACGCTGATAGAGATCATCGTCGTGATCACGATCATGGCGATCATGGCAGCCCTGATCGTACCGCGGGTAGTCGGCCGCACGGACGACGCCAAGATCACGGCCGCCAAAGCCGACATCGCGACGCTGATGAACGCGCTGAAGCTGTACCACCTGGACAACGGACGCTACCCGACCACGGAACAAGGCCTGCGCGCCCTGGTCGAAAAGCCCACGGTCGACCCGACCCCGGCCAACTGGAAGGCAGGTGGCTACCTGGACGCGAACAGCGTGCACAAGGACCCGTGGGGCAACGAGTACCAGTACTTGAACCCGGGCTTGCACGGCGAAATCGACGTGATGAGCTTCGGCCGCGACGGCCAAGCGGGTGGCGAGGGTCCGGATGCGGACATTGGAAGCTGGATGCAGTAGCCGCGTCGGAAGGCGCCTGGATGGGTTCACGCTGCTCGAGCTGCTGGTCGTGCTGATCTTGATCGCCGTGTTCACGTCGATGATCTCGATCAGCGCGGCGCCGGATCCGCGCCAGGCGTTGACCGAGCAGGCGCAACGGCTGGGACTGCTGCTGACGCTGGCGAGCGATGAGGCGCGCATCCGCCAGCAGCCGATTTCCTGGGAAGGCGACCTGCGCGGCTACCGGTTCGTCACCGAGGTGGGCGGCGAGCGCCGGCTGCTCAGCGAAGACGACATGCTGCACGAGCGCACCTGGCCGGGGCCGCTGACGCGGCTTGCGATCTGGCGCGAGGGCCAGCTGGAGCAGGCGCTGCTCAGCCCGGGCGCCCCGGCGTTGCGGCTGCCGATCGCGCGCGAGTGGGTGCAGCCGCGCTGGCGCATCGAACTGGCCAATGAGGCTGCCCATGTTTCCGTCGAGTTCGACGAGAACGGAATTGGACGCGTCGCGAACCCGTGAACGGGCCGGCGCCGGATTCACGCTGCTCGAGGTGCTGGTCGCGCTGGTCGTTATCGGCCTGGTGCTGCTGGCGTCTCTGCGCGGCGCGGCGGCGCTGACCACCAGCGCGCGCGATGCACGCATCAAGCTGCTGGCGGTGCTGACGGCCGAAAACCGCCTGCACGAGTTGCGCCTGGGCGGCCCGCAGCTGCCGGTGGGCGTGAACCGTCAGGATTGCGAGCAGGGTGGGTTCCAGTTTGTGTGCGAACAGTCCATCCAGCCCACCCCCAACCCGTTTTTCCGCCGCGTGCAGGTGCGTGTGCTCAATTCGGATTCGGGCTCGGAGCGCGAATACGCGCTGCTGATGAGCGTGCTGCCGAGCGCCAGCAACTAGGTCGAGACGATGGTCGATTGCCCGCACGAGGTTGCCCTGACGCCCGACCGCCCGGCTGGCGGGCGCGTTGCGCCCGGATTCACGCTGGTCGAGCTGCTGGTGGCGATCTGGATCATGGCGCTGGTGTCGGTGATCGCATGGCGCGGTCTGTCGGCGCTGGTCAACACGCGCGAGCGGCTCGGGCCGGAAGCCGACGAAGTGCGCGCCATGCTGACGGGCCTGGGGCAGATGGAACGCGATCTGGCGCAGGCCGCCAACCCCGCCCTGGCGTCGCTGCCCGGCATGAACGTGTGGGTCCAGGTCTTCGATGGCGCGCCCGCGCTGCGGATCCTGCGCCTGTCCGAGCCGCTGCCCGACGGCTCCGCCGAGCTGCAGCAGGTCACCTACTCCGTGATCGACGGCGCCCTGGTGCGTCAGTGCTCTTCGCCCCAGCGCAGCGCACAGGACGCGACCGATGCCCCGGCGGCGACCGTGCGGCTGGTGCCGAGGGTTGCCTCGATGCAGGTGCGCGTGTGGCGCGTCAACGAAGGCTGGGTGGTGCCAGCTTCGACCGAGGTGACGCCCCCGCCCGGCGTAGAGGTCGTGCTCCGGCGCACTGACGGCACGACCCTGCGGCGCGTGATGCTGGTCGGGTGAGCAGGGTGAACACGTCCGTTCATGGTCCGGTGAGGTCGCGCGGCGCGGCGCTGCTGATGGCCCTGTTCGTGGCGGCGATCGCCACACTGATCGTCAGCGGCCTGTTCTGGCGCCAGTTCGTGCTGGTGCGCACGATCGAAAACCAGCAGCTGATGTCGCAGAGCCGCCTGCTACTGCGCGGCGCGCTCGACTGGGCCCGCGCGATCCTGCGCGAGGATGCCGCGCACAGCAACTACACCGACTTGAGCGAGCCGTGGGCGCAGCCGCTGGCCGAAACGAAGCTCGACCAGCTCGGCGAGAGCTCGGCGCTGGCCTCGCAGGCAACGATGTCGGGCAGCATGGAAGATGCGCAGTCGCGCTTCAACCTGCGCAACCTGCTACGGTCCGACGGATCGCCCGACGAAGCGCAGAGCCAGGTGCTGACGCGGCTGGTGTCCGAGCTGCAGCTTCCGCAGCCGACCGCCGACCTGATCTCGGTCTACATGGCGCAGGCCGTCGTGCCGTTCGCCGGGCAGAACCCCGTCGCGCAGCCGACCAACGTCAACCGGCCGCTGCCGCCGGTGTTTCCCGAAGACGTGGCCCGGATCCCGGGGCTGGACCCGGCCGTGGGGCCGCGTCTTGCGCCCTACGTCGTGGTGTTGGACGCGCGAACGCCGGTCAATTTCAACACGGCATCGGCCGAGGTGATCGCGGCCGAAATCGAGGGCCTTTCGCTGTCCAATGCGCGCGCGCTGGTCGCCGACCGGGATCGGATCCCGTTTCACGACATCGGCGACATCACCAACCGGCTGCACGGGCACGGTAGCAGTAGCAGCCCCTCCAGCCTGGACGTGTCAGCCGCCTCCAGCTATTTCATCGTACGCGGACAGATCAGGCTGCAGCGCGCCGACACGCGGATGGAGGCGCTGGTCAAGCGCGCCCCGCCCGGCCAGCTCGGCCCGGTCGATGTCCTGTGGGAGCGCGAGCTGTGAGCTTCGGGGCCGCGCAGCGCCTGCTGGCGTTTCTGCCGCCGCGCCGCACGCTGCTGGAGGCCGGCGGCCGCGGCTCGCTGAGCGCCGCCACCGTGGTCGGCTACGGCGGAGTGGACGCCTCGCTGCAGCCGTGCAGCGCGGGCGATGCGCCGCTGTCGCTGCTGCCGAAGGCCTCCTCGGTCGACCTGCTGTTCGACGTGTCCGATGTCTTCACCGACCTGCTGGAGGCGCCGCGGATGTCGGAGCACCGGCTGGGGCTGGCGCTGCCCGGCCTGGTCGAAGAGCGCCTGCTGTCGGACGCCGTCGACTGTCACTTTGGCTACTCGATCGACGGCGCGGCCGCCGGCGCGGGGTCCCTGATGCAGGTCGCGGTGGCCGCGGTCGAACGGGTCACGCTGGCGCGGGCGCTGGAAGCGGCCGCCGAGGCCGAGTTTCGGCCGCGTGCCGCCTACAGCGCCCTGTATGCAATCCCGCCGCCGTCGGGCGACACGATCTCGGTCCGGCTCGATCGGGGCCGCGGCACCGTTCGAACCGCAGAGCACGCGGGCTTCGCGTTCGATCTGGAAGAGCAGCCGCCGGCCGCCCTGACGCTGGCGGTGAGGCAGCTCGGCGCCCTGCGGATCCACGCATACGGCCGGGACTCGGCGCGGCTGGTGCCGTTCGGCGCCCAACTGGGCGCTGAGGTGATCGACCTGAAGCGCCACTTCGACGCCGGTTCGATCTCCACCGCGGTCAACCTGCTGCAGGGGCGCTTTTCTCCGGGTGGGCGCTTCGGCATGCCGGCCATCGGGGCCCTCGCACGCAGCGGCGCTCTGAAACCGCTGGCGGTCTGGGCGGCGGTCTGGCTGGCGGTGTTCCTGATCGGGTTGAACGCCTATCGCTTCAAGCTGGAATCGGAAGCCCGCGCGCTGCGTTCCTCGATGCAGACCGCGTTTCGCAGCGCGTTTCCGGCCGAAGCGGTGGTGGATGCGGTGGCGCAGACCAAGCGCCACCTGCGCGACCTGCGCGCGCGGTCGGGCCTCGCCTCGCCGGATGATTTCTCGGTGCTCAACGCGCAGGCCGCTTTGCTGCTGGCCAGCGCCCCCGTCGGGGCGCTCGCGGGGATCGAGTATCACGACACGGCGCTGACGTTGAAATTCAAACCGGGCACCGCCGGTTCCGGGGCGTTCCAGAACGCGCTGCGCGGGCAGGCGCTGCAGCAGGGGCTGGATGTTCGTTTCGATCCCAACGGCTCGGCGCGCGTTGCGCCCATGGCGCAATGAAACTAGAGACGCTGCGCCAGATCTTGTCCGAGC
Organism: Burkholderiaceae bacterium; assembly: GCA_035939615.1. GTDB lineage: Bacteria > Pseudomonadota > Gammaproteobacteria > Burkholderiales > Burkholderiaceae_F > VBCK01. The sequence continues at coordinate 22,551 of DASZFP010000056.1, read as the reverse complement.
GCGACCCGCGCGAGCGCGCGGTACTGGCCGCGGCGGTGCTCTTGCTGGCCGCCACGCTGTTGTACCTGATGATCGAGCCGGCCGTGTCGACGATCGCCGAGCTGCAGCATTCGCTACCGAACACCCGGTCGCAATCGGCCGAACTGGAAGCGCTGCTGGGCGAGGTGCGGACCCTGAAGGCCCGGCCGGTGGTCGCCGCTGCCGGCAGCCAGGACGCGCAAGCTGCAGTCGAGCAGTCGCTGGCGGCCGCGGGGCTGAAGGCCGCTCGTGTGGTGCCGCTGGCCAACGGTGCGCTGCAGCTTACTTTTTCCAATGTCCCGTACGCGTCCTGGTCGGTGTGGCTCGCGAGCGCCGAGCGCCAGCTCGGGATGCACGCCATTGCCGTGACGGCCAAGGCCACCGCGACGGCCGGCAACGCCGACGTGGACCTGGCGCTTCGCTCGGGTCAGGACTGATGGCATCGCCTCCGTCCGCCTCGCGCGTATGGATCGCCGCCGGCCTCGGCGGCGCGCTGGCAACGCTGGCGACCGTGGTCGCGCTGGCGCCGGCACAGTGGGCCGACCGCGCCGTGCAGCGGGCCACCGGCGGCCGCATAGAGCTGGCCGACGCCAGCGGCACGATCTGGAACGGCACGGCCACGCTGGTGCTGGCCTCGGGCGAGCGCGGAGGCGCGCGCGATGTGGCCCGCTCGAGCCTGCCCGATGCGCTCTCGTGGCAGTTGAGCGCGTGGCCGCTGCTGTCCGGCACCGTCGAGCTGACGCTGCGCCATCCGTCCGCGCTGCTCGCGCCACTGATCATCAGCGCCTATGCGGACGGCCGGCTGCAACTGGGGGCCACGACCTTGAGGCTGCCGGCGGCCATGCTGGCCGGCCTGGGGGCTCCCTGGAACACCGTGCGGCCGGGCGGCATCGTCAGCGTCCACACCGACGGCCTGGAGCTCGCGCAGGGTCGGTGCCGCGGCAGCCTGACGGCCGATTGGGAATATGCCTCCAGCGCACTGTCTCCGGTTTCACCGATCGGCCATTACCGGCTGCAAACGTCCGGTCCATACCCCGGAACACGGCTGGAACTTCAGACGATTTCCGGACCCCTCGAGCTGACCGGCAGTGGCACAATCGGCGAGGGTGGCCGCTTACGCTTCAATGGAATTGCCCGCGCGCTGGCCGCAACCGACCCGGCGACCCGGACCCGGCTGACCGGCTTGATCTCGCTGCTGGGGCGCCGCGAGGGCGAGGCGGCCATTTTGAGTTTTGGATCCTGACATGAGGCCATCGGATTCGTCGGCGGTCACCCGCGCAGGTCGCGCCAGCGCGGCGGCACGGTTGATCGCGCTCGCACTGCTGGCCAGCGCCGTCACGGCGCGAGCGGCCGACACGATCGCCGCGCCGGCCAAACGCACCGGCAGCGACAACACGGTCGTGCTCAACTTCGTCAACGCCGACCTGGAGGCGGTGGTGCGCGCGATCGGCCAGTTCACCGGCCGCACGTTCGTGATCGACCCGCGCGTGAAAGGCACCTTGACGCTGGTCACCGAGCGGCCGGTCACGCGCCAACAGGCCTTCGAGGAGCTGCTGTCGGCGCTTCGCCTGCAGGGCTTCACGCTGGTGGAGTCGCCCGAGACCGGGGGCGTGGCGCGGATCCTGCCGGAAGCCGATGCCAAGCTGCAGGGCGGGCGCGTGGTCACCCCGCCTTCGGGCTCGGCCCCACGCGGCGACCAGGTCCTTACGCAGGTTTTCCGGCTGCAGTACGAATCGGCCACCAACATGGTGCCGGTGCTGCGGCCGCTGATTGCGCCGAACAACACGATCTCGGCCTATCCGGCCAACAACTCGCTGGTCATCACCGACTACGCCGAGAATCTGCGTCGGCTGGCCCGCATCATCGAGGCGATCGATTCGCCCGCCACCTCCGAAGTCGAGGTCATCCCCCTGAAATACGGGCTCGCCACCGACGTGGCCGCAATCCTGAACAAGGCGCTCGACGAGGGCGCCCGCAGCTCCGGCCAGGTCGCGGACGCCGGCCAGCGCGTGTCGGTGATCTCGGAGCCGCGCACCAACATGCTGATACTGCGGGCGGCCAGCCGGGCGCGGCTGGAGCAGGCCAAGCAGCTGATCGCGCGCTTCGACCAACCCAACCTGACGCCGGGCAATATCAACGTCGTGTACCTGCGCAATGCGCAGGCCGTGAAGCTCGCCCCGCTGCTGCGCGCGGTGCTGTCCAGCGATCCGTCGTTCGTCCCGCAGGCGGCAGGCAGCGGCCTGTCAGTGACCCCGGTGACCAGTTCGCTCGGCAGCAGCCAGTCGAGCACGACGTCGCAGAATCCCTCGCAGAGCAATCAGCAGACCTCGCCCGGCGGCAGTTCCGCCTCCAGCGGGTATTCCGGAGGCGGCGGCGGAGGGGGCGGCGGCGCCAACAACGCGGTGGCCGGCATGATCCAGGCCGACCCGTCGACCAACTCGCTGATCATCTCGGCTCCCGAACCGCTGTACCGCAATATCCGCGCGATCATCGACCGGCTGGACGTGCGGCCGGCGCAGGTGATGATCGAATCGCTGGTGGTCGAGCTCACCGGTCAACAGGCGGCCGAATTCGGCATCCAGTGGCAAGCGCTGAACGGGTTGAACGACAACAACTCGACTCGTGTCATCGGCGGCACCAACTTCACAAACGGTACCGGGACCGGTTCCAACATCCTCGGGCTGGCGTCGAACATCGGGGCGGCGGCCCCGGGCCTGAACATCGGCCTGATCAAGGGATCGATCACGATCCCGGGCACCAACACCGTGATCACGAACATCGGGGTGCTCGCGCGCGCGCTCGAGACGGTGGCCAATACCAATATCCTGTCACGCCCGAACATCCAGACGCTCGATAACGAGGAGGGCAAGTTCCTGGTCGGCCAGAACATAGGGTTATTGACCGGGGCCTACGCGAGCACCGGCACCACCACGGGAAGCACGGTCAATCCATTCCAGACGTTCGACCGGCGCGACGTCGGCCTGCAGCTGTCGATCAAGCCCCAGATCTCGGAGGGTGGCATGGTGCGGCTGGCCATCTACATAGAAGACTCCTCCGTGGCCACCGGCTCGCAAGCCGATAACCCGACGCTGAACAAGCGCAGCTTCCAGACCAACGTGATCGTCGAGGACGGCAGCTTCGTCGTGATCAGCGGCCTGATCCAGGACCAGGCCGACGAAACCCAGAACAAGGTTCCGTTTCTGGGCAACCTGCCGCTGATCGGGCGGCTGTTCCGCTACGACACGCGCGATCACATCAAGACACAGACGATGGTGTTCCTGCGCCCCACGATCATCCGCGACGAGTCGGCCGCGGGCGACATCGCGCTCAGCCGCTACGACTACATCCGCACCCAGGTGTCGCAGTCGCATCAGCCGAGCATGTTGCCGCTGCCGGATCTGTCGCTCGAGAATCTGCCCCCGCCCCCGGCCCGCCGGCAGCCGGCCGCGCCGCCCGCTCCGGCGGCGCCGTCCGGCACCGAGTCGCTGCCCGTGGCGCCGCCCAGCGCCCCTGCAAGCGCAGTGCCACAGTCGAACGCTTCCGATCCGCCGCAAGCGGCCCGGCCAGTGGTGGCGCAGTCCGTTGCGCTGGTGCGGCCCACGCCCGCCGTCGGCGCGGCCGCACCGGCGGGCGTGGCCGCCGCGCCGGCCGCCAGCCCGGCCCGGGCAGGGATCCAGTTGATAGAGGTTTCGGCGGTGCACGACATCGGCCGGGGTCGCCAGCTGCAGCAGCGGCTGCAGGAAGCCGGCTTCGATTCCTACTGGGAAAGCGTGCGCACCACCGAGGGCGACGTCGTGCGGATCCGGATCTCGGTGGAGCGCCGGGCCACCAAGATCGCCGATGCGCTCTCGGTCCTGCGCCGGCTTGGCTACGATCCGGTGCTGGTCGGCCCGTAGCAACGAGTATGACGGTCGCACAGCGTTTCGTTCCCTACGCGTTCGCGCGGGACAACCTGATCCTGCTGCGCCCGCTGTCCGAACGCGACGCGGAGGCGTGGATCGGCGAGTCGACCCCGATCACGGCGCTCAACGAGGTGATGCGGGTGTTCCCCGGCCGGGTACGGCCGGTGGTGGTCGCGACCGAAAAGCTGTCGCAGGCGATCTCGCAGGCGTACGCGCACCACGAAGGCTCGGCCCAGCAGGTGGTGGGCGACATCGAGGGCGAATTCGACATCTCCCGGATGATGCAGGAGGTGCCGGACGTCGAGGACCTGCTGGAGACCGCCGACGATGCGCCGATCATCCGGATGATCAACGCGCTGCTGACACAGGCCACGCGCGACGGCGCCTCCGACATTCACGTCGAGGCGTTCGAAAACACCTCGCTGGTGCGGTTCCGCATCGACGGAACCCTGCGCGACGTGGTGCGGCCCAAGCGCGGGTTGCACCAGGCGCTGGTGTCGCGGATCAAGATCATGGCCCAGCTCGACATCGCGGAAAAGCGACTCCCGCAGGACGGCCGCATCACGCTGCGGGTGGGCGGACGCGCGCTCGACGTGCGCGTCTCGACCCTGCCGACCGGTCACGGCGAACGCGTGGTGCTGCGGCTGCTGGAGAAGGACCTGGCGCGGCTGGACCTGACCAACCTGGGCATGTCGGACCGGACGCTGGCCGCCTTTGACCGGCTCGCGCACCAGCCGCACGGGATCGTGCTGGTGACCGGCCCGACCGGGTCGGGCAAATCGACCACGCTGTATGCGGCGATACGGCGCCTGGACTCGAGCACCACCAACATCATGACGGTGGAGGACCCGATCGAATACGACATCGAGGGGATCGGGCAGACCCAGGTCAATCCGAAGATCGAGATGACCTTCGCGCGCGCGCTGCGCTCCATCCTGCGCCAGGACCCCGATGTCGTGATGATCGGGGAGATCCGCGACCTGGAAACGGCGCAGATCGCGGTGCAGGCCTCCTTGACGGGTCACCTGGTGCTGGCCACGCTGCACACCAACGATGCGGCCTCGGCCGTGACGCGCCTGATCGACATGGGCGTGGAGCCATTCCTGCTGGCTTCGTCGCTGCTGGCGGTGCTGGCGCAGCGGCTGATCCGCAAGCTGTGCCAGAACTGCAAGCAGCCCGATCCGGCCGGCCGCGGATTCGTTCCGGTCGGCTGCCCGCAGTGCGGCCAGACCGGCTACCAGGGGCGCACCGGGATCTACGAGCTGCTGACCGTCGACGAGGCGCTGCGCGCGCTGGTGCACCGCGGCGCCAGCGACGCCGAGATCCGCGCCCTGGCCGAGGCAGCCAGCATGGTGCCGTTGCGAGCGGATGCAATGCGCTGGATCGCGGCCGGGCTGACCTCGCAGGAGGAAGTCCTGCGGGTGACGCGCGACTAGCGAGCGTGCCTGTTTGCCCTTCACGCAGTAAGTGATGGCCGCCTTTCGATACAGCGCGGTCGATCCGAGCGGCCACGAGCAGTCCGGCGTGCTGGAGGCCGACAGCGCGCGGGCTGCTCGCCAGCTGCTGCGCTCGCGCGGCCTGGTCGCGCTCAGCGTGCAGGCGGTGCTGTCGGGCGCGGCGCGCCCGGGCGCCGGCTCGGTGTTCACGCGGCGCCTGTCGCAGACCGAGCTGTCGGTGCTGACCCGCCAGCTGTCGAGCCTGCTCAATGCCGCCCTGCCGGTGGCCGACGCGCTCACGGTGCTGGTCGAACAGAGCGAACGGCAGTCGATGCGCGAACTGATGGCGGCGATACGGACCGACGTGCTGGCGGGCTCGCCGCTGTCGCACGCGCTGGCCCGCTACCCGCGCCAGTTTCCGGACCTTTACCGCGCGCTGATCGCCGCCGGCGAGGAATCGGGCCAGCTGGCTGCGGTGCTGACGAGCCTGGCCGATTTCATCGAGGAACGCGCCCGGTTGCAGCAGAAGATCTCGCTCGCGTTCGTCTACCCGACGATCGTCACGGTGGTGGCGCTGCTGGTCGTCACGGGGCTGCTCACGTACGTGGTGCCCAAGGTCGTGCAGGTGTTCGAGCAGACCCGCCAGGCCCTGCCGCTTCTGACGCGGATCATGATCGGGGTGTCGGACTTCGTCCGCAGCGACGGCTGGATCGTGCTGGTGGTGATCGTGGTGGCGGTGTTCGTCACGCGCCAGGCGCTGCAGGTGCCGGCACTGCGGTTGAGCTGGCACCGCTCGATGCTGAAGTTGCCGGTGGTGGGCGTGCTGTCGCGCTCGATCAACACGGCGCGTTTCGCCGGAACGCTGTCGATTCTGGTGGGCTCGGGGGTGCCAATCCTGCGCTCGCTGCAGGCAGCCGCGGAAACGCTCGGCAACGACGCGCTGCGGGCCCGGGTGGCCGAGGCTTCGGTGCGGGTGCGAGAGGGCTTTTCGCTGGCCAACGCGCTTCGGAAGGAGGATCGGCGCGAGGGCGGCGCCCGCCAGGCGCGCCTGTTCCCGCCGGTTCTGATCCACCTGATTGCGTCGGGCGAAGCCACCGGGCAGCTGCCGCAGATGCTGGCGCGCGCCGCCGAAATGCACGCGAGCGAAGCGGAGCGACGCACGCTGCTGTTCACCTCGCTGCTGGAGCCGGCGCTGATCCTGCTGATGGGATTGGTCGTCACGCTGATCGTGCTGGCGGTGCTGATGCCGATCATCGAGATCAATCAACTGGTCCATTGATCAACAATCGGCCTGCGCATGTAAAGCGACTGTAAACCGCTACATGTCCCCCGTAAGTCCACCTTGTCTCCTACCGGGATACAGGTAGTAAGAGAGTAAAAGCTCCGCAAGTTGATAAGGCCCTTGGTCGCTCCGCTAAAAAAGAATTGACTTTTAGTTTGCTTCGGCGTCTTTTTGCGAGAACAATCGTTCGATCGATAAGAAGAACGAGAAGGCCGACCGAAACGCGACGGGAGAATCCGAAACGCGTTGAGGCGGTGTGGTGGCAAGAACGTCGGGAGACAGGCAAATGGTGAATCCTCCGGGCCTTTCGGTTGCCGTGGTCTTCTTGTGTCTTTGTGCAGCGTCAGCCCAAGGCGACACCATTTACACCTGCGCCGGCCGGAACGGAGGTCCGGTGCTCCAGAACATGCCGTGCGACACCGATTCCGCGGTCTCGGTGCGGATGGATGTGCGCGCACCGATCAGCGCGCCGCTCGCGCCCGGCACCGCGCAGGGCGCGCCTGGCGCCGCGACCGCCGCTGATGTGCCTGGGACCGCGACCGATACGACCGGGACCGGCAGCGGCGAGCGCGCCAGTTTGCCGAACGAACCTGAGGTGGGCATGACACAACAGCAAGTGCGGGCCATCCTGGGCCTGCCGACCGCCATCACGCAGGAAGAGGCGTCCCAGGGCCTTGAAATAACCTGGATCTACGACGATTCCCGCGTCCTGCAGTTTGACGCTTCCGGTCGATTGTCGAAAAAGTAGTTGAGTGGAGGGCGAGCGCCGAGTCGCGCTCGCAAAGCCAAGGAACACCTGAAGTTCTGACGGTCGACGATCTTAAACAGGGTTCCGTGTCGTAACCAGGAGGAGTTGCGACGAGTCTTTGACATCCGATGAGATTGAATCCCTTTGTAGGAGGGGACATGCAATCCTTACCATGCAAGAGCGGCAAAACGCGGCTTATCGAATTATCGGCTGCGACTTTGACGGTTCTCGCTTTCAGCTCCAGCGCGCTGGCGGCGGGTATCACTCAAAGCGGCGAACAGAAGAACATGAAGCTGGTGGGACACGTTGATCTGCAAGGTCGTGGGTCCTACCAGCCGAACGTCATCGTGTATCCGGATGGAAGGACGATCGCGTTCGCGGGCTTGCATAACGCCCCGAACTTGAACAACTCACCCGGCCCCCTTCCCAATCCGCTAAACGGCGGCAAATTGGAAGACAACGGAACGATGATCATTGATGTCACCGATCCGAAGAACCCGGTCCAGACATTCCATATTCCGGTCCCGGTCACCGGCGGCCAGGCGCAGATGGCGCGCATGTGCCTGGGCTCCGATCTGCCGGGCGGAACGGCGGGCAAGGTTTATCTTTTGCGCAACATTCAGGGAAGCAGCGCCTCGGGGTATGAGATGTATGACGTGACCGATATTCACGCACCCGTGCTTCTGTCGGCCGTGCGGAACCTTCGCTCAACGCATAAGGACTGGTGGGAGTGCAAGACCGGTATCGCGTATATGCCCGGCAGCAAGAACGCCACGTCGGGCAAGCCTCTCTGGCGCGAAAGCCAGTCCATGCTCATCATGGATTGGTCGAATCCGAATGCCCCGCCGAAGTACATCCGCACCTACGGATTGCTGGGTACCCAGCCGGGTTCAACCGGACCTGTGCCCCCAGCGCTTCACGGTGCGATCTCCGCCTATGAGCATCCCAATGCTGCCGGCAAGCTCGCGAGGGGCGCCACCGCAGACGACGTCATCGGGAACCGCATCTACGCGGCATGGGGCATCGGGTCCGACGGCGTGCTGCAGATTCTGGACCGGAAAAAACTGCTACCCCCGGCCTACGGCGGCACTTACATGGGCGATCCCGACACCCCCACGGAGGCGGACCTGCTGTCAGCGCAGGTCGGGCGAATGTCCCTGAATCCGGACCAGGGCGGCCACACTTCCTTTCCGGTGTTCGGCATAGCGGCGAAGAGCCTACAGACTGTTCCTGATGTGCGAGACATCGTGCTGCTTACCTCCGAAGCAGGCGACTGCACTTCACAACATTGGGGCTTCGTCGTCGACGTGTCGACGGAAAACTCGATCGGCTTGCGGCAGGACCAGTGGCAGGGACCGATGGTGATGTCAACGATGTGGGTCAATCCGCACTCGGGTGAGAAATTCCCGCGAGGCAACTACTGCTTGCGTGGTCAGCGCTTCGGCACGCACTCGGTCGAGGAGAACTTCCGCAATCCGTATTACGGCAAGGTGACGTTCACCGCTTACTTCAACGCCGGTGTGCGCGCTTGGGACATCCGCGACCCGCAGGCACCCGTGGAGGTGGGGTTCTACGTGCCGGCTGCTCCCAACAACACCTACATGACCAACAACGTCGAAGTCGACAACCGCGGCTACGTCTACATCGTGGACCGCATCGGCAATGGGATGGACATCCTGAAACTGACCGGGGAGGCAAGACGAATCGCTTTTCCAGGTGACGATGGCGGTAACGATGACTGAGCCGAGTTGATGCGACAGGGCGCAAGTCAACGCTCAACGCGCTAGCGGTGAAGCGGCCAACAGGGCACGCTGTTACGCGTGCCCTGTTTTTTCGCCGCGCCTGCACAGGCAAAGCAACGCGCATCGCTGACGCAAACGCCCCTGCGCGCGCAGTCGGATAACCTGTCTCGAGGAGAGCAGCGATGAAAACCGTTGTCTTCAGGCTCACGGTTCTGGGGGCGTTGATCGCGTTGAGCGAATCGGCCATGTCCTGCGGCTGCGACGATCACCTGCCCTTATTTCTTCGCGGGTATTACGAAGGGGGCTGCGATGAATCGACGGAATTGGCTCAGGGGCACGGCGAAGCGCGAGGAGCGGACAGTTATGTGGGCGAATGGGCAAAAGGCAAACCAAGCGGAAAAGGCGTCTACACCTGGGAAAATGGCGCCCGTTATGAAGGCGAGTTCAAGGACGGCAAGGTCGACGGCAAGGGACTTTATATCTCGGCCAAGGGTATGCGCTATGAGGGCGGATTCGTGGACGGGAAGTCAAAGGAATTGATGTCACCTGACTGCCCTACGACTCCCGGCCCGCTGAATTGCTGAAGCTTATTAGTCGACAACCTAAGGAAGTTGCAACCGGCCATTCACAATCGGTGCGCAACGGCCGCGTTCCGGATGCTCTTTCGTGCGAATAGCATGATTCGGCTAGGGGGCGTACATCGAACATCAGTAACTCTTATTGCAACCGCCCCTTTCAGCGAGAAGAATGTCCTTTCAACAAGATCAAGAAACGTTTTTCAGGCGCGGTCCGCAACACATCCGGGCGGTCAAGGAGACAAGATAGTGGCAAATCCCTCGAGCCTGTGGGTCGGCTGGGCTGTCGCTTGCCTGTGTGCGGCGCCGGCCTGCGCAGACACCATCTACCAGTGCACCGGCAAGGACGGCAAACAGGTGCTCCAGAACATGCCGTGCGAGGCCGACTCCGGGGTGCGGCTGCCGGATATGGGCGATGCAAAAAGCGCTGCGTCCGCTGCCGGCGCCGCGCAGGGCGCGTCGGTCGCTGCGCCGGCGGCTGATAGGCCATCGGGCGCAGCGGCTGGCACCGCGCGGGACTCGCGCGACACCAGGGCCAATGCTTCCGCGGGCGAGACCGACGCGCCCCTGGCCGACAGTGACCCGAGCGCCAATGCGCCGACCGAGCCTGCGGAGGGCATGACGCAACAGCAGGTGCGCGCCATCCTGGGCGAGCCGACCGCAGTCACGCAGGAAGAGGTGGTGGACGGGCGGCAGACGACCTGGAACTACGGCGATCGGGTGCTGCAGTTTGATACGTCGGGTCGGTTGATCAAAAAATGATCGTTTGTGTCGAGGCAAACAAGGAGAACCATCCATGAGACAAGAACTGAAGTCGCAATCGAACGGCCGGCGCGCACGGCCCCTGCCGTGGTTGACCGCAGCAGCCCTGCTGGCGCTTGGAGGTCAAGCCTGGTGCGCCAATGACATGGATTCCCCGGCCCCGCGCGGAACGCTCAATCGCGATGGCTCGAATACCTACAACACGACCTGGTTGGGCCACAACGATCTGCAGGGGCGCGTCACCTACCAGACCACGGTCCATACACAAGGCAACCAGGTCATCGCCTATGCCGGCCACTTCAACGGGACGATGCTCAACCCGATGACCGGCGCAACGGAGACCAACGGCACCTCGGTCGTCGATGTGACCGACCCGACCCGTCCGAAGTACCTGTGGCACATTCCGGCCGACAAGGGCGGGGCCCGCATGGTCAAGCTGTGCGACGGCAACGACCTGACCAAGGGGCTGCCGGGTCATACCTACCTGCTGCGTGAAAACGGCGCGGTGTCACACGAGGTGTGGGACGTCACCAATCCGTCCACGACCAAGCCCTCTCTGGTTTCCACGCCAGTCTCGGGTCTGAGCGTCACCCACCGAAGCTGGTGGGATTGCAAGACCGGCATCGCCTACATCGTGGGTGGAGCCACCAAGAAGACGGACCCGTCCTACGACGGCTGGAACAACAAGAGCAGTCCGAACCAGCACCTGAAGATCTACGACCTGAACGATCCCAAGAATCCGAAGTACATCATGGACTTCGGCTACCCGGGCCAGAATCCGGGCTCGACTTTCGTCATCCCGGGCACTGAGAACACAACCAAGACCGTGCCCCCAGGTGTGCACGGACCGATCGTCGTTTCAACCTTACGGGGCAAGGCGATCAATCGCCTCTACATGCCATACGGCGTGGGGTCGGACGGGATCTTCCAGATCAACGATCTGACCAAAGTGTTGCCGGCGCCCTATGGGACCGGGATGTACGCGGATCCTTCCAAGCCCACCGAGGCGGAGCTGCTGAAGAGCCAGGTCGGCGCAATCTACATGCCGGGAGTGGAAGGTGGGCACTCGTCGATGCCGTACTACGGGATTGCATTGAAGCAGTACGCCAACTTCTCCAACAACAACGTGCGCGACATCCTGGCGCTGAGCTCGGAGGAAACCGATAACCGCTGCCAGGGCTCTCCCCACCTGCTGTACCTGCTGGACATCACGAGCACGATCGGCCAGGGCGGCAGCACCAGCGCCGAGCAGCATCCGTGGCCGATCTCGACCGTCACGGTGGATGACTTCTCGGGGCGGCCCAACTTCTGCTCGCGCGGAACGCGCTTCGGCGTGCATTCGATGGCGGAGAACTTCGACGATCCGTACTACGGAAAGCTGATGACCAGTGCCTGGTTCGATGCGGGCATCCGCGTCACCGACATTCGCGACCCGTACCACCCGAGGGAAGTGGCGCACTTCATCGCGCCGGTGAACAGCTTCACCCAGCCCAGCGGCTGGACCGTCAACGGCGTCAACGGCAGCTCGCTGGACGTGTCGTGCGACAACACCGACGTCGACAATCGCGGCTTGCTGTACTGCGGCGACCGCGTCGGCGGCGGTCTGGACATCGTCAAGCTCACCGGCGAAGCAGCCGAGATCGGCCGCAACGACCGCAACGACGATTAAGGCATGCATCGAGCTTGCGCGAGGGTCGCGGCGCTGGTACTGGCCGGCTTGTGGTCGGCCGGCCTGTACGCGTCCGATGCCAAGCAGCTCACGGTGATCTCGTTCGGGCGGGCCGACCAGGACGCCCTGACCAAGGCGTACTACGACGCGTTCGGCCAGTCGACCGGCATCCGGATCAAATCGTTCTCCTACGACGGCCAGACCACTGAGCTCGAGCAGATGGTCAGAAGCGGCAAACCCGACTGGGACGTCATCCAGGTCGAGTCGAGGACTCTGCAGCTGGGCTGCGAGCAGGGCCTGTTCGAGAAACTCGATATCGGCCGGATCGGCCAGGGGAGCGATTTCATCCCCGGCGCGGTGTCCGATTGCGGCGTCGGCATCTTCGCCTGGTCGCTCGCCCTGGTGTATTCCGATCGGCTCAAGGCGACTCCGAACTCGTGGGCCGACTTCTGGGACGTCAAGAGGTACCCCGGCAAGCGGGGCTTGCGTCGCAGCGCGAAATACACGCTGGAGATCGCGCTGCTGGCCGACGGGGTGGCACCGACCGATGTGTATCCGCTGCTGGCCACCGATGCCGGCGTGCAGCGGGCATTCCGAAAACTGGAGCAGATCAAGCCGCACACGATCTGGTGGGAGGCTGCGGCCCAGCCGGGGGCCCAGCTGTCCGCAGGCAACATGGTGATGAGCTCGGCCTACACGCTCTGGTTCGACCCCGAACAGCCGCGCAACCAGCACTTCAAGATCGCGTGGGACCATAGTCTGTACGACGTCGACAGCTGGGCGATTCTGAAAGGCTCTGCCCGGCTGTCCGAGGCGTACCGGTTCATCTCCTTCGCCAGCACCCCCGAACGGCAGAAGACGTTGTCCGAGCACGTACCCTACGGACCGACCAACGTGAAGGCCTGGCCGCTGCTCGCGGACGACCTGGCCCGGTCGCTGCCCTCGTCGCAGGCCAACCTGTCGCGCGCACTGAAGATCGATACCGCCTTCTGGATTGCTCATGGCGAAGCCCTGGAGAAGCGCTTCGATGCCTGGGCGCCCCAGATCTGCCGCCAGCAGACCGATGACGACGAGGACGACTACGTGGAGCAGCCGGTTTGCCAGGACGTCCGGGGCAATCTGCGCGTGAGCACGCCCGACAAGACACACTCCGACGCGCAACGCGAGGACAAGGCGCACGCCAACGGCAATTGAGCCGGTCCGACTCCAAGAGTATTCTGCTGGCCCGAAGTCCCTGACCCGCTGCAACCGATCGCGGGCGCGTGAGCCGTCAGATGAATGCACCACTGGACCCGGACCTGCGCCAGGCGCTGGAGCAGGCGAGCCTCGAGGACCGATGGACGCGCGAACGGGGGCGCGTCTACCTGAGCGGGACGCAGGCGCTGGTGCGCCTGTTGATGCTGCAGCGTCAGCGTGACCTGGCCGCGGGCCTGAATACAGCCGGCTTCCTGACCGGCTACCGCGGCTCTCCGCTCGGAGGCGTCGACATGACCGCCAGCCGCGCGCGCGCCCACCTGGAGCGGCACCACGTCCGCTTTCAGCCCGGGGTCAACGAGGACCTGGCCGCCACCGCGGTGTGGGGAACGCAGCAGGTCAACATGTTCGCGGGCGCCCGCTACGACGGCGTTTTCGCGATGTGGTACGGCAAGGGCCCCGGGGTGGATCGCTGCGGCGACGTGTTCAAGCACGCCAATGCGGCCGGCACCAGCCCGAGAGGCGGCGTGCTGGTCGCGGTCGGCGACGACCACGGCGCCAAGAGTTCGACTCTGGCGCACCAGTCCGACCACATCCTGAAGGCCTGCATGATTCCGGTGCTGTATCCGGCCTCGATCCAGGAATACCTGGACCTGGGCCTGCACGCGTACGCGATGAGCCGCTACGCGGGCGTGTGGGTCGGCTTCAAGTGCGTCACCGAGGTGGTCGAGGCGTCCCATTCGGTGATCGTGGATCCGGACCGGGTCGGCATCCGGCTGCCCGAGGACTTCGCGATGCCGCCCGGAGGCCTGAACATCCGCTGGCCCGATGCTCCGCTTGCGCAGGAGGCGCGGCTGCTCGACCACAAGCTGTATGCGGCGCTCGCCTACTGCCGCGAAAACCGCCTCAACCGCACCGAGATCGATTCGCCCGACGCGCGCTTCGGCATCGTGGCCAGCGGCAAGGCCTACCTGGACACGCGTCAGGCGCTGTTCGACCTGGGACTGGACGAGCCGACCTGCCGGCGCGTGGGCATACGCCTGTTCAAGTGCGCGATGGTGTGGCCGCTGGAGGCGCGCACGATCCGCGATTTCGCCGAGGGTCTGACCGAAATCCTGGTGGTCGAGGAAAAGCGCCAGGTGATCGAGTACCAGCTGAAGGAGGAGCTGTTCCAGTGGATCGCCGCCGGCAAGCGGGTGCCGCGCGTGATCGGCAAGTTCGACGAGAAGGACGGCGGCGAATGGGCCGTGCCGCAGGGAAACTGGATCCTGCCGGCGGCGGACGAATTTTCACCGGCCATCGTGGCCAAGGCGATTGCAGCGCGCATCGGAAAGCTCGAGCTGCCGCCCGATGTGCGTGCCGGCATCCAGGCCCGGCTCGCGGTGATCGCAGCGAGCGAGCGATCCGCCTTGCAGGTGGAGCCCACGCCGCAACGGCTGCCGTACTTCTGCCCGGGCTGCCCGCACAACACCTCGACCCGGGTCCCCGAGGGTTCGCGCGCCGTGGCCGGCATCGGCTGCCATTACATGGTGGTCTGGATGGACCGCGGCACCTCGACCTTCACGCAGATGGGCGGCGAAGGGGTGCCATGGATCGGCCAGGCGCCGTTCACCTCCGAGCCCCACATCTTCGCCAACCTGGGCGACGGCACCTACTTTCACTCCGGCTACCTGGCGATTCGCGCCGCGGTGGCCGCCAAGGTGGCGATCACCTACAAGATTCTGTACAACGACGCGGTCGCGATGACCGGCGGCCAGCACGTCGACGGCGTGCTGGAGGTACCGCAGCTCACCCGGCAGGTGGCCGCCGAGGGTGTGCAGCGCATCGTCGTGGTCACGGACGAGCCGCACAAGTACGGCGCGCGCGCCGCGTTCGCCGAAGGCACGACGATCCGTCCACGCGATGAGCTCGACGCGGTTCAGCGCGAGCTGCGCGAATATCACGGCGTGTCCGTGCTGGTGTACGACCAGACCTGCGCCAACGAGAAGCGCCGGCGCCGCAAGCGCGGCGCTTTTCCGGACCCGGCGCGTCGCGTCGTGATCAACGAGCTGGTGTGCGAAGGCTGCGGAGACTGCAGCGTGCAGTCGAACTGCCTGGCGGTCGAGCCGTACGAGACCGAATTCGGGCGCAAGCGCCGCATCAACCAGTCCTCGTGCAACAAGGATTTTTCGTGCCTGAACGGCTTCTGCCCGAGCTTCGTGACGGTCGAGGGCGGGGCACTGCGCCGGCCGCGCGCGGCCGAGGCGGCTCCGCCTCAGGCACCGCAACCCGAGATCGCGCCGCTGCCGCCGGGCAAGTCGTACGGAATCGTGATCACCGGGGTCGGAGGAACCGGCGTGGTGACGGTCGGCCAGCTGATCGGCACGGCGGCCCACCTGGAGGGCCGCGGCGTGTCGGTGCTCGACATGGCCGGTCTGGCGCAGAAAGGCGGGGCCGTGTACTCGCACGTGCGGCTGGCGGCCCGCTCGGAGGACCTGTACGCGACGCGCATCGCGACCGGCGAGGCCGATCTGCTGCTCGGGTGCGACCTGATCGTCAGCGCCGGCCACGAGACGCTTTCGAAGTTCCGGCCCGGGCGTACGCGCGCCGTGGTCAACACGGCCGAGTCGCCCACGGCCGAGTTCGTGCGCAACCCCGACTGGACAAGTCGCGCCCCGGACCTGGAGCGCCGCATCGCCGAGGCGATCGGCAGCGAATCGGACTTCGCGCGTATCGATGCGCAGGCTCTGGCCACGGCCTTGATGGGCGACGCCATTTTCACCAACCCGTTCATGCTGGGATTCGCCTGGCAGCGCGGCTGGCTGCCGGTGCGGTACGAGAGCCTGAAGCGCGCGATCGAGCTGAACGGCGCGGCCGTGCCGGCCAACCAGCGCGCGTTCGAATGGGGTCGCGCGGCGGCCTTCGATGCGGCGGCGGTGCGGGGCGCCGCCTTCCCGGCACAGGTGATCGAGTTCAAGCGCTTGTCCGGTTCCCTCGCGGAGCTGACCGCGCGTCGGATCGAATTTCTGACCAGCTACCAGGATGCCGCTTACGCGCGCCGCTACTCCGAGTTGGTCGATCGGGTGCGCCGGGTCGAATCGGACCGCCTGGTCGGATCGACCCAACTGTCGGAGGCGGTGGCGCGCTATTACTTCAAGCTGCTCGCGTACAAGGACGAGTACGAAGTGGCGCGCCTGCACGCGGATCCGGCCTTTGGCCGCAACCTCGCCGAGCAGTTCGAAGGGCCGTACCGGCTGAACTACTACCTGTCGCCGCCCATCCTGGCACGCCGCGACCGGCACACCGGGATTGCCCGCAAGTACCGGTTCGGTCCCTGGGTCGGGACCGTGTTCCGGATGCTGGCGCCCTTGAAGTTCCTGCGCGGAACGCCGCTGGATCTGTTCGGCTACAGCGCCGAGCGCCGCACCGAACGCGCGCTGATCGGCGAATACGAGCAGACCATCGACGAGGTGCTCGGACGGCTGGACGCACGCAACCGCGCGGTGGCCGTGGAGCTGGCATCGCTGCCCGAACGAATTCGCGGGTTCGGGCACGTGAAGGCCGCCTCGCTGCAGGCGGTGCGGGAGCGCCGGGAGCAACTGCTGGCGCGCCTGCGGGGCCATCAGTCGGCGCGCGTGATCCCGATTCACCCGCGCGCGGCTTGATCGACGGCAACGAGCTGACGATGCACCGCAAAGGGTGATCGCAGCAGGCGCGCGCGCGCCGGCGCGATCAGCCCTCGCCCCGGGTCGAGCTGACCGGCGGCCACCAGCGCACGGCCGTACCAGTAGGCCGATTCGGCGGCCCACAGGTTGTTCGGATCGAACTGGCGCCAGAAGTCGTGCGCACGTTTCAAGGACGCGAGCGCCGATTCGGGTCTGGCCAGATCCAGGTCAGCCCGTCCCAGGCTGACCAGCGCATCGGCCAAGCGCGGCGACAGATCGACCTGTGCTGTCTGGTACTGGGCCAGGGCCTCGACCAGCAGAGGGCGTGCCGCTTGCGCCTGCCCGGTGTCGAGCAGCGCCTGCGCCAGGGCGACCCGCAGCCCGGCGGCGGTTCGGGGTCCCAACCCCTCCGGTGCCTGGCGCAGCGCCGCCCCGGCGACATCGACGGCCTGCCGGCCCTGGCCGTTCAGCCGCAACGCCAGGGCCCGCAACTGCGCCACCCGGGCGAATTGATGGGTGGGATCCGCGCCCGCTGCACCCTGGCCCGGCTGCATCGACACCGTATCGATCAGGGCCCGGGCTTCGTCGATGCGCGCCAGGTAGATCAGCGCCTGCGCACGATCGAGCTGCCGTTCCAGCGTCCGCCAGCGATTCGGGTCTCCTCCGGCAGCCGCCATCGACTGATCGGCGATCTGGATCTCGGCCAAGGCCTCGCCCGGGCGACCGGCGTCCAGCTGCGTCTCGCCGAGGCGCTGGTGCAAGGCACCCTTGTCAGCGCTCGGGCCGGTGACCTGACGGCCGAGAATCCGGATGGCCCGGCCGTAGTTATCGATGGCTTCGTTCAACTGCCCCGACAGCCTCAGCGACTGGGCCAGCGCCAGGGCGGCCCAATACACGTCGACGTTGTCGCCGCTCTCCAGCGCGGTCAGATCGGTCAGCGCCTGGCGGGCCAGCACGGCCGCTTCGGCCGGCCGGTCGTTATGGGACAACACGAGCGCGAGGTCCGCTTCGGCCATCGCGAGGCGCTTGTTCGGGCGCTGGGATCCGAGCTGTTGTCGGGCCAGCTCGACGGCGCGCTGCGCGACCACCAGCGCCTCGGGGTATCGGCTGTACACGCGCAACATGTCAACCAGTGTCGACAGGGCGATCAGCCGCTGCGGGTCGCCGGGCTCGAGCCATCGGTCGGCCACTGCGACGCCTTCGCGCGCCGTCGCCAGGGCCTGCTCGCCGCCGTCCTGGACCTGAATGATGGACAGCTCGCGCAAGGCATAGACCAGATCGCCTGCTCCGGCCTGACCCAGACGGCGCAGCTCGTCGGCGGCCGCGATCAGCAGCGGTTTGGCCTCGGCCGATGTCGCCTGCCAGGTGCCGGCCAGTCCGATCTTCAGGCGCAGCACCGCCAGGTCGTGTTCGCCCAGCGCCGCGCTGTCGCGCTTCAGGGCCTGCTCCAGGTGTTCGCGGGCCTTGTGGTCCTCGCCCAGATGCTCCAGCGCTTCGCCGATGATGCGATCGAGCTCGGCGGCCACGCGTGGATTGGCGGCGAACTCGCGCGGAACACGCTGGCTGGCGCGTTCGAGCAGCTCGGCTGCGCTGGCCATGCCGCCCTTGCCCTGGGCCGGGCCGGTGTCGCTGAAGATCGACGCGATGAAGCGCTTGACCTCGTCCGCGCGCGCCTGCGCCTGCAGCGCGTTGTGCGCCTGCCACAGCGCAACCCCGGTGCCGGCCACCAGGGCAACGAAGACGCCGGCGATCGCGGCCACCGGAATCCAGTTGCGCACCACGAACCGGTTGAAGTGGTACCAGCTGGAGTCGGGCTGCGCCAGCACCGGCAGATGCGCCCGGTGGCGCCGCAGGTCCTCGGCCAGTGCCGCCGCGCTCTCATAGCGCTCCGCGGGTGTCTTCTTCAATGCCTTCAGCACGATCGTGTCCAGGTCCCCGCGCAGCTCCCGCGCCCGCGCAGGGTCGCGCACCATCGTGCTGGGAGCCAGCGGCTCCACCGTGACGATCGCCTCCTCCAGCGCCCCGCGCGAGGTGCGCTTCAGGCGGTACGGCCGCTCGCCGCACATCAGCTCGCACAGCAGCACCCCCAGCGAGTACACGTCGGTGGCGGTCGTGATCGGATGTCCCAGGACCTGCTCCGGGCTGGCGTAGTCGGGCGTCATCGCGCGACCGCCCAGCTGCGTCAGCTCCGTCTCCGATGCCGCACCGTCGGCCACCAGCTTGGCGATGCCGAAATCGAGCAGCTTGACCTGCCCGTCGGCCGTCACCAGGATGTTCGACGGCTTCAAGTCCCGGTGCACGACCAGGTTCGCGTGCGCGTACTTGACGGCCTCCAGCACCTGGCCGAACAGATCGAGGCGCTCGCGCAGCCCGAGTCCGCGCGCCGCGCAATCGTCCAGCAGCGTGCGTCCCTCAATGTATTCGAGGGCGAGGAACGGCTGGCCGAGGTGGGTGAACCCGGCGTCGTACAGTCGCGCGATGTTCGGGTGGCTCAACGCCGCCAGGATGTCGCGCTCGCGCGCAAAGCGCTCGCGCAGGGCGCTGGATTCCCCGCTCAGAAGCGGCAGCTTCAGCGCCACCGGCCGCTTCAGCACACCGTCCGCGCGTTCGGCCAGCCACACCGCGCCCATGCCACCCCGGCACAACTCGCGCACCAGTCGATAGGCTCCGACCGGCGCGCCGGGCTCAGGCCCGCCGGCCAGTGCCGGCCCATCGGCCTCGACGAGCTTGGGCAGCGTACGCATGAACTCCACGGTCTGCGCCTGCACCTGGCTTTCCAGCATGCTGCGCAATGCCACGCCCATCTCCGGCGCCATGCCGGGATGCCGCTCGGTAATGTCCGCGATCCACGCGCTGCGTTGCGGCGGCGGCAGCTCCAGCGCCTGATCGAACAACGCCGAAAGCATCTGAAATTGTTCGGGACTGAGCTTCATCGGTGACGATCGCGATCGCCCGGAAGGCAGCGGGTTCCCTCGGCCACCCCGCTGCTGCTACTCGGGCGTAATCTACCGGCTAAACCAGACCACGAACAGGGTTGTTAGCCCGTCCCCGGCTGGTAGCGTGACGGCGGGCGCGCCCCGCCGGCGGCCATATGACCGATCCGTTCAAGTCCCTGCGCCTGCGTGAAGCGGGCCCCGTCAATCTGGCGCGCATCGACCCGGCGCAGCGGCCGTTTTCGGTCGGCGACAAGGACGCCGACAAGGCGCGGCTGGCCGAGCTCTCGGGGCGGCTGGCGGGGCTGCAGGACCGGTTGCATGCGGCCAAGCGCCATAGGGTGCTGCTCGTGCTGCAGGGGATGGATACTGCCGGCAAAGACGGCTCGATCCGTTCGGTGTTCCAGGCGGTGGACCCGCTGGGCGTGCGTGCGGTCTCGTACAAGGTGCCCACGGCACTGGAGGCGGAGCGCGATTTCCTGTGGCGCCATCACCGCGACGTGCCGGCCGCGGGCGAAATCGTGGTCTTCAACCGTTCGCACTACGAGGCGGTCCTGGTCGAGTACGTCACGGGCCTGATCAACGACGCCGAGCGTGAACGCCGCTATGGTCATATCCGGGCCTTCGAGCAGCTGCTGGCCGATTGTGGAACCACGCTGATCAAGTGCTTCCTGCACATCAGCAAGGACGAGCAGAAGCGGCGCCTTCAGCAGCGCATCGATGACCCGGATCGGCGCTGGAAGATCGACGAATCGGACCTGAAGACGCGCGCCTTGTGGAGCAATTTCCAGCGCGCCTACGAGCTCGCGCTGGGGGCGACCGCTGCGGCCCATGCGCCCTGGTACGTGGTGCCGTCCGACAGCAAGAGCCATCGCAACCTGATGGTGATGCAGATCCTGCTGGATGCCCTCGAGCGGCTCGCACCCGCCTATCCGCCCGGGCCAGCGTCGCTGATCGGGGTCAGGGTCGAATAGACGAACGGACCGTTTGGGTTCCCCAGCGGTCGCCGCACGCAGCCAAGGAGCTCCCGACTCGCTCAAATCCGTCATTGGTACACCCGCTAAATCACGCGAAAAGGAGGGGGTCTCCCCGATTGTCGGGAGCGGGCACGGCTGTCACACTCCGGAAATCGGACTGACGTTGAGTCATTAGCGTCGCGCAACCAGGGCGGGGGCGGACGCGGATCCGGGACCCGGGGGACATCCGCATGGCCGCGATACTGCACGAATCGCTCGATGACGTGATCGCCCGGCGCCGGCCGCAGCCGCCGGAGCCGTTGCACGGCGACACGATCAAGTGGCTGGCCAGTCTGCCGGCTGACGTGCGTCCAACGTTGCTGCCGATCCAGTTCGTTCGGATCGCCAATGCGCTGGCCCGCGTGTGGCCTGCGCCGCGCGCCTGCCTGAATTACTTCGAGGATCTGCTGATCGACCGGCGCGGCGGCCGGCACGGATTTCCGTTCGAGGTGGCGTTGGAAATCGCCGGACTGAAGGATCACTACGAAACGGTGGTGCACCCGACGTCGCAGACGGTGTGGGATCTGATCATGGAGGTGCGGCGCTGATATAGGGCGCCCGCACGGCGCCTCAGAGCGGCGGCTTGGCCCGGTGCCTCAAGCGGTCGGGCCGGTGGGCCGCTTCTGATTCGCCCACAGCTGAACCGACGGCCGCTCCCACTGTCGTTTCGCGTACGCCGCCAGCCGATCCGGTACCGGGTCGCCGTTCAGCACCAGCCGGTTCAGCATCAGCGCAAGATCCGTGTCTGCGATCGACCATTCGTCGAACAGCTGCTGGCGACCGGGCGGCAACAGCTCGGCGACGGCGGCGAACAGCTTCGCCGCCGATGCCTGCGCCTCGGCCGACAGCGGCCGATCGGTCGGTCCGTAGAAGACGACCTCGGTCGAACGCTCCTGCCGGATCAGCATCAGATCGCTGCGCAGCCAGGCCTGTACCTGACGGGCGCGCGCCCTCGCCTCCGGCTCCGACGGATACAGCGGCGTGCCCGGATAGATGTCGTCCAGGTACTCGGCAATGGCAGAGGACTCCGACAGCGTGAAACCGCCATCGACCAGGGTCGGAATGCGCTGCGTGATCGACGCCTTCACGAAGGCCGCTTCGCGGCAAGCGCCGGCGCCCAGGTCCATCGGGATCAGCTGAAACTCGAGATCTTTCTCGCGAAGCGCGACGAACACCGACATCGCATACGGCGAGAGGTAATTGGAATCGACGTAAAGGCGCATCGCAATCGAGTGTAACAGCCGGTAAAGCGGCGGCGCCCGGGTCAACGCACTCGCGGCCGGTGGCGTTGTGGCGGGCGGGACGCGAACGGCGGCGATCCCCGCCGCAACGCGATACCACCCTCGCTCAAGGAGACACGCACATGAACAAGCTCGTGATCGCCGCATCCGCGCTGGCACTGTTCACCGGACTGGCGCTGGCGCAGGTCCGCGACTGGCACGACCTGGAACGCGTGCACAAGCACCTCCAGGAATCGATCCACGAAATGGAGCGCGCACGCGCTGCGAACCACTACGACATGCAGGGCCACGGAGCCAAGGCCGAGGAGCTCCTTCGTGCTGCAGAAAAGGAATTGCATGAAGCGGTCGAGGCCGCCAAGGCTGCTCACTGACACTGTCAACGCCGGTCT
>DASZFP010000055.1:0-1825 GCA_035939615.1 Burkholderiaceae bacterium | reverse complement strand
TGGCGAAGTGTTCTTTCCGAAACGCCGAGCGCGGCGCAGATTTCGACAAGATAAGCCGGGCGATCAAGATTGCTCTTTCGCCAGCGCTCCAAGCTCTCGACGATCGTCACGTTCGACTCGTTTCTATCAGGGCTGCCGCGTACGCTCCTGCGCGACGTTAACAGCCCGTTGACGAAATCGGGCTGGGTTTGATCCGCTGAGCTTCTGGCGAGGAAGGCGGGTGGCGGGTGGCTCTTGGACGGCAGCGGGAACGGCAGGCGGACATGCTGGTGTCGTGGGCGGAGATGCCACGCTCTCCGGGTCACGCCTTCTACGACAAGCTGCAAACGGTGCTGATCGCGTCCGACTTCGACGGGTTCGTGGAGATGCAGTGTGCATCGGAGTATGCGCCGCGACGCGGCCGCCCGTCGCTGCCGCCGGGCCGCTACTTCCGCATGCTGCTGGTCGGCTACTTCGAAGGCATCGACAGCGAGCGGGGGCTCGAGTGGCGCTGCACCGACAGTCTGTCGCTGCGTGAATTCCTGCGCCTCGGCGAGCGCGAGCGAGTGCCGGACCATTCCTGGCTGAGCCGCACCCGGAGCCGTCTGCCGCTCGAAGTCCACGACAAGGTGTTCACCTGGGTCCTGCAACGTGTGGCCGAGCATGGCCTGGTAAAGGGCGCGCGGATCGGTGTCGATGCCTCGACGATGGAGGCCAACGCGGCCTTGCGCACGATCGTGCGGCGCGACAGCGGCGAAGGCTATCGCGAGATGCTGACGCGCATGGCAAAAGAGAGCGGCATTGAGACGCCAACGATCGAGGACCTGGTCCGGCTCGACCGCAATCGCAAGAACAAGAAACTGTCCAACGCGGATTGGGAGAGCCCAACCGACCCGGATGCCAGGATCGCCAAGTTGAAAGACGGCCGCACGCATCTGGCCTATAAGCCCGAGCATGCGATGGACCTCGATACCGGCGCGGTGATCGCTGCCGAGGTGCATGCTGCCGACCAGGGTGACACCACGACGATGCCGGACACGCTGGCCAGCGCGGCCGAGCATCTCGCGGCGGTGGAGGTCGCACCGACCCCCGAGGCACCAGCCGAACTGATCGCCGACAAGGGGTATCATTCGCGCACCGGGCTGAAAACGCTTGACGGCGGCCCGTGGAAGACGCGCATCTCCGAGCCGCACCGCGACGAATTCTCACGCTGGCACGGCGACGATGCGGCGCGGCGGGCGGTTTACAATAACCGGACGCGGCTGCTCTCCGGAGTCGCCCGGCAGGTCTTCAAGCTACGGGCGGAATTGGTGGAACGTGGCTTCGCACTGATCCTCGATCGCGGTGGTATGCGCCGGGTCTGGCTGCGTGGCCGGAACAACGTGCAGAAGCGCTACCTGATCCATGTCACTGGATACAACCTGGGATTGATTATGCGCCTGCTGACCGGGGCTGGAACGCCCCGGGAGTTCCGGGCGCGGTCTTCCGCCTGGTTCTTTGCTATCCCAGCACCCGAGGGCGGGCTGATCGTCGTCATGATGGTCGCCACCGGCGATCAGTTCGGCGCACTCGCCGTCACGATCAGACCAGACCGGGACTGCTGAAAACCCGATTTTTCAACGGACTGCAATGGGGCGGAGAAGGAGAAGTGTGGCGCCGATTCAGGCTAACGTCATTTCGCTCTACAGCTCCGTTCCGGGCCTTAAGTGGTGTATCGTTCTCGTATCGTGGGTTCCTGGGTCGGGCTCATGCGGGTGGCAGTGCAAGGAGGCGTCAGCGCGTGGCGCGCGGTGACGGCTCGGGCGAGCGCCGCGGGGTAATACGGCAGCTTGAGCAGCGTTTGCGC